>JBBPYR010000081.1:0-21993 GCA_038199755.1 Ktedonobacterales bacterium | reverse complement strand
TTATTATGACCTGGGCCGAACGCCAAAAGCATAGAGGGTAAAGTAGCAAGCACATGCACGAGAGAACAACGCGTTGTTCTCTCGTGCATGTGCTTGCTACTTTACCCTCTATGCTTTTGGCGTTCGGCCCAGGTCATAATAATGGTATGGGCCAAGCTTTGTGGTGGCGGCAATTGTGGCAGTTCATCAATGGGGAACCATTTAGCGTCGTCCAATTCCTGCTCCTCAATACGTATCTCACCGCTGACATAGCGGGCGACGAAGCCAACCATCAACTGATGGGGAAAGGGCCATGATTGGCTGCCGATGTACTCGACATCCGTCACCTCAAGGCCAACCTCTTCATAAATCTCGCGCTGGGCGCACTCCTCTAGCGTTTCGCCCGGCTCGGTGAAGCCCGCGATACAGCTATAGCGTTTGTCCCATCCCGGCTTGTGGGTGAGCAGCACACGCTCACCGTCATAGACGAGCACGAGGATCGCAGGCGTGACGTGTGGATAGCTCACGTGACCACAATGAGGGCAATGTCGCCCCCACGTGCCTATTTCTGGCTCCGTCAGGTGCCCACTGACGGGACAATAGCGGCTTGTCTGCTGCCAGTACAATATTTGCGAGGCATAGCCCACCAGGTTAAGCATTTCGGCAGCAAGCTTCCCAAAGAGGCCGCGCAGCGAATACGCCTGCCAATCTGCGGGCAATTCCCGTTCGGCGTCCACCTCGCACGTCATACACGGTGTGCCATTGAGCGTGCCTAGATAATAGACCTCATGTGCTTGCAAGAGGGATGCTATCGCGTCATCGCCCTCGATCAGGGCGATCTGTTGTCCCGTGTCTTGCACCAGCACATTCCCAGCACGAAAGGGAAACCAATAGGCGGGGCTGCTGCTTGGACGCGCAGGTGGATATGCGCGTATGAAAGATAAAGGCATGAAGTAAAATATCCTTTTTAGACGTGCAGATCGAGTGCTGGCGGTCTATTGCGAATAGTGGTCAGCTTCTTCTGTTTTGCTTGTGTGAGTTGGCGCGAACGCTTTTCAGGCTGCTTCTGCTTGAGTAGAGCTACCGTGTCTTCACGCAGTCTGAGTGCTTCCTGGTCGTCTGGATCAAGCTGTAATGCCTGCTCATAGGTGCTCAATGCCTCTTCAAAATATTCAAATTGGGCGAGTAGCTTGCCTACGCGTACATAGGTCGCGGCGGTAGCAGGGTCAAGCTGGATGGCTTGGGTGTATGCCGAGAATGCGTCGATAGGGCGTTCAAGCTGTGTCAGCATATTCCCTTTGTAAATATACCACTTACTCGTGGCAGGATCACAACGGATGGCTTCCTCATAGGCTTGTAATGCTTCCTCGTAGCGTTTCAACTGAACGAGTGCATTCCCTCTGCCCGCTTGAATTGAGCCATCATTCGGCAACAGTTGAGCTGCCTGCTCAAAGTCTGCTAACGCTTCCGTATATTGATCTAGGAAGAGCAAGGTGCGCGCACGATTATCATAAAATATGGGATGCTGTGGGTCAAGTTGAATTGCTTGCTCATAGGCAGCCAACGCTCTATGGGGGCGTTGTTGTTGATAGAGCATATTCCCCAGATTGTTCCAGGCCAGGGCATCATCGGGGTCGAGTTGGACCGCGCGTTCAAAGGCATCCAGTGCCTTCTTGAACTCACCGAATCGTATCAGCAGATTGCCGCGATTATAGTGGAAGATGGCCTCATCTGGTGCAAGGCGAATGGCTTGTTCATAGGCCCGCATCGCTTGATCGTAGAGCTTGAGTTGATAGAACGCATTTCCCTTGCCATTATAGGCCGAGGCTGCATGGGGATCGAGCGTGGTGGCCTGAGTGAAGGCGTTACATGCCTCATCGTACGCTTGCTGGCGCAGCAAAATCTCTCCCTTGTCTTTATATGCGGGTGCGAACGTGGGAGCAGCCGCGATGATCTGCTCAAGGGCGAGCAAGGCCGCGTCATACTGTTCCAGCTGCGTCAGCACACACGCCAACTGGTAGATGAACATGACGTTATTAGGTTCAAGGGCCAGCACATGATCGTAGAGAATTAAGCACTCTTCATAGCGTTCCAACTCCGCCAGTACGAGACCTTTATGATACCAGGACGCCATTGAGCGCGGATTATAGTGCAGGGCCAGTTCAAATGCTAGCAGAGCCTCTTCAGCACTTTGTGCTTGCTCATAGGCCAAGCCTTTGCCGTAATACGCGGTGGAGCAGTTTTCGTCACAACTGATAGCCTGTTCAAAGGCCTCTATTGCAGCTGCGGGCTGACCATCTTTTAGTAACGCATAGCCGCGATTGCTGTGGAAAAGGGCGTTATCGGGATAGAGCGTAATGGCCCGTTCAAAGGCTTGCAACGCCTCTTGATAGTGCTGCATCTGATAGTAGGTAACGCCTTGACTGTTGTAGAGTTGCGCGTTTTTGGTATCCTCTTGCAGTGCCTGCTCAAAAACGCTCAAGGCCGCCTCATACTGTTCATGTTCGCGTAGTAGCACGGCTAAACGGTGATCGTCGCTTACATCGCTATCATTCAATTTATCAGGCCTGCTTTGCGGTTCGCCTCCTCCCTCTTCCTCTTCCTCTTCTTCCAAATCAAGGCCGTCAGGATAGGTCTGTGGTTCGCTTAACTCTTGTGCGTCAAGCCCATCGGGGCTTGTTTGCGGATCGGACACAACATCGTGGAGTGTTTCATCGAATGATAATCGCTCGACAACGAAATGTAGCAGTGGCTCAGTGTTGTGTCGAGTGGTTGATGCTCTATTGTGATCATAAGGGGTATTATGTGTCATAGGTGCTCACCCAGAATGTAGTTGTGCCGTTAATCTACTACGTCGCCTCTGCAAATGGTACGAGGGCGAGAAGCATGAGATTGTTTCTATCATAATCTACTTTATGCTCTCTATACAAGGGTTAAAAAAACTTCTAATCCTCTGCTAAGGGAGGTTTGCTGAATTGCTCTTACCTAGTAGACGTACCAACCAACCTTTTTATCAAATGAGCTAGCCAATCTGCTGTGTACGCTCTGTTTTTGTGTTCGCTTGACTTCCCACCATAGCGTTCTCGCGTATAATCGCTGGTCAAACTTGCAAGCGTAGCCGCGTCATCGTGTTGTTCTGCCTGCTCCGCTTCTATTGCACGGGCAGATGGCTGCTGTGTAGGGAGTTGCGTGAGGAGCCGTGCTTGATATTCAGTTGGTGTCTCGTTGGCATGCCGTTGCAACGTTTCCTTATTCCAGGCTAATTCCTGTAGTAGTTCACGATAACGCGCCCGCGCTGAGTTGGGTGGCAACAGTTCAAGTTCAGGTTGGTGTTCTTGTTGTGTCCGTCGTTGCTCGTGCCGACGTGCCTGCAACAAAGAGCGCACAGGCAATGTCTCGCGTATCTCTTTCTCGCTATCATCGCTGTGCTGATGTGCTTGCCAGCGTCGCAGGATCAAGCGTATTACCTGTATGAAGAGCACCAGCAGTATAATCAGCAAAACAATGCGCCCAATCAGAATAGCTTCTGGCGGAATCACTGGTGGTGCTATTGGCTGTTGTTTCGTGGAATGTGAAGGTACCTGTACGGTATGCGTAAGTGGGACAACAAAAATGCTTCTAAAGAATGCAGCGAACGGTGCTAATAAGAAATAAATGACTTGTAGCAGGAAGAGTGAGAGGATGCCGAGCAACAGCCATAGCGGCTGAAAGAAGTCAGCGATAGATTGAAATGAGAATGTGTCTAGCCCAGTCACAACCGCGAGTAGGATTATCCATACAAGTGTCAGTACAACCAGCCACGCCCGTGTGGGATCGAAAATGCTACCGGACGAAGATCGTGCGTTGTCACGCCTGATGAGTGCAATGCGCGTAAAAGAAAGCGCGAGCAGACCACTGAAAAAGAAGAGCGAGAACGCGTTTCCCAAAGCTACAAAGACGCCAGTATAGTCAGGTGAATAGTAAGAATTCGCCGCAAGGTTGATAAGAAAGAAAAAGAATAGGAAGAGGAGTACCAGAAAGCCAATGCGAAAGGTTGGCACGAGGTTTTCGTCGCTCAGCCCAACGCGTGCCTTGTCTATGCCCCGTTTCCAGAACCATGTTACTAACATGAGCATAATAATAGCGGTGAGCACATTCGTGAGTAGTGCTAAATGTGTCAGGAAGACCACTACACAGGCGACGAACAGACCTACAATCCGCAAGAGTTGTACGCGTTGATGGGGTATGCCGCGCTGTCGTAACCGTTCTACCAATAAAGCCCACCAGTGAAGCGCGACGATGAGCAGTGTGACGGTATACGCTTCTAGCGGCCACGGTCGAGTTGTGCCCGTGAAGAACTGTGAGAGCAGTATGAGCCCGATGACAACGGGTTGCGACTCCATGATGGCGAGCGCAACTGGAATGACGAACTGTTCAATCCAATTGAAGCGGCGTAGCACTGATGCCAACGGTGTCAGATTGCGTGTCGCCGACAGTTCTGACGATCTCATGCCATGTCTCCTTTCCACCAAGATCATACACCGGTAAAGTATACGTTTCCGGCACTATCTGGCCTTCCTGCATATCTGTCATGCCTGTCAAGGCGAGATGCACAGAGGTGCCGCGCCTACGTATATCATCCAGGCGTTCCACCACGCCAGCGGTCAACGTACTGGCCGCACTGACCAGCACAATCGTGGTACCCGGTAGCAGCATGCTTTCATCTATATCAATTAGCCGTTCCATCGTGGTATTGGAGCTTGGGACGAGCCGTGCCAGCACTGCTAGCAGTCGTTCTTGCTGTTGTGAATCGAGGGCAAATGGTACGATAACGCCGGGAGGCGAGATCGCGGTTGTGACCTCCGCTCGCTCTTGCGTGGCTGCCCTATCAAAGGCTTCTGATACTACACTATCTTGCGACGAAGTGATAACGCCACAATTTGTCAGCAAACCAACCATATAGCCCTCTGCTAAAGCCCATACCGTAAGCGAAGCCGCCGCCGTAATCGTGAATTCCTGGATATCGGTGTCAATTTCTTTTAGCTCCTCAGCATAGTTCCAGGCGTCAAGCAAGATCAGCAAGCGGCGTTGGCTGCTCGGCTCGTAGATTTTGCTGCGCAGGCTGCCCGCATGTGCCGTGGCCTTCCAATGAATACGCCGTGGATCATCACCCAGAACGTAGTCACGCACCCCGGCTACGCGCAAAGGGTCTTCCAAAAAATTGTGTGCCGCCGCATATTCTCCAAAGGGGTGTACAGAAGGCAAACCAAGCGTTTCTAGTGGGGCGATCAGTGGATATACTAGGAGCGTCTCGCTAGCAGGTAGACGAATTTCTATCTCAAGCCAGCCTAAGGGATCGCTGCAACTCAGGCGCATGGGGCCGAAAATATGCAAGCCGCGTGCTTGGCAACGGATGCGATAGGTGCGCGTCACGCGTTGAAAGGGCCAGAGTAGCCACGTGCTGATATGGATGTCTTGTAATATCGGTTGCAGGCGAACCACGCGCTTTTTGCCAAACACCAGTGGCGGCGTGATCGCGTTCTCAACGCGCAACCATGGCAAAGGTAAAAACTTTTGGTTTTCGATACTGATGGATAACATCACCTCTTCGCCAAAAAAGAGGCGGTGCTGGCTGACGCTCTGGCGTACTAATAAGTGGCGTAAGGAGCGGCGATACCAGATATCAGGTACAATGGCAATCACGGAGGTAAAGAGGGATATTAGAAAGAGCAGGGGTTGCCTGAACAAGAGACTGAGCGCGAGTAATATCCCTGCTAGTAGATACCACGGGCGATGATATTTTAGTAGTTCGTGGTCAAGATCAAGCGTGGCATGATCGGTCTGCATGCATCTCTCCCTATCTTTTCGCGGGCGGTTGCGCAATCTTCTCAACGGGTACAGGCGTGGCTTGTATAATCTCCTGCATGACTTCCAGTGTGCGCTGCCCACGAATGCGCGTGCGGGCTGTGGTGAGCAAGCGATGCGCTAAGGTGTTTGGAGCCAGCCGCTTTACGTCATCGGGCGTAACGTAATCGCGCCCCTGCATGGCGGCGTAGACCTCACAGGCACGGTAGAGCGCAAGTGTCCCACGTGGACTGACGCCCAGTTGCACCGCGGCATGGTGGCGGGTTGCACGCACAATCGCCAGCAGATAGTGCTCCACCTCTGGCTGCCATTGCACATGGCGAACGAGTTGTTGCAAGGCGATAATCTGCTCAATCTCCACCACGGGCTGTAAACTATCAAGTGGCTCCTCATGCTTAAAGCGATGGAGAATGGCTTCTTCCTCGTCTTCCGTTGGATAGCCGACCTGTATACGCATCAAAAAGCGATCCAGTTGGGCCTCTGGCAGAGGAAAGGTGCCTTCCTGTTCAACCGGATTTTGGGTCGCGAGTACCAGAAATGGCTTCGGCAAGAGCATACTTTCGCGTTCAATCGTCACCTGCCGCTCAGCCATCGCCTCTAGCAAGGCCGATTGTGTCCGTGGCGTAGCGCGGTTGATCTCATCCACCAGCAAAATCTGTGCGAATAGCGGTCCCTTACGAAAGACAAAATCATTCTTGCGCTGGTCAAAGTAACTCACACCCGTAATATCCGTGGGTAACAGATCTGGTGTTCCCTGCACACGCTGAAATGTTGCAGCGAGCGAGCGAGCCAGGGCCTTTGCCATGATCGTTTTGCCCATGCCAGGGACATCTTCGATCAGCACGTGCCCATCACTCAAGAGGGCAACCAGCAAGAGATCAATAACATCTGACTTCCCAATCATTACGCGTGCGACATTGGCGCGAATCGCAGCTGCAATGGGCTGTACATCTGCCAACGTAAGCGTGGCGGTGGGCTTCTCACCCATCATTAGGAGGCTCCTTCTCTTCAGCTCTGGCACCTATGGTGCTTCGTGATCTTAATACAGCATACCGTAATTTATAGCATTTTGCAATAGTACGTGTTCCGTGGGTGGCACCCCTGCCGTAAAATACATATAGACACCTATCCATTACCTATCATTCTCTATCCATGTTTTGGAATATATCCTTCAAACGAAGATTGCGATATAAGTCAATGAAATTGAATACACGCTTGTTTCTCCAGATACGCGGAGTACGCGGCTACCTAATCATGACTATCGTGTTGAGTACGCTTTTGGGCGGCTTGATCGTCTTGCAAGCTCACTATCTCAGTACTATTATCAACCATGTGTTCCTGTTGCATCAAACGGTGCAGCAGGTGTGGATGCTGCTCTTCCTCTTGCTAGCCGTCATTCTGGTGCGTACCTGCCTAGTTTGGGGAAGTAACATAGTGGCCCATCAGCTGGCGGCCCGCATAAAAACAGTATTGCGTACACGCCTGCTGGCCCATCTCTTCGCACTCGGACCCGCATATACCAAGGGGGAGCGTAGTGGGGAGTTAATCAATACCACAGTGGAGGGCGTTGAGGCTCTAGATGCCTATTTCAGCCAATACGTACCGCAGATGTTCCTCAGTGTCACGATACCGCTACTTGTTCTTATAGCCGTTTTCTCTGCTGATCCCTTTTCTGGTCTCGTGTTGTTGATTACCGCGCCCTTGTTGCCCTTGCTGATGGCTCTGGTGGGCTTGATGGCGCGGGCAGAGTCGCAGCGGCAATGGCGTCTGCTCAGTTTGATGAGCGCACACTTTCTGGATGTGTTGCAGGGGATGACGACGCTCAAACTGTTTGGCCGTGGTAAGGCGCAAGTAGAGACGGTGCAGCGCGTCAGTGATCGTTTTCGCGAGGCCACCATGAGCCTGTTGCGCGTTTCTTTTCTCTCCTCGTTGGTGCTAGAGATGGGCGCGACCGTCAGCACTGCGGTGGTGGCGGTGGAGGCTGGTCTGCGCCTACTCTATGGGCAGATGCCTTTTGAGAGTGCCTTTTTTGTGCTTTTGCTGGCACCCGAATTTTACCTGCCTCTGCGTCAACTTGGGGCGCGTTATCACGCTGGCCTGAGTGGTCGCGAGGCTGCACAACGTATCTTTGCTATTCTAGATACACCTGTTCCGCAACACACGACCAGCACGACGGCTAACACGCGGCAACTGGCCAGTGGCGTAATCCGTTTTGAGCATGTGAGCTATACCTATGATGAACAGCGACCCGCCCTCGCTGATGTTTCGTTTACGCTCTCCCCTGGTCAAAAGGTGGCACTGGTTGGCCCCAGTGGGGCGGGCAAGAGCACGATTGCCAATTTGCTGCTGCGTTTCATAGAGGCGGATGGTGGCACCATTAGCAGCAATGGCGTGTCGCTGCTCGACGTGGCCGCGCAGCAGTGGCGTCAAAAGGTGGCATGGGTGCCGCAGCGTCCCTACCTGTTCAACGCGACGATTGCTGATAATATTCGCCTGGGCTGTCCAGATGCGACGATGAAAGAGGTGATTGACGCGGCACGGCAGGCCCATGCGGACGAATTTATCGCGCACCTCGCGTCCGGCTATAATACAGTGATTGGCGAACGCGGTGTGCGCCTGAGCGGGGGCGAGGCGCAGCGTATCAGTCTGGCTCGTGCCTTCTTGAAAAACGCGCCGCTCCTCATTCTCGATGAGGCGACATCCCATCTTGATGCTGCTTATGAAGCGAACGTACTAACGGCCCTCAAACGTTTAATGAAGGGGCGCACCGTGCTGGTGATTGCCCATCGCTTGAGCACGGTGTATGATGCGGACCAGATTGTGGTGTTGGATGCTGGTCGCGTGGTCGAGGTGGGTACACATCAGACCTTGCTTGAGCGTTCTGGTATGTATCGGCAATTGGTCAATGCCTATGGAAGGAGGGCGGTATGAACAAAAGTGCAACCCTCTGGCGATTGCTACGCTTCACGCGCCCGCTCACGAAGTGGATGCTGCTGGCGGTGCTGCTTGGCGTGCTGACCATCATTGCGGGCATTGGCTTAATGGGCTTGTCTGCGTACATCATTGCTAGTTCCGCTTTACATCCCTCGCTGGCCGCGCTCGCCTTTGCGATTATCGGTGTGCGCTTCTTCGGCATCACACGCGGCTTGTATCGCTACCTCGAACGCTGTGTCTCGCATTACATCACCTTTCGGCTGCTGGCAGAACTGCGCGTCTGGTTTTATAAAGCCTTGGAGCCACTGGCACCCGCACGCCTGACCGCGCTCGCCGACAAGAACGGGGCCGAGTATAGTAGCGGTGCCTTGCTGACGCGCATGGTGGCCGATATCGAGACGCTGCAAGAGTTTTATGTGCGTGTGCTTGCCCCGCCTCTTGTTGCCGCCTTGATCGCCCTGATTATGTGGTGTGTGTTGGGCGCGTATCACATCGTCTTCGCGCTTATCTTCCTGCTGTTTTTCCTCTTGCAAGGTGTTGTGCTGCCGTTGATGACCTATCTGCTCAGCCGTAAAGTGGGGCAACAACTGGTGGTGGTCAGGTCCGAGCTAAACATAACGCTCGTCGAGAGCATACAAGGCATGGCTGATCTGCTCTCCTTTGGGCGAGAAGGCAGTCAACAAGAACGGGTCGCGCAACTGCAGCGTTTGTTGATGCAGCTCCAAGGGTTGATGGCGCGTGTCAACGCTCTACAAGAGGCGTTAAGTGTACTTTTTACGAACCTATCGTTGTGGGTTATTCTGTTGATTGGCATACCGCTGATTGGCATGGGACAGATCAATGCGATCACGTTGGCGGTGGTTGCACTGGCGGTGCTGACTAGCTTTGAGGCGGTCATTCCCTTGCCACAAGCCGCGCAACAACTCGGCGGCAGTTTGGAGGCGGCCCGCCGCCTGTTCGAGGTGGTGGACGCTCAACCTGCCGTGCGCGATCCTCAATTGCCTTCGCCTGTGTTAACACAGCATGATATCGCGGTGCAGCATCTCAGCTTTCGCTATATGCCGCAGGGACCCGACGTATTGCACAATATCAACTTTTCTCTGCCACAGGGGCAGTGTATCGCCATCGTCGGCCCCAGCGGTGCTGGCAAGTCAACGCTTGCCCACCTGCTTGAGCGTTTCTGGGACTACAACGAGGGGCATATCCTGCTCGGCGGCTATGAGTTGCGCGACTATCGACAAGAGGATATCCATCAGCTTATCGGTGTGGTAGAGCAGAGCACCCATCTTTTTAACGCGACTATCCATGAGAATCTTTTGCTAGCTCGTCCCGATGCCAGCGTGGAAGAGCTAGAGCAGGCGGCACGTGCTGCCCACATTCACGAATTCATTCAAGCATTGCCCCAGGGGTACGACACGCGTATTGGTGAGCAAGGGCTTAACTTGAGCGGTGGCGAACAGCAACGCCTGGCCATTGCGCGTGCCATCCTCAAAAACGCGCCCATACTGCTGCTCGACGAGCCGACGACGAATCTGGACGCCGTGACCGAGCAAGAGGTGTTAGGCTCATTGCGTACACTGATTCAGGGGCGCACCACGTTAATTATTACACATCGGCTGGTGGGACTTGAGATGGCGAACGAAATTCTGCTGATGCAGGATGGTCGCATCAAAGAGCGTGGCACCCATCATGAACTGCTGCAGCTTGAGGGCGCGTACTGGAAGCTCTGGCAACTGCAAAATCAGATGCTGCGCTCCACTCCCAGCTAAACTTATCATAAAATACCACGGGCAATCGCCACCGCGACCGCCGCTGCCCGCGAGTCAACATTCAGCTTGGTGAAGATATTGGTCAGGTAGGCCCGCACCGTGCGCTCGGTAATGCCGAGCCGAGCGGCAATTTCCTTGCTGCGCTCGCCCTGGGCCACGCCTGCCAGTACCTCGCGTTCGCGCTTACTCAATGGCATTGAGCTTAGCACATAGTCAGATGTAGGAGCGGATGGGGATGAGGAGAGTGGCGAAGATACACTATAGGCTATCGAGGTCGTATGCGAAAGCAGGCGTGCCATAATTTCAGGCTGAATCAGTACTTCACCTCGTGCCGCTGCACGAATGGCATTGAGCAGGGTCTCCAAGGGTGTGTCTTTGAGGAAGTAGCCACATGCTCCTGCTTGCAGTCCGCGCATCATCAACTCGTCCTCATCATAGGTTGTCAGCAGCAGCACGGCGATATGCGGATATGCCGCATGAATATGCTTTAGTGCAGCGATTCCATCCATCCCTGGCATGCGTATATCCATCACCACCACGTCCGGTTGCAGTTGTTCTGCCAGCGCGACCGCTGTGGCCCCATCGCCAGCGTCGCCGACGAGTTCGATATCCTCACCCTCCTCTTCCAGCATTAGCCGCAGCCCTTTGCGAACCATCAGGTGATCGTCGGCAATTACGACACGGATGCGCTGTGCCATCTTGCCTCTCCTTCTAGCTGTATGGGAGCATGCTCTGGAATGTTGAAATGCAGTGTTGTTCCTTTTCCTACTCCGCTCCTTATCTCTATACTTCCTCCTACCAGCTTTGCACGCTCACGCAGACCAAATAAGCCGTAGTGACCGACCTGCGTACTGACCGCTGCCGCATCAAAGCCAACGCCATCATCACGCACCTCAATCGTGAGCATTCCGTTCTGGCGCATGACTTGCACCCAGACGCTGTGGGCGTGTGCATGATGTGCAACATTGGCTAAACCTTCGGCAATCACGCGTAACACCTGTTCGCATAACGCGCTTGGAATGGTCGAGAGCTGCGTGAGATCAGATTGACAGGGAATATCCGTTGCCGCAGTAAAGCGGCTGATCTCCTCTTGCACCTCTTCGAGCAGATCATCTGGCCGCATACATTCTGTGCGTAAGTTGCCGATGGCACAGCGGGCATCAGCTATGGTGTCATGAGCCGCTTCCATCACCTGCTCTAGAATCTCTTGTGCTCGCTCGACCTTGTGGTGGTGCAATTGTGTTTGGGCAACCTCCAATTGCATTACCAAGCCTGTGACACCCTGTATGAAGGTGTCGTGCAGGTCACGGGCAATGCGTTGGCGTTCGGTGGTCATTGTTAACTCTTCGACACGCAACGCATAGGCGGAGAGCTGAGCGTGGGCGGTATCCAGTTTGTGCAAGAGCGTTTTTGTCTGTTCATGCGCGTGTTGTTCTCGCTGCAAATACAGCATCAAGACCAGCAGGAAAAATAGGCCCAGCAGCGCAATCTCTGGCGCATAGCCACCGCTCCACATAGCTTGCCACTCCTGGCCGGGGTCAAATGTCTGCATGTACAGCAGCAAGAGCGCGAGGTAGCTAGCAAGGGTTGCCAGCACCGCGAAGAGCTGTTTGCAGGTGAGGGTCACAACGATGAAGAGCACCAGCGAAAGCACCAGGGCCATGATGACCAACTGCGTCAGTTGTGTCAGCAGAAGGATCAGCCCGGCCTGACTAGCAATGAGCAGCCACGTAAACTCTCTTCGCATCTTCACGGTAACAACTAGCCAATAGATGCCCATATGCAGCAGCAAAAGCGCGGTGTAGAGGATATGAAGCGCGCTGGATGTAGCGGTGAACTGCCAACTCCAGCTATTCCAGCAAGCAATGATGACGCCAAATACTGCCAACAAGAACCAGCAGAGCGGACGAACACGACGAAGCTGCCTCATAATCCTTTCCTCCTCACCCAATTATAACATTGCCTCCTGATTTGGGTACTGTCTTTTACGACAGTGGCGCAAATGACAGTGGGAGAACAGACGTAGCGGCAAGGCTGCACGATCAAGTACATTCATAGCAGAAAAGAGGAGGGAGACTTCGTTATGCAACCATCATTGAGTAAGCAAGAGCAGGGAACGTATACAGGGTCAGGAACACTGATCCAATTCGAGCATCTTTCACGGGTGATTACGATGCACCGCAAGAACACAGTCATTTTAGATGATGTCACCTTTACCATTCCTGCCCAAAGCCTCTTCACGATCAATGGGCCATCAGGTAGCGGCAAGTCCACGCTACTGAATATGCTCACAGGTATCGACCGTCCCTCCAGTGGACGCGTGCTTTTTGGCGGGCAGGAACTGCGTGCGATGAGCGAGAACGCCCTTGCCCGTTGGCGGGGCAGACATGTGGGCATTATCTTTCAGTTCTTCCAGTTGATTCCCACACTCACCGCCCTCGAAAATGTGCTGCTTGCTCTCGAACTAGGTGGTGGCGGGGGGCTCAAGCGTCATGCGTGGCGGGAGCGCGCCCTCTTCTGCTTGCAACAGGCACACATCGCAGAACTGGCCAATCGGCTGCCGAGCGAACTTTCCGGCGGTGAGCAGCAGCGCGTTGCCATCGCCCGTGCGCTGGCAAATGATCCTCCTGTGATCGTCGCCGATGAGCCAACTGGCAACCTGGATTCTCGTACCGCAGACGAAATCTTTGCCACCCTCGCTGCTCTGCGGCAACACGGCAAAACGATCATCTACGTGACGCATGCCCCAGAATTGGCGGCGCGTGCCACTGCCCGTATCGATCTCCTTGATGGGCGTATCGTTGCAAGCAATTCCGTGCAGCAACCTGCCCTAGAGCCGCCAGCGCGTGAGGATGGCACGCAAGGGAGTGAACAATGAGAGGAGTGAAATCAGGCAGTATTCTGACGCGAAAGGCACTTGCCGATGTGATGCGGCGCAAGGGACGCACCGCCTTGATGGTGCTTGGTATCTTGATTGCCGTGATGGGACTTACGGCTGTGAATCAAGCTAACGACCTGATTGGGGCGGCATTTCTCTACAGTGCCAATCCAGCCTCTGTGCCAACGATTAGCTTTCTGGTGGACAAGCTTCCGCCAACTATTGCTAGCACGTTAGCACGCCTGCCCGATGTGGAGCGGTTCCAGCTCAGTACGCAGTTGCTCACCTACTGGCATGTAGCGGGACAAAGCAAAGCGGCGACCATCCAAATCACGGACTATCAAGATGTCTACCAGCAGCCATTGGGAACGTTCCAACTGACGAGTGGCCATCTGCCCGGCCCAGATGAAATTGTGATGGATGTCAGTGATCGCACGGTGCATACCGTTGCGCTCGGAGATAGCGTAACGCTCAATACCCCCGATGGGCACACTCTTTCATTACGGGTCGTTGGGCTGGCGCGTACACAAGGACGGGCCTTGCTCGTCGTCAAGACACAGGGTCTTGCGTATATCAGCACCGCTGTCCTACAGCAACTTGCTGCTAGTGGAAAGAGTGAAGTGCATGGGTCGGGCCACCTCCCCTTTCTCGGCACACAAATCATGGTGCAAACGCAAAATGCTGTTCCCACAGCCCCGACGTATCAGGCGATGGCGCGCATACTCGATGATGCCCATATTCCTATCTACGACTCTTTTTCTGCCTCCTCTTCGAGTATCGTGCAAGCCGAGTTGATCGTCAGCGGTCTGCTCAATATTGTGCGCATCCTCGCCGTGGTTGCCCTGTTGCTCGTCTGCTTGATGATTATCAATACCGTGACCACCGTGTTGAGCGAACAAATCCGCATCATTGGCGCGATGAAGGCTTTAGGCGGAACGCGCTGGCAGATTATGAGCAGTTATCTGCTCTCGGTGGAAATCTATGGGGTCATCGGAACCGTGCTAGGTATTGTCGGCGGCTTATACATCTGTACGGAGGTTGCCTCGGTCGTGACCACGCAGACTGCTGCTGATCTTGGGCCGTTTCAGATATCGCCAAGGGTGATTCTGCTCAGCGCGGCGGCTGGTCTGCTCGTGCCACTACTTGCTGCCCTGCTGCCTCTCTGGCTTGGTACGCGTATTACCGTGCGCGAGGCGATTTCTGCTTATGGCGTACAAGCTGGCAGTAGTCGCCAAACATACGCCTGGGGTCGCCACTTCTTTTGGATTCCGCAAACGTTCTGGCTTGGTGTGCGCGGCCTCTTTCGCAAGCCGGGACAGGCTGCCTTGACGCTGCTCACCCTGATCCTCTCTATCGCTGTCTTCATGGCGGTGCAAGTCACGAATGAATCGATTGGCGCGACCGCCGTGCATCAAATGAACATGTATGAGAGCGATGTAGTCGTAACAGCGTCTTCGACAGAGAATGCCGCATTCTCGCGACAACTGATTTCCGCTATGCAATCGTTGCCAAATGTTGCTCGTGTCGAACCACTCGATGAGGCGACCGTGACGCTGTCCGCGAGGCAACTGCATGTGATTGGCTTGCTGGCTAACACGCGTGTCTATCATCCTCAGCTCGTCGCTGGACGCTGGCTGACCGCTGAGGAGCAGGATACCTTCGTCAGCAATGATTATGCGGCGGAGCGGCTCCATCTGCATGTTGGTGGGTATGTGACGCTCAGTGCCGGGACAAAACAGGTGCGGTGGCAACTTGTGGGCATCGTCCACGAGACAAACGATGTCGCTGGCTCGTCGAATCCAACGGGTCAGGTAGGGGATGCTTTTACTTCTCTTGCAACCCTCAACCTCTCCTTGCGAGACGTGCCTGCGGACGCGAGCTCACACTGGTATGTTCAGGTCCACGATCACTCGCACGCGGACCTGCAACAGACAGTGGATGGCATACAACAGCGCGTGAACAACCTCAAGGGAGAGGATGTCAGCGTGGACGCGCCCACACTCACGCCACAGCAGGGACCAGGTGTTCTTGTCGCCATCTATAGTCTCTTTGATACGGTTGCCGTTCTGGTTGCGCTGGTGGGGTTGCTGGGGCTTTCGCACACACTGTCGGCATCGGTCATTGAGCGACGGCTGGAGATTGGCATTTTGCGTTCGCTGGGCGCAACCGGCTGGCGTGTGAGCCTGGTCTTCTGGATCGAGGGGCTGGCTCTCACGGTGATCGCGTGGGCAGTTGGCACCGCGCTTGGTCTCCCCGGCGGCAATGGCATGGTGAATGTGCTGGATACCTTCATCCAACCTTTTGACGTTGCTGTGAGTCCGCTCTTAATTGGAAGTACGTTGCCCTTTGCCATCGTGGTTTCGTTTGTGGCGAGCGTGGGACCAGCTCTTTCCGCCTCGCGTGTGCGCATCAGTGAAACGCTACGTTATGAATAGAAAGCTAACTAGAGGGGCCTTTGTGCTGCTAACGGCAGCACATAGGCCCCTGTAGTTATTCTTTAATCATTCCCAGGAAGTTGCGTGTGCGTTCGCTTTGCGCGTGGTCAAAAATCTGTGCAGGTGGCCCTTGCTCGACGATGACTGATTTATCCATAAAGATCACGTGGTCCGCTACGTCGCGGGCAAAGCCCATTTCGTGGGTGACAACCACCATTGTCATGCCCTCCTCGGCCAGATCGCGCATGACTTTGAGCACATCGCCGACCAGTTCGGGGTCGAGCGCGGATGTGGCCTCATCAAAAAGCATCAATTTGGGGTTCATGCACAGGGCGCGGGCAATGGCGACACGCTGCTGCTGGCCACCGGAAAGGGCGTGTGGATAGGAATCCATCTTGTCAGCCAGTCCCACCTTACCTAGTAGCTCATGGGCATGTTCACGCACTTGCTTGGTTGACAGACCAAGCACATGAATGGGTGCCTCCATCACATTCTCCAGGGCGGTCTTGTGTGGGAACAAATTAAAACGCTGAAAGACGAAGCCGATTTGTGAACGCATTCTGGCGATATTCGTCTCGCGATCCCCCACTAAGCGCCCATTTACCTCGCGAAAGCCCATCAGTTCGCCCTCAATGTATATGCGTCCACCATCGATTTTTTCGAGGTGATTGATACAGCGCAACAGGGTAGTCTTGCCGGAGCCGCTCGGCCCAATGATCACTACCACCTGGCCGCGCTTGACTGAGAGATCAACGCCGTTGAGCACGGTGAGCTTGCCAAAGCGTTTCACGATCTGTTCGGCGCGTACCATTTCGCTGCTATCGCTTGATCCGTTGTGCGATGCCGCTTCTGTGTTCATGCTTGCTCTCCTTCAACTAACGCCCGCTGACAAGCGTACCGCCCGCTCGTGGCGTGCCGAGGCCCAGTATACGCGTGGTCCAACTCGTTTTATCTTCTTTATCGATCCTTGTTCGGCTAGGATTCAGGCGGTTTTCCAGCCAGCTCTGGAAGTAGCCCCATACTGTGGTCATGAGCAGATAATAGAAGGTGGCAACAATCAATAATTCAAACACGCTGAATGTGGGCGGTCCATAGACATCAGAGATGTGTGTGAGTTCATACACGCCGATGACAGAGGCGATTGAGGTTGTTTTGAGCATGTTATTGAATTCATTGCCCAGCGGTGGCAAGATCACACGCGCCGCCTGCGGCAGGATGATGCGCCGCATGGCGAGCGGGTAACGCATACCCAGCGATTTTGCTGCCTCCATCTGGCCCGTGTCAACCGAGCTAATACCGGCGCGCACAATCTCTGCCATGTATGCCCCTTCATTGAGGGAGAAGGCTAACAATATACATGCGAAGTCTGGTAACAGAATGCCGGATATCTTGGGCAGACCAATCCATAAGAGCAGCACCTGCACCAGCAGTGGACTGCCGCGGAAGAACCAAATGTAGGCGCGAGCAATCCAGGATAAGACCGGAAAATGCGACATACGCATCAGTGCGAGAAAGAGACCAAGGACAACTCCTATGATCTGTGCGACCAGTGACAGCCACAAGGTTGTCCAGGCTGCTTTTAGAAAGACTTGCGAAAAGAGATATTGTCCGACGATATCCCACCGAAACATGATAGTGCCTCCTGTATAGAAAATTCCTGGGTCCCTTGCATTATAAACAATACAAGGACCCAGGAACAGGGGTTTTTCAATGTAAAACGACTAGGCACCGATCTTTTGGCCGGGGTTCAAGTTCCATTTGGTGAAGAGCTGGTCATAGGTGCCGTCCTTCTTCACGGCATCAAAGGCGGCTTCCATCGCATTGAGCATGGAGGTATCGCCTTTGCGTATGGCGATGCCTTCGGGAACGGTGTTGACGACACTACCACCAACCTCGAACTGGCCAGGGTTTTGCTTGATGTAGTAGTCGGTGACAGGCGAGTCCTGGAAGGTTGCCACGACACGATTATTGCCGAGCAACTGTAGAACGGCGGTCTGGTCTTTCAAGACGGTCAGGTTGATAGCTGGCTTGCCCCCAGTGGTACAGGCTTTATTGGCCGTATTCAAATCGGTCAATTCAATCGTACCGCTCTGCACGCCGACATTCAGTCCACACAGGCTACCCAGGCACTTGAGGCCCATCGGGTTGCCCTTTTGCACCATCAATGACTCGCCGGACTGAAAATAGGGCACGAAATCCACTTTTTTCAGGCGGTCAGAGTTAATCGAGAGGGCCGAGATAACTATGTCATAGCGTTTGGAGCCCAGATCATCGATGATGGTGTCGAAATTAGCGGTCTTGACATCAGCCTTGAGGCCAAGCTTCTTAGCCATGGCGTCAATCAGGTCCACGTCAAAGCCTGTCGCCTTACCATTGGTGGTGTCAATGAACTCCTGCGGCGGATACGTTGTGTCACTACCGATTGTCAACGTGCCTGAACTAATCAGGGCTTTCGGAGCGGCTAATGCGGGTACACTGGGAATCGGCGTTGGTGTCGGGTTGCTGTTCGTCGCAGCGGTGCAAGGCAACGCGTTCGATGTAGAACCGCCACCCGTGCTCGTGCTGCCGCCACCCGTAGTACCACCACACGCACTGAAGAACATCATAAAAAGAATCGTCAAGCCCATGCAGAGGGCATGGGCTGAAAAACGCGCTCCTCGCCGTTCGCGGGAAAATGAGAGCATGCAAAACCTCCTACGCTGTGTTAAAACCATGTCCAGGGGGATGGGTGAGAAAGAACGGGTTGTTTTTCTCTATTCAGCCCTTATGCATAACTACGCTATTTATCAGCGTTGTATCACCTGATGGCACAACAAAATGGGTGCAGTCTGGAAAATGGCCAACTAACCGTTTTCCAGACTGCACCCATTTTGTTGTGCGAAGTGCCAAAGGCACTGAGGATGTGGCTTATGCGCGTTGTAGCAATTCATCATACTTCGCATCGTATGAGACAATTTTTCCTTGCGGCATCATCAACAACGTCGTTGGTTTCAGATGCTGCACAAACTCAATATCGTGCGTAACGGCAATGATGGTGCCAGAATAGTTTCCCAGTGCCTCACCGATGATGTTACGCGACAGCGCATCAAGGTGGGTCGTTGGCTCGTCAAGCACGAGCAAGTTGGGGCCGTCAAGCACCATCTTCGCCAGAGCAAGGCGCGTCTTTTCGCCACCGCTGAGTGTGCCGACCTTCTGGAAAACGCGGTCCCCTGTAAAGAGGAAACGCCCCAGCACGCCGCGCACCCGCTTTGCGTCTTCCGGCAAGATGCTGGTGGCCTCGTTCAGCACGATGTTTTCGTAGTCGAGTCCCTCGTTCTCCTGTGCGTAGTAGCCCAGCCGCACGCGATCTCCCATCGTGACCTTGCCTGTGCTGAGTGGCACGAAATTGAGCAGGGTACGCAACAGCGTGGTTTTACCGGCACCGTTGAGGCCGACAATGACCAGCCGTTCGCCGCGTTCGACCTGGAAGTTGATGTTGGAAAAGATCTCTTTCGTGCCGTAGCGTTTGCCCAGCTTGTCGGCCCGCACCACCAGCAGACTACTGCTTTGGCGCATGGGAAAGTCTATCTTGATCTTGCGACTCGTCTGTGGCAATTGCGGCTTGCTCGTCTCAATCTGCGTGATACGCTTGTCTACGGCGATACGCTGGCTCACGCGTGTCGCGCCATAACCACGCAATCGCTCAGAGGTCTTACGCAGACGGGCAACCTCGCGTTCCTGCTGCGACTTGGTGCGCTCCATCAAGGCCAGCGCGTCCCCTGTCGCGGTTAGGTAGTTGGAGTAGGTGCCGCGGTACTCCTCCAGCTTATGCGTGAACTCATTGAGGCGCAGCACCTTGTTGATGCTTTTGTCGAGCAGGTCCAGATCGTGCGAGATGATCAGTAACGCCCCTTTGTACTCTTGCAGGAATTCCATCAACCAGCCAGCGGCTTCGACATCCAGAAAGTTTGTTGGCTCGTCTAATAGCAGCAGTTCCGGTGCCTGAAAGAGCAGTCGTACCAGGGACAACTTGGTTTTCTGCCCACCACTGAGTGTCGCAACCTCGCGCTCAAGCGTTACACCCCCGATTTTAAGCCCTGTGATGAGCTGCTCGATACGAGCGTCGGCATCATAGTAGCCCAGCCGATCAAGTGCGTCTTGGGCCTCGGCGAAGTGCTCTAACAGGGTGGTGAGATCGTCGTTGCTACTATCTGCGATCTGATGGGAAAGTTCTTCAAAGGCTTTTACGGCTTTGTCCAGTCCCGTACTGCTATAGACAAACTCACGCACGGTAACGCCCGTGGCGACCGAGGTTTCGTGGGCGACATCCTGCGAGAGGTAGCCAAAGCTGCGTGGTAGCATACTATTGCCGCCATCAGCCTCCTGCTCGCCTGCAACGATTTTGAGGAGCGAGCTTTTGCCCGCGCCATTAACACCGATTAGCCCAGCCTTTTCGCCAGGGGCGACGGTAAATGATATATTATCGAGAATGAGACGTGGCCCATATGATAATTTAATGCGATTCACTTGTAACATCAAAAATCCCTTTAAGTGCTTCCAGTAGTATAAAACGATGAAAAGAAAAGATCATCTCAAGAATTTCAGGTATCCCAGACATCCCAAGCATCCTATACATCCCAAAGAACGAGGCCAGACGCTGTGGTAAGCACAGGTCAGGCGTGCTAACTTATGGGCTAATATCAGCACACTCTCGCGCATGGATGCCCTGGTTGGAAGCACACGGTGTCGCATGACATACAAGCAACTGAGAGAAGTGTTGCCCAGGCGCGACACACGCCATGTACGATGAGGGAACGCGCTAGAACGCGTTCAGGAGGGAGGAGAGAAAGCTTCAACAGATGCGAAAAGAGCAACATATATCACTTACTCGTCTATTCTGGGTGAGTGATTGCATCGGTAGAGTGCCACTTCCTGCCGCATAAGCCCTGGCGAAGTCGCTCATGCGGCGGTATCAACCGCGAGTAGGAATGCCATCGTCATGTTTCTTTCGTTCCGTCTCTGCATCATTAAGTAATAGCAATGCTAATAATAGTTCGTTATCTTCATGGAAAATAGTATCATCATAGGGGCGGTATGTCAAGTTTTTGGCCATTCAGCACACAGGGCAATCGCATCTAATGAACCCTATCCAGAACGGACAAGAGATAGTCGTTGTTCCAATCCACTTTGAGACGCTTGGCATGAATGCCCACCCGAGAGGATTTTTCCTGGCACAGTACTACTCAAATTTTAGATGCGATTGTCTTGACATATATATACAGATCATTTACATGTATCGCCATGTGTTGTAAACTGTCATATAATAAATGGGTATAACGACAAGAATTATCAGAGATCAGGAGGGGATCATGAGTAACCAACAAAGGAGCCCCAATTTTATCAGCATTGCTCAAGCCAGCAAAGAGCTTGGGGTCAGTAGAACCAGCGTGTATTACTATCTAGAACGGCTTGATATTGCGACGCAGAAATTTCCACTCGACAAAAGAACGTACATCAGCATTACCGACTTTGAGCGAATGAAAGCAGTCAAACAGGCTGCTGTCGAAGGGAGTCATTAACGATGATGAAGGAACCTGATTTCGAGTCGATCAAACAGATCAATGTTCTTGGGCATGAATACTGGAGTGCTCGTGACCTTCAAAAGGCCTTAGGCTATGAGGCATCATGGCAAAACTTCGAGAAAGTAATCAGAGCAGCCATGATCGCCGCGACTTCGCCAGATGTCGGGCTCCAACTGGAGGAACATTTTAATGAAGTCGTTAAAATGTCCAGAACCGGCCAAGGTGGCCAGCGCAAGATTAGAGACTACTTTTTGAGTCGGCGAGCTTGCTATTTGGTGGCTCAGAACGGTGATTCGAAAAAACCGCAGATTGCGCTCGCCATGAACTTCTTTGCGTTTACTGCCGAGGTCTATGACGACCTCACCCGACTGCGCCTAGAGCAAGAGAAACGCTTACAGCTTCGCCTGAAGGTCGCTGACGAAAATAGCAAACTCTCGTCAACTGCACTACAATCGGGTGCGAAGTCCCAAAATATGGGATGTAAATAGTAACAATGAATATTGACATTTATTCCCTTTTATGCTAGTATGTTCCTATGAGATTAAGTGTTTACGCTAAAAAAATGGGCATCAGTTACAAGACTGCTTTTCGTT
>JBBPYR010000080.1:0-17070 GCA_038199755.1 Ktedonobacterales bacterium | reverse complement strand
CAGTCTATTGTGGGCTGGAAATAGCACTCCTCGATGCTCAAGGGAAAAGCGAACAGAAGAGTGTGGCCCAGCTGCTTGCGGCACCTGCTAGCAGGCCTAAAGCGCAGGTAGCGGTCAACGCGATCATCGCGGCCCCCACACAAGAGGCGGCAAGTGCGGCAGCGCGACTCGCGTGTGAACGCGGATTTCGCTGCATCAAATTAAAGGTGGGCATGGCTCTCAGCATGGAAGAAGAATTGACACGTATCGCGGCGGTGCGCGAGGCAATCGGCCCCAAAGTGCGCTTGCGGCTGGATGCGAACGAAGCCTGGACGCTACCAGAGGCCCTAATTATACTCACGCGCTGCGTACCCTACGATATCCAATATGTCGAGCAGCCTGTACGTGCGGAACAGCTCCACGAAATGCGTGTGTTGCGTAACTCCACACCGATTGCAATCGCTGCCGACGAGGCCGTTACAGGACTCAGCAGTGCTCTACAAATTCTTGATACCTATGCCGCCGACATTCTGATTATCAAACCACAACTCGCGGGCGGTTTGCGTGTGGGTCAACAGATTATACGGGAAGCGGAGCAGCGTGGCGTCCAATGCGTCATCACCAGTACCATTGAAACGGGTATTGGCGTCGTGGCCGCGTTGCACCTGGCAGCAGCGACCCCAGAGGTGATGCTTGCCTGTGGCCTCTCTACGCTGTCTCTGCTCACTGATAAGCTCATTACCGACGAACTACCTATTCAAAATGGCTTCCTTTCCGTTCCTACGGGCGATGGATTAGGGGTCACACTTGCTACAAAGATATGACACAACAAACATTGACACTTCCTGACTGGCTCGCCCGCTGCGCAGCCAACCGTCCTGCCCACATGGCTCTACAGGACGAGACACGTAGCTGGACGTTTGCCGATCTAGACCAGCAGGCAACCCACCTGGCGCGCCAACTCGCGACGCTGGCTATAGGCGATGGCAGCCGCGTCGCCCTGCTCGCTGGCAACAGCCTTGCTTTTGTCGCATGCGTTCATGCGCTGACACGCCTCGGTGCTATTCTGGTACCATTGAATGTGCGCCTGACACAGGCAGAGCTACGCTGGCAACTACAAGACGTGCAGGCAAGCCTACTCGTCAGCGACACGCTCTATATAGAGCAAGCCCACGCGCTCCAAGAGCAGCTACCGCAACTACGCTCTACCCATTTAGTGCAGCGCGGGCTGAATGCCACGCTCACGGATGTCGCGGAGAGCACCATCATTACACACACGGATATTGCAGAAAGCACCATCGTCACACGTACAGAGATTGAGCTTGACGCGACTCAGGCCATTCTTTACACCTCTGGCACAACAGGCCAGCCCAAAGGAGCAATCATCACCTATGGTATGCAGTGGTGGAATGCCGCCGGTTCAGCCCTCAACTTGGGGCATGATCCAGCAGATTGCTGGCTAGCGTGCATGCCGTTCTTCCATATTGGCGGCCTCTCCATCCTGATGCGTAGTGTCATCTACGGCATTAGCGTGATCGTACAGCCAAAGTTCGTTGCCTCGGCGGTCAATCGTGCCATTATGCAGAACGGTGTCACCATCATTTCTGTGGTTGCGGTGATGCTACAGCGCATGCTGGCCGAACTCGATGATAGCACGCGCTATCCAGCTACCTTGCGTTGTGTCTTGCTCGGTGGTGGTCCCGCGCCACGCCCCTTATTGGAAGCATGTGAGCGGCGTGCCATTCCCGTGGTACAAACCTATGGTCTCACAGAGGCATGTTCGCAGGCCGTAACGCTCGCTCCACAGGACGCCTTACGCAAGCTCGGCTCTGCTGGCCGCCCACTACCTGCCGTGCAACTGCGCATCCTGCACAATGGGCAGCCAGTCGAGGCAAACGAGGCGGGCGAAATTTACCTCAAGGGACCAACGATTACCCCTGGCTATGTTGATCGACCCGAGGCCACGACACGCGCCTTTCACGATGGTTGGTTTGCGACAGGTGATCTTGGCTATCTCGATGAGGAAGGCTACCTTTATGTGCTTGATCGGCGCGCTGATCTGATTATCTCTGGCGGCGAAAATGTCTATCCCGCCGAAGTTGAAGCCGTGCTGCTCTCTCATCCTGCGGTTGAAGAGGCGGGTGTGTGTGGGCAGGCCGACGCGCACTGGGGCCAGGTGCCGATTGCATTTGTTCATCTCCATCAAGATAGCACCATCAGCGTAGACGAGCTGCATTCCTACGCAGCCCAACGGCTGGCACGTTACAAGCAACCACAACGGATTCATATCGTGGGATCACTGCCACGCAATTCATCTGGCAAGCTACTGAGACGCGAACTGCATTTATTACGCTAATCTGAGCAATATCAGTAACTATATACCTCATCATTTTCTCCATCCTAGCCGATAACTTTATATAGAGTAGGGACTATCCCTACTTCAGTTAGGAGCAAAAGCTATGAATGAAGTATTTTCTCAGCAAGCAGAACAACATGCTGATGAACCGATACAGAGTCAAACAGAGGCCAAACAGAAGAGCAAACGCAGCAAGAGAAGATTTCGCTTAGGGTTAGCACCTCTCATTTGCAGCGCATTCCTGACCCTAATGCTACTGGGTGGTTGTCTCAACACCGCGGTAAGCGGCGGTATTAGTGACTTGCCGTTCGCCTATTCGCAGGCTGTGCGCAAACATGCACAGGCCATTGTACAAGCACAGCAGATCGTTGTGGTACCCGCGACACCAACATTGCTATGTCCAGCAGTGCTTTACACCAAAACGTCCTACTTCAAAGCACCTTGCCATAAATAAATGGAGCATGGCTTTCTGCCATCAGAGAGCAAGAAGACAAAGCTGTCTCCTTGCTCTCTGATGGCAGAAAGCCATTCCTCACACGCCCCACTCACATGGTACTCACGCTTTATCCCTCGAATGCACCCTTACCAATCATGGCAATGGCAGCATCGTCCATGGGTGGGTTTGACAGGCCCGCACGCACATCACGATAGTAGCGTTGCAAGGGGGAGTTCAGTGAAAGACTCGCAGCTCCCACCAGACGCATTGCCAGATCAACCACCTCAACAGCATAGTTTGAAACCAGATATTTTGCTGCTGCAAGATCGCTACTGCTAATACTATTGGAGTTGGTACTAAACTGCTCTGCCATACCATAGAGCACGGCACGTGCCTGTAACAGGGCCAGGTCCATCTTCGCGGCCTTTTCCTGAATATGGGGCAGACTAGAGATCGACTTATTGAGCGAATTTGGCTTGCGATTGCGGGCAAAGTTGAGGGCTGCATTCCGGGCAGCCTCAGCAATTCCTAGATAGACTGCTGTTGTCGCGCAGTTCCAGGCACCAGCACGAACCTGTGCAGCGGGATTTTCTGTTATTTGTCCTTCCACATATGCCTCTGATTTCACATGCACGTGTTCCAGTACGAGATCATGACTACCGGATCCGCGCATTGCCAGAGAGTTCCAGGTTTCCTCGACACGAACACCGCTCTCGCGGCGCGGCACCAGAAACGTACCACGATCAGCTTTGAGCGGGGGCAGGCCAGTATCATCCTCAATCGCGCACGTCACGAGGAACAGTGAGAGTATTGGGCTGCCCGTGGTGTATGTCTTGCGCCCAGTGATCAGCCAGGAGCCATCTTGCTGGCGTCGTGCCGTGGTCGCTGGCCGTCCACCACGGCTGGGGCTGCCCGTTGCGGGTTCGCTGGCAGCGGTGTTGATAATCGCTCCCTCCTCTACGACCGCACGGCATATCTCAGTAAACAGGGCATTTGGTCCTGTGAGTTGTTCGGCGAGCCGTGCGATATTTATGAGGTGCATGCTCATCACAAGGGCGGTCGAGGCATCACCTTGCCCCAACCGCTGCTGGGCAAGAGTTACCTCCAGCAGGTTGGCTCCCCACCCCCCAAAGTCACTCGGCACCGTGAGGATCAGATATCCAGCTTTTTGCAGGTCGGTATAGTTTTCTAGAGGAAAGGTCCCGTTCCAATCATACGTCGTGGCTCGTTGGGCAAAGATGTCGGCTAACGCGCCCGCCATCTCCACAAGTTGCCGCTGCCGCTCAGTTACAGGATACGCGGGAAAGGTCATGAGTACTCCTTAACACGAAAGATAGGTTACAGGTGGCCGCGCTCGGCGAGTTGGGTGGCATAATCAATGATGTTGCGCACACGGCCCCCAAACGCGGCAAAGCGTTCGTCTTGTGTCTGCCCCTTCTTCCAGCGTGCATAAATCTGCTGCACAATCACCACCATCTTGAAGTAAGCAAACACCATATAAAAATGCATCGTCGAAAGATCGCGCCCACTCTTCTGCGCGTACAGATCCATAAATTGCGCACGCGTAATGAAACCGGGCGTGGTCGTTACTGTAGGTAACACGTTTCGCAGGTCATCAGGGTCACCGGGCTCAATCCAATAACTGAGTGATCCTGCCAGATCGAATAGTGGATCGCCAATGGTGGTCATCTCCCAGTCTAGCACCGCCACGGTTTTGGTCAAGTCATCGGCACTGAAGAGCATGTTATTGAGTTTGTAGTCGTTGTGAATGATGGTAGCAGCCGGACTTTGCGGTAGATGCTCCGTAAACCAGCGCGTCAACGGTTCCACCTGCGGAATATCATCGGTCTGAGCGCGAAAATAGCGTTCGGTCCAGCCCTTGACCTGCCGCGCCAGAAAGCCCTCTGGATAGCCGAGATCGCTCAAGCCCGCCGTCTGCCAATCAATGGCGTGAATCTGTATAATCGTATCGACCGCCGTTTGTGAAATACCCCGGCACAACTCTGGCGTGGGCACTACCCCAAGGGGAAAGGATTGATTCAGCACAACGCCCTTGCGTCGCTCCATCACATAAAATGGTACGCCCATGATGCTAAGATCGTCGCAGAAGAAATAAGGCTTGGGTGCAAGCGGAAAAACGGGATGAATACGCCACAGCAAATTCGCCTCGCGTTTCATGTCATGCGCCTTCGGTGGCACCGGCCCGAAAGGTGGACGACGCAGCACGCCTTCCCATTGGCCGATCTTCACCAGATACGTCAGATTCGAGGCACCAGAGGAAAATTGGCGCACCTCCAACGACTCGTTGCCCAAACCCTGAATATGGGTGCGGATATACTGCTCTACTTTGGGCAGATCGAACTCTTCGCCTGGGCGTATCGAGATGGTGTCTATCTCAACAGTCATGACTTTCTCCTCATTGTCTAGTTCCGTCGAACGGCAACGGCGACCGAAACTGTCCCTTACTGGGCAAACGTACTGGTATAGTCGGTGTAAGTGGCACAGGTGTTGTTGGCAGCGGCTGTATAGCATCCTGCAAGGCTTGCGCAAAGTCCTGGACGGTCGGGAAACGCTGCTCTGGCTCCTTCGCAAGGGCGCGCATGACGACGTGCTCCACCGCTGGCGCGACACTGACCCCTTTCGCGGAAAATGGCGGTGGTGGCTCAAACAATTGCTGCCGTACCACTTCATCAAATGAGCCAGAAAAAGGCCACGCTCCACACAACCATTCATAGACCACCACCGCGAGCGCGTACTGATCGCTACTCCTGCGCGGCTTGCCTTGCAACTGCTCAGGTGCTGTATACGGCACGGTTCCCTCGAAATCCGCGAAGGCAGAGGCACCCGGAGTGAGGCTTTGTGAAACAACCGCGATGCCAAAATCACTGAGCAACACATTGCCAGCCTCATCCAACAACAAGTTATGCGGCTTGATATCGCGGTGAATTAAATTGTGCTGATGCACATACCATAAGGCATCCGCTATCTGCTCAACATAGGAGAGAAGCAGCATCAGGTCGAGGCGCGTCCCTCGGGGATGATGTTGACGTAACGTACCATGCGAGAGATAGTTCATCACCAAAAATGCAGTGCTTCCTACTACTCCATAATCAAGCACAGAAACAATATGCGGGTGCGCGAGGTGTGTCAGCACCGAGGCCCGTGCCACAAAACGCTCTACCTCAGTCTGATCTTGATAGCCATCCAGCATTTTTAACGCAACACGAGTATGCTGCACAGTATGTTCCGCGAGATAGACCTGGGAAGACATACCCTGCCCCTGTTGTCCTAGCGGATGAAGCAAACGATAGCTACCCAGAACAGAATGCTGGAGAGAGGTATCATGCATAAGTTTTTACGCCGCCATTCGATAAGGCACAGCAATAACGTGATGTACTATTTAGAGTATCCAATAAATAGGCACGATGTCAACTGGAAAAGAGAAAACGGTCGTGCCACGCCGATGACATGGTACGACCGTTTTCTCGTGCTCTTGTTTACACCATGATTTGATCGACGTAGCACCAACGCCAGTCTTCCCCTGGCTCAATCGAACGAATGATGGGATGATGCGTGGCATGGAAATGTTTGGTAGCATGCGTATTTTTGGAAGAGTCGCAGCAACCAACATGCCCACAGATCAGGCATTCACGCAGGTGTACCCATGTATCACCCATTTGCAGACATTCCTCACAGCCGTTGGTATTCGGGTGAACATGCTGAATTTCGTTCACGTGCGTACAATGTTTACTCATAGCTATTTCCTTTCAAGGGGAATAAAACACACAGCAATAAAAACAGTCATATCTCTGCACGAGCGACCCATACAGAGATATGCGGTTTTATACAGCTTGGGCGAAGCGCAACAGATCGGCAATGGTAAAATCGCCTTTTTGCGCAGAGGGAAGCGTCGGCTCCCAATCGCCCTCGGCATGGAAGTAGGAATTAGGATCGCTGGCAATCAGGCCAATCAACACTTCAGCCACAATGCGACCACCGACAGGACCAAGTTGCTCTCCATTATGACGTACCTCGGCCTCACGCAGGATATAGTACCAGAGTGGTGTTTCTCCTTGCCACTGCACGGTATCCAGACCAAGCTCTGCACTGGTGAGCGGAGCAACACCCATCACACGCGCAATGACCTCACCAGAGGGCAGTTCAAGCGCATCACCGCGTTCCAGGTCACGGTACGCGATAGAGTGTTGTTCGGGCACCTCTGTATCGCCGACCACGGAGACGGGTAGATCGATCATAGCGTGGGCAATATGAATATCAATGCGCTTGCTCGCCTGCGGCGGGTGTTGCGCATCGACAGCAAAGAAATACGACCATTCAATGGCGCGTTCATGCGGTACGGGGCAGGTACCAGCGCATTCTGGGAAGACCTGACCATGCGCACCGCCGCTATTCAGCACATAGTCATTACGAATCTGGCTATGTCCAAAACGGTACGCAGCATCAGCAAACTCAACCGGAATATAGGCTAGCGGCTCATACGAATAGTATTTCAGGCCGTTGGTGAGAAGCTCCTCGACTAGGCTTTCACCAACCGTGAGCGGCAAAAACTCGTTGACGACAATCCATTGATAGTGCCAGCGCACCAGACGCCGTGCCTCGTTAAACACATCCGCCGCGGGCGTGCCTTGCGCGCGGAGCCAGTCCACGATGCAATTATGAAACTTGAGAAAAGCCAGATGCATCTGGCTAATGATCAGATGCACATCATCACGTGGATCGCCAATCAAGGCACGCCCCTGCTGATTGCGCGGCAAATCATCAGGTTGCTTTACATCGTTAATGCCCAATAAGAATTTGTCGGGGTCCTCCAGGTCATACAAAAACGGTTCGCCAGTTGGACCTGCACCGTAGAGCGACTCTAGATCAAGGCGTGGTTCACGAAAATTACGCAACTCTTGCAGGCGTGCGTGGTGCAGTAATAGACTACGGTCAGCGGTAATGTCATGCGCGATCATTTGCCCAAAGAAGGTAAAGCCAGCCGGAATACGTGGGTTATCGGTAGCAGTTGAGATATCGTGACTCACGGGTGCGTCCATCACCGAGCCAGAGCGACCAAGCGTCAACAAAGCAGCTTCGTTGTCCGGTGGCGCGGGTAGATTGGGAAACATGCGCCCATATTTGCTGATACCATCTTGCGATAACGCATGCTTCAAACGAGGTGCAAGCACACAACTGTGGATACTCATACAAATCCTTTCATGAGGATACATAACGAGATAAGCGGAGCGAAGGCATCCCTTTGCGGGTGCTCTCGCCTACTACTACACGGTTGGTGGTTCTTTTTGCTGCTCACTGCTATCAGAGAGCAAGGTAATCGGCGGCCCTTGCCTACTTACTGGGCGCAATTGTTGCCGCAGTTGCTCTACCTGCACCAGAGCCGCTTGCACTTCGTCAAGCCAATCCTGGTGTTCTGCCGCGAAGGTTCGCACGATGTAACCCAGAGCGGCGGAACGTGTATTCGCAACGTTAGCAGCAATGAGTGTGTCAAGCACACGTCGCTCATAGTAAGAGAGGCGCGTCATAACTGGTTTTTGATTGCTGGTAAAGAACTGGACAGTTTTTCCGGCACGCATACCCCAGGTTACGGTGTAACCGTACATCTGGTGAATGTCACGTGCCAACTCAATACGCAGAGGTTTCGTTTCCGCACGATAATGAGTGATGAATGCCTGCTCCGCCTGCTTGCGCTCGTGCTCTTTCATTTCCCCCAGTTCTGAAGTATCCAGATGTAAGATCACAAGCATCTCATCTTCATCACTGGTAACTTCAGTCTCGCAACTGGAGATGAAAGCAGGCAGTTGATGGAGCAGCCATTCTTTGAGTTCGCGTCTATTCGTCGGCATGGTTGATTCTCACTTTTCGTACGTTTACAGATAACCCTCTCCATTGTAATAATGTAATCTTGTAATTGTCAAGCGTGACATGGTATACATAAGATCATGGATCCAGAGCAGCGCAAAATTCATTGCAAAGGCACCCATCAAGGGATGCCCTTCTTCACCACCATACAATGAGTATTGATGAGGAGTAGCACATGGGAGATTTATGGCGAGCACTCGGCTACCTACGCACGTACTGGCACACCACCCTCGGCGCATTTATCAGTCTTTTGATTGTCACTGTGACCAGCCTGATCAGTCCGCAGTTGTTGCGTATTGTGATCGATGATGGTATCAGCAAGGGCAATCTAGCGATTATTCTCTATGCCTCGCTGGGCTTGTTGCTTGTCGCCGCTGTGCGTGATATCTTCACGTTCACACAAGGGTATTGGAGCGAGAAGGCATCGCAGGGCGCAGCTTATGACATGCGCAATGCTATCTTCGCGAGACTTGAACGACTCAGCTTTAGCTACCACGATCAGGCGCAGACGGGTCAGCTTATGACACGCGTTACCAGCGATGTTGATACGGTTCGCAACTTCACGGGTAGCGGCGTCCTGCAATTGCTCAACGCTATCGTGCTGCTACTGGGCAGTGCGACCATTTTATTTGTGACAAATTGGAAGCTCGCCTTGATCTCCTTTCTGATGGTACCCATCATTCTCGCTATCTTCCTATTCTTTTTGCAGCGCGTCGGCCCACGCTTCAGGATTGTGCAGCAAAAACTTGGCAACCTCAATACTATTTTGCAGGAGAATATCGCTGGCGTGCGTGTGGTCAAGGCGTTTGTGCGTGAGCCATATGAGCTACAACGCTACCGCGCGGCAAACGATGACCTGCTCACGGAAAACCTGAATGTGGTACGCAGCACCTCACTCACCTTCCCGCTGATCTTTTTTGTTTCTAACCTTGCCACGCTCGCCGTGATCTGGTTTGGTGGACAGCAGGTAATAAGTGGGCAACTCAGCATCGGTGGGCTGGTGGCCTTCAATAGCTACCTGAGCTACCTGCTGATGCCCGTTTTTATTCTGGGCAGTACACTTACCTCGCTCACCCAATCATCCGCGTCGGCACGGCGCGTTTTTGAGATCATCGATACGCCCATCGAGGTTGCCGACCGCCCTGATGCGCTTCCACTACCACCTGTACAGGGACAGGTGCAGTTTGAGAATGTGACATTCCGTTACGCGGGCAATGAGACGCCAACGCTCTCACAGGTCTCTTTTACCGCGCAACCGGGGCAGACCGTGGCAATATTGGGTCGCACGGGCTCTGGCAAATCAACGGTCATCAACCTCATTCCGCGCTTCTATGATGTGAGCGAGGGTAGTGTACGCATTGACGGACACGATGTGCGCGCTGTGACGCTGGATAGTCTGCGCACACAGATTGGGATCGTGTTGCAAGAAACGAATCTCTTTAGCGGCAGCATCCGCGACAATATCGCCTACGGTCGCCCCAACGCCACAGACGAGGAGGTGGAGGCAGCAGCAGAGGCGGCACAGGCACACACCTTCATTACCAGCTTTCCAGCAGGCTATCAAACAATTGTGGGAGAACGCGGTTTGGGCCTCAGCGGAGGACAAAAGCAACGTCTCGCTATTGCCCGCGCCTTACTGCTCAGTCCGGCCATTCTCATTCTCGACGACAGCACCTCGGCGGTCGATGCGGAGACCGAATATCAGATCCAACAAGCACTGCAACGTTTGATGCTCAATCGCACCTCGTTCATTATCGCGCAACGCATCAACACCGTGCGAAATGCTGACCTGATTTTACTGATCGATCAAGGCCGCTTGGTAGCGCAGGGAACGCATGAAGAACTTCAGCGCAGCAACGGTCTCTATGCCGAACTGCTTGAATCACAACTCAAAGGCGATGCCGAATTAACCACAGTATAAATAAGAGGGGGAACACACCGTGGATCAACGAATATCGGCAGATCGCACACACATTTATGGCACAACGAAGAGCACAGGCGACCTCAACGATGGCGGCACCAATACAGGGGCATTACTGCGCCGCCTCGTGCAGTATCTTGCTCCATTCCGCCTACAACTACTCGGCGCACTCGGCCTCGTGGTGATCACTGCTGGTGTTCAAGCCTTGGGACCCGCGCTGATTGGGCAGGCCATCGATGTCTATATCATCAATAAAGATGTCGCGGGTTTGGTGCGTACTATGCTGCTCCTGCTGACCATCTATGGAGTTGGTCTGGTGGCACAGGGTGGGCAAACCTATCTGATAGGCCGGACGGGACAGAGTTTTCTCGCCCGCCTACGCACACAGATTTTTGAGAAGGTGCAAGCACTCTCCCTGGCCTTCTTCGATCAGAACAAAGCTGGCGACCTGATGTCGCGGCTAGTGAACGATATCCAGACCATCAATCAGTTGTTGAGCCAGGGCTTGACACAGGTGATTGGCAGCATCTTTTCACTGGTTGGCATTCTGATAGCGATGATCGTGCTCAATGTTCCACTCGCGTTAGTTAGTTTCCTTGTGCTTCCCGTCATGATCTGGATCACGGTCATATTCGCGCGTCGTTCGCGTATCGCCTTTCGCCTAACACGCTCTGTACTGGGTATCGTCTCCTCCGAGCTAGAAGAGGAGTTGGCAGGTGTGCGCGTAGCGCAGGCGTTTAACCGCATCGAAACTAACATTCAGCATTTCGCGGAACACAACGCCGCCAATCGTGATGTGAATGTGCAGGCGGTATTTGTCACCTCAGCATTCACGCCCACGATAGATGTGCTCAGCACATTAGCGACGGCAATTGTGGCGGGCTTTGGCGGCTGGCTCGTGGTCAACCATCAATTAGAGGTGGGCGTTGTGGTCGCCTTTTTTCTGTATGTACAACAATTCTTCCGCCCCATTCAGATCATCAGCAGCATTTACACACAGATGCAGAGCGCGTTGGCGGGAGCCGAACGCATCTTTGATCTTGTAGATACGCCTGTCGATCAGCAAAACACGCCAGGCGCGCAACCGTTGCCCCCCATTGCTGGGCGCGTCGAGTTTGAGCAGGTTGGCTTCGCTTATACCAAAGATGAGATGGTATTGCAGAACATCAACCTTGTGGCTACAGCGGGACAAACTATCGCCCTGGTCGGCGAAACAGGGGCGGGCAAATCAACGCTTGTCAACCTGCTCCCCCGCTTCTATGATCCCACGCAGGGGCGCATCCTTATTGATGGGTATGACATTCATAACGTCACGATAGCAAGCCTACGCAAACAACTCGGCCTCGTGCAGCAAGATACCTACCTGTTCTCCGGCAGCATCGCCGACAATATTCGCTATGGGCGACTCGATGCCACCGACGTCGAGGTCGAGGCAGCCGCTCGCGCCGTCAGTGTCCACGATTTTATCGCGGCCTTGCCACAAGGCTATAAGACAAAACTAGGTGAGCGGGGGAGCGGCTTGAGCCAGGGCCAGCGACAATTGATCGCGTTCGCCCGTACTGTGCTAGCGGATGCGCGTATCCTCATACTTGACGAGGCGACATCCAACATCGACACGCAGACGGAGACACTGATTCAGGATGCACTCAAGCGCTTGCTCAAAGGGCGCACCTCTTTCGTGATCGCGCACCGCCTCTCGACTGTGCGCAACGCCGATCAGGTGCTTGTCGTCTCAGCAGGCCAGATCATCGAGCGCGGCACACACGAAGAACTACTCGCCCAAGGCGGCCACTACGCCGACCTCTACGAACGCCAATTCCCGTAGATAAACAACAGGTTGAGCGCGGCTTCGCAGAAACCGCGCTCAACCTGTTGTTTATTTCTTCTCTTCCTTCTCCCTAAATTTGTTGGCGAACTCTACGAAGTATTGCATGGATTGGGGATTGCTCATGGAGTCGGTGCTGCCCGCCTTCTCGATCGGGACGCCGAGCAGGAGCTTTTTGATCGGCACTTCGAGCTTTTTGCCACTCAGGGTACGTGGCACTTCCGTAATCACGAAGATGTCATCGGGCACGTAGCGGGGCGAGATGTTTTTTCTGATCGTGCTATTAATGGTCGCTTTCAACGTGTCATCCAGCACAACGCCCTCACGCAGCACGACGAAGAGCGGTAGGTAGTAGCGAGCTGCGGGGAGTTCGACGCCGATAATTAGGCTATCAAGTATCTCCGGTATGCCCTCGACGACGCGGTAAATTTCGCTACTACCCATTCTGATGCCTTGACGATTAATGGTGGAGTCGGAGCGACCATAGATAATCGCGGCACCGTTGGGAGTAATCTTAATCCAATCGCCATGTCGCCAGGTGCCGGGGTACATCTCGAAGTAACTCTCTCGATAGCGTTTGCCATCGGGATCGTTCCAGAAGAAGAGCGGCATTGAGGGCATTGGTGCGGTAATCACCAGTTCGCCGACCTCATTGATCAGTGCGTTACCGCTGTCATCAAAAGCCTCCACCTTCGCGCCATAGGCGCGACACTGTAGCTCACCGGAATAAACAGGCAAGAGAGTGCAGCCAGAGATAAAGGCCGAGCAGACATCGGTGCCGCCACTAACCGAGGCCAGCCAGACATCCTTCTTGACATGCTCATACACCCAGGCAAAGCCTTCTGGCGAGAGTGGTGAGCCGGTCGAGCCGATACAGCGTAGATGGCTCAGATCGTAGGTCTTACCCGGCTCAATACCTGCTTTCACACAGGAGGCGATAAAAGCGGCACTGGTTCCAAAAGCAGTCACCTTGGCATCTTGGGCAAGTTTCCATAAGGTATTGATATCGGGATAACCGGGGCTACCATCATAGAGCAGTATGGTCGCACCAACAAGCAGGCCACCAATCAGCAGATTCCACATCATCCAGCCAGTCGTAGTAAACCAGAAGAAGGTATCACCACGTTTGAGGTTTAGCTCAAGGTGCAGCTGCTTCATGTGCTCCATGATGATGCCGCCGTGCCCCTGCACAATCGCCTTTGGTAAGCCAGTCGTACCAGAAGAATAGAGCACCCAGAGCGGATGGTCGAATGGCACCTGCTCAAAGACGAGTTCGGCCTCGCTATGCGTCAGCAGTTCAGGCCACATGGTGATATTGCTCATGCCCTCACCGCTAACATCTTTGTTCAAATAGGGCACTAATACCGTCTTTAGCAGGGTGGGTAAGGCTTTTTGAATTTCCGTCACCAATGCTCGCCGATCAAATGTCTTGCCGCCATACTGATAGCCATCGACGGCGAACAGTACCTTTGGCTCGATCTGCTTGAAGCGATCAATCACGCTGCCAGAGCCAAAATCGGGCGAACAGCTAGACCAGGTGGCACCGAGGCTGACACTCGCCAGGAACGCGATCAACGTCTCAGGGGCATTCGGCATGTAGGCTACCACGCGATCACCGCGCTGTACTCCCATCGCGCGCAACTCTTGCGATAGGGAAGCTACCTTCTGGTGCAGTTCAGCCCAGGAAACAGGCGTAACAACCTGATCTTCTTTGCAATACAGGAATGCGGGATGGTCAGGGGATGCATTTCTAAAGACATGCTGCGCATAGTTCAGTTCAGCCCCCACAAACCATTGCGCCCCTGGCATTTTGCGCTCGGCCAGCACGGTGCTATATGGTTTTGCCGCCTGGATACGAAAATAGTCCCAGGTAGCGGCCCAGAAGTCTTCGAGCTGCTCTACCGACCACTGCCATAACTCGGCCTGTGTCTGAAAGTGTAATCCCTTCTCCTGTGCCAACCACTGCATATAGAGCGTGACGTTTGCATTGCGCTTTATCTCTTCGCTTGGCTCCCAGAGCAACACGCTCTCCTCAAATGACGTAGACATGATATCGCTCCCTTGCAAAATACTGTCTGAGTGACTATCTTTTACTACCTATATGGTAACACAAAAAGAGCTTGTTTTTACGTTGCTGTATAACCTGTGCAGCAACGTAAAAACAAGCTCTTATTTGCGGCAAGCGTCTTAACGGGAAGAGAACGCTTGCGTGCCGGTGATATCGCGACCGACGATGAGCGATTGAATGGAGTCGGTGCCTTCGTAGGTGAAGACAGCTTCGATATCGGCATGGTGGCGTGCAATGTGGTATTCGAGCAGGATGCCATTACCGCCAAGCATCTCGCGGGCATCGGCCACCACCTCACGGGCGAGACGTGCGTTATTCATCTTCGCGAGAGATGCCATTGCCGCCGTCATCTTGCCCTCCTGCTGCAACTGACCCAGACGCAAGCAGAGCAGTTGCATACTGGTCACATTGGCCAGCATGTTGGCTAGTTTGTTCTGAATGAGCTGGTATGAGGTGAGCGGCTTACCAAACTGAATACGCTCCTTCGTGTAGGTCAGCGCGATCTCATAGGCGGCAACAGCATGTCCTACGGCTTCCCAGGCGACGCCAGAGCGCGTCGCGGTCAATACAGCGGAGGTGTCGTGGAAGCTGCGCGAGAGTGCGAGGCGGTTTTCAACAGGGACACGCACATCGGTTAGCTTGATGTCAGCCTGCCAAACGGCACGTTTGGCAACCTTACCCGTCATGACAGTGGGATCAAAGCCAGGGGTGCCCTTCTCGACAAGGAAGCCTCCCACTTTGCCCTCGTCGTCACGCGCCCAGATGATGACGACATCGGCGAACGAGGCGTTACCAATCCAACGTTTTGCGCCATTAATAACATACTCGTTGCCAACCTTACGAGCGCGGGTCTCCAATGCGACAGCATCGGAACCATGATCTGGCTCGGTCAGGCCAAAAGCACCAATCTTCTCCATCCGTGCCATCGCGGGCAGCCATTTCTGCTTTTGCTCATCGGATCCAAGCATAGCAATCGAGGACATAGCCAGGCCCGAATGGACACCGAAGAAGGTACACATGCTGGCATCGGCTCGGGCCAATTCCAGGCCAATAATGCCTGCAGCAATCGCGCTCATGCCGGGGCAACCATAGCCTTGAATGCTGCCACCAGCGAGATTGAGGGCCGCAAACTTAGGAATGATCTCAAACGGAAATTCCGCACGCTCCCAGTAATCGTTAATGATCGGCAGCACTTCGCGGTCGCAGAACGCATGCACCTTGTCACGAATGCTGCGCTCTTCCGGCGTTAGCAGTTCGTCCATTAAATAAAAATCGGTTTGTAGCGATGGTTGAATCTCAACTGCCATTGTTGTTTCTCTCCTTCATTTTCATGCAAAAACACAAAAATCGGTTCTACGACGATGTTCCATTCATTATTGGGGTTCATTGATGGTGTCCAGAGTTAGTAATTATATAGTAGTTCCTCAAGGCGTGCTTATGCAAGCTAACTAGCTAACAAAACCTTTGCCACCCACGGGCAACACATCGATCTTTTCGGGGGAAGCAGCCAAAAGTGGCAGCACTTTCTTGATCTGCTCTGCTGCGCCCTCAACGGACAGCGACGCATCGTGGTCTTGCTGGCTCCGCCACATCTCAGTCACCCACACACTGTTCGGTTCGGTCGGTGAAATATTAACGATGTATAACTCACATCCTGCTGCCGTCTCAATCAGGCTTGCCGCCTGTAAAAGATATTCAACAAGTGTATCACGCTGCCCTGGTAATGCGCTGAACTTCACATAACAACCATATGCACCCATAACTTTTGCCTCTCCTTCTTCGGTCAGTTTTTCGTCGTTCCAGTATATCATGTGGCTTGAGTGTGCCTCGTCACCAAGGAGCTATGAGGCTCTACATACAGAAAGTGACTAGCCAGGAAACACGCATGTTGTGTTTCCTGGCTAGTCACTTTCTGTAGTAGCATCACGATGCTACGGCAATAGCAAATGCAGGTCGCCAAACTCGTGCCAGAGGTAGCTTGACTGTAAGGCCTCGCGATAGGCAACCGCTAGGTGTGGGCGTCCGGCAAGAGCTTCGAGCATCAAGAGATGGGTGGCACGCGGCTCATGCAGACCAGTCAGCAGGGCGTTGACCGCATGGATACCCCTTTGCGGCGTCACGATCATGCGCGTCCAGCCCTCGCCAGGATGAGTCACAGCAGCCTCATCGGTGACGGTCTCAAGTGTGCGTATCACCGTTGTGCCCACGGCGATGACACGCTTCCCAGATGCGCGGGCTGCATTGATGATGTTCGCGCTTTCGCGTGGCACACGATAATATTCTTCGTAGGGCGGCTCATGCTCCTCCGGGCTGGCAACACCCGTGTGCAGGAGTAGGGGTGCGAACTGCACACCACGAGCCACCAATTGCGTGATCAATTCAGGCGTAAAGGCACGTCCCGCCGACGGCATCTCGGCACTGCCGACCTCCGTGACATAGACCGACTGATAATACGCAATCGGCCACTGATCCTTGACATACGAATAGCGAATGGGAAAACCATAGCAGTCTAGATACGCATAAAGCGGCGTTGGCAGATCAAGCGTCGCCAACCACAACCGCTGCCGCGACACCCCGTAGGGGCGAGATTTATCGCGCCCTACCT
>JBBPYR010000079.1:0-14137 GCA_038199755.1 Ktedonobacterales bacterium | reverse complement strand
TTATTCCTGAGCATCGCCAACTCCTGGTAGAGTTGATTGAAAAAGAGTTTCCCGGCTTCACGCTTAGCCAACGAGACAATGGGCAACCCGATGAACAATTGTCGGTTCCCTCGGCGTTCTATAAGCGGGTCTTACACACGCTCACTGCACTGCCCCATACCTTGCGCTTTGAATCGCTCTGCGACCTCATCTTGCAGCAGATGCTTGAACAACTCGATCCCCACAAACAGGGTATGGCTGTCATTGTCGCCTGTTGCATGTCTCCCATGATTGGCAATGTGCATAGCCTGCGCGAGAAGGCGGGAAGAGGAACACCTCCGTGGGATTACGATTTAGAACAACAGGGGCGCCTTTTAGGGGCGGAGTCGCTCGCCGGTCACGCGCTAAGCATCGCGCATCTGGATGTCAATCAGTCACTCACTGAGCCATCCGGTCGAGAACCAGGCTATGCTGCGCAATGGGAAGAGAGTGCCGTTGCCGTTCCTATTATGCAGTTGGGGAAGGTTGCTGGTAGTCTGCTCGTCTCCAGTACGCGACCCGATTACTTCTCTCCTGCCCGCTGTGCGCTGATCGAAAGCTATGCCGAACTACTCATGCTCGCCTTTGACTCAGAGGATTTCTATGAATTTGAGCGCATTGAACTCGTGCCGCTTCCCTCACGCGAGGCGCAATTACCCTATTTTGTAGGGTTGGCCCAGCGCGTTGCACAGGTTATAGTGCAAGCAGCGAGAGATAAACACTCAATGAATGTCTTACGGGCACAGCAAGTGGTTTGGCAGCAAATTGAGCAGGAGCTTTTACCCTGGTACCTCAATGAGCAAGAGCAGATTTGAAAGAGGAGAGAAGGCATCTATGACCACAAGCAAGAATGCGTATTTTACCGATCCTGAGAGTGGTGCTGAAATGGCTCGTGTGATGGATCAGGGCCACCTGCTCACTACGGCAATGGGAGGGCTGGTTCCCGAACTGCCTGCTCTCTCTACCGTTCAGCGCGTGCTCGATATCGGTTGTGGGCCTGGCGACTGGGTTCAGGAGATTGCCTTCACCTACCCAGAGAAGGATGCCGTGGGCGTCGACATTAGTAACCAGGCAATCGATTATGCAAACGCACAGGCAGAGGTGCGCGGATTGACAAACGCTCAATTTTTAGTGATGGACGCGACCAAACCCTTAAACTTCCCTGACGGTTCCTTTGACCTCGTCAATGCGCGTACGATTGGCTTTCTCCCCACCGGGGTGTGGCCAGTGCTGATGAAGGAATGCATGAGGGTTCTCCGTCCAGGGGGCTTTATTCGCTTGACGGAAAGCGAGTGGAGCTTTAGCAACAGCCCCGGTTTGGAGGGCATAACGGCGATCTTCTGTCGAGCCTTGAAAGCGGCGGGCCAAAGCTTTTCCCCTGATGGACGTAGACATGGTATCACGACGATGCTAGCTGGCTTCCTAAAGGATGCGGGTTGCGCCAATATTCGGCAAGTGCCCTATGTGATTGACTTCTCCACGGGAACCGAGTATCACGCTGGCATCTGTAAAAACTGGCGTGTTGTCTACAAGCTCTCACAACCCTTCTTTATCAAGACGGGCGTGACGATGCAGGAAGAGGTTGATCGCCTCTACGAGCAGATGCAGATTGAGATGATGCAGGATAATTTCCGTGGCATCATGTATATGCTCACGGCTATAGGGGAGAAGGCGTAGCAATCTGCTCGTGGTGGGTGCTCTTGTGTGGTACACTACAAGGGCAAAAAGAGGCCTTTCCTCTTTTGCTCACCTGGAAGCGCGGATATCGTGAGAACACATGTTCGATAGCATTTTCATCTTCAAGCTGGTGCTGACCTTTCTGATTGGCAGCTTGTGGATCACTGTGGCAACGTTGCTGGCTGAGAAATTTGGGCCAAAAATCGGGGGTGTGATCGGGGGGATGCCTTCGACGATTGTGATTGCGTTGTTCTTTATAGGATGGACGCAGACCCCTCTGGTCGCCGCCGCGTCAACAGGCTTGGTTCCGCTTGTGATGGGGATTAGTGGGTTGTTTATTGTGACCTATACATACCTGTCCCGTTTTCATGTTGCACTCGCCATTGTTGCTGCCTTAGTGGTTTGGTTTGTGTTGTCACTAGGATTGACCTTGCTCCCCTTTCAGAATTTTGCCCTATCGCTGCTGTGCTTTGTCCTGCTTTTGGGCGGCTGCTACTGGATGATGGAATATGTGTGGAAAGTACCATCCCTGCGCGGAAAGCGTGCCCCCTTTTCCTGGTCAAACCTCATCTTCCGAGGCGTTGTTAGTGGCTCCATCATCACCATCGCGGTTGCTTTGGCGAAATTGGGCGGGCCGCTGATTGGTGGCGTCTTTGCATCATTCCCCGGCGTGTTTCTGGCGACGATGATTATTACCTACTCGACCCAAGGACGGGCTTTCTCGATCAGCGTGCTGAAAATCTTGCTGGTCAGCGGCACGATCAATGCCACAGTGTATGCGAGTGCTGTGCGCTTCCTTTATCCGCTGTTCGGCCTCATCTGGGGAACGATCAGCTCGTTTCTAATCTCACTTATCAGTTTATATATTGTTTTGCTGCTAACGAAAAAGATGGCATAATGCGGGTCATTCGTGAGCTTTTCAATTTTCATGGAACATGTTACAATGGCATTCGAAGAGGTTTATTAATTGTTGGCTAATGTCGTTGATGGCTTCAGGGAGGATGAAATAGCTTTGTATCTGATACTTTTTCTAGAAAACTATCTCTACCTCAACAGCAGATGGTGATGATGGATAGGAACACTACCAATGATGGGCTGCAAGAAAGTGAGCAGCGTTTTCGTGTGGTGTGGGATTTTGCCTCAGATGCTATGGTACTTTCCACTCCAGATGGAATTGTCTTTGCTGCCAACCCCGCCTATTATTCCCTCTTTGGCTTTGCACCAGAAGAGATCATTGGACACCCCTTCTCACGTATTTTTCCCCCAGATCAACAGCAATGGGCACAGGAACAATATCGCGTGATTTTCCAGCAGGAAGAGTTGGCTCCCCAGTTTGAACAAACTGTGCGAAGGGAGGATGGCACTCAGCGCGTCGTTGAATCACGTTATAACTTTGTGACGCGTGACGGCAAGCGGACTGCCATGTTGTCCATTATTCGTGATGTTACGGAACGTAAGCAAACCGAGGAAGCATTACATCGGAGTGAAGAGCGGCTGCGTTTAGCTCTTGAGGCAGGCAGCATCGGGGTGTGGGATTGGGATATTCAGCAGAATACCTTAACATGGTCAGAGCGAGTCTATGAATTGCACGGCGTCTCGAAGGAGAGCTTTGTTGTTACTGTGGAGAACTTTCTCGCCCTGGTACATCCTGAAGATAAAACAAGGGCACGAGAGGTAGTCGAACAGGCTCTGCGAAGAAAGGTACCGTTTACTATCGAATTCCGTCTTGATGCCCCACAAGAAAAAGTCCATTGGCTGACGACGAGTGCCGACATGATCTATGATGGTGCAGGACAACCAATCAGAATGTTTGGGGCAGCATCGGATATCAGCCAGCAAAAAGAACTTGAGCGGCTGAAAGACGAGTTCATCAGCATGGCGAGCCACGAGTTTAAAACACCGATCACCTCATTACTAGGCTTCACCCAATTGTTGCAAATAAGCCTTTCAAAGCAAGGCTTGAGAGAACCAGTGACGATGCTAGAGAAGATGGAGAAACAACTCACACGCTTATCTAAGCTCGTTTCTGATTTGTTAGATGTATCCAAAATCCAGGTGGGCAGATTAGATTACGCCCAAGAGCCGCTTGAGATTGATGCCTTAGTTCATGACATTGCTGACATGATGCAGCAAATCCATATGACGCACACGATTGTCATCCATGGGGCAGCGCAGCAACAGGTTGTAGGTGATAGTGATCGCCTGGGGCAAGTGTTGATTAACCTGATTAGTAACGCCGTAAAATATTCTCCACAAGCCAAGACTGTTGATCTTTCCTTGGCGGCAAGCCAGAATATGGTGACGATAGCTGTGCGCGATTATGGTATTGGTATTCCAGAGGAACATCAAGAGAAGATCTTTGATCGCTTCTACCGTGTCGCGGACGTTCACGATACAACATTCACAGGGCTTGGCATGGGTTTATATATCTCTCATGAAATCGTCAAACGGCACGGGGGCAAACTCTGGGTGGAAAGCAATGACGGCAAAGGGACAACCTTTTTCGTCTCTCTTCCTACTGCATCTCCGTAGGGAGCAGCTTAGGGACATTGCCGAAATAATCTGGTAACGATTCGGGTATCCGTAGGGACCAGCTTGAGCGCGTCCCGTACCCGCTGAGGAGCGTTTCGCTAACAAGCTACGGACGCGCTCAAGCTGGTCCCTACAGAGGTGGTGTGATCGGCGTGAATCTCTTGGTGTGGTATCATGGGATGTTGTCCTATAGCATGAAAGTGGAGGCCATAATGACAGAAGTAAAAGGAACAAAAGAACAGCCGTGGGTGCTCAAAACACCACCGGGGACAGCAGAATACACGATGTATAAGGATGAGGCACATCAACCGCCGATCCTGGTGTGTACTGTGGGGAAAACTGTGCTACAGTATGATCTGCGTTGCATTCAGGACCTGCACGAAATGCTCAAAAAGCACGGTGATTGGATGGAGCTTGGGAGCGCAGATGAGCAGAAGCCAGCCAAAGAAGGGACGGTTGAAGCCTGGGGGCGTTCTGCCGACAATCCTATTGGTGGATGGTATGGCTTGAAGAAAGGGCTCAGAGGACGTTTTGGTATGTATCTGCCGCCGCTGATGGAAGAACTGGGGCTGGTTGAATTAGAGCACAATGCGAAAAACAACCGCATGCGCGCCAAATAACTCACGTTCGAGTAGGCACTATTTTATAACGAGAGTAAATCCCGGGCGCGCGATGAAGCGCGGATCATGAGTTTTGGGGTCAGGATAATTTCTTGTTTGCTCTGTGGTGCAGCCTTGCGTAACCTTTGCAACAACCGCTGCGCTGCCGTACTGCCCAACTCGTAGATCGGCTGTGCAACGGTGGTGAGCGAGCCAAAGCCGAGAGCGATCCACGGTAGCTCGTCGTAGCCAACAAAGGCAATATCTTCTGGCACGCGTAAGTGCTGTTCGTGGATTGCGTCAAGAGCTCCCATCGTCATCAGATTGTTCCCTGCAAAGAATGCCTCGACTGATGGTACGACAGCCAGCAATTCCTGTGCGAGCTTGCGACCATTTTCTTTCTGAAAGGGTCCGCTACGCGTCAAGGCAGGATCATAGGGAATACCTGCCTCTTCGAGTGCCTGACGGTAGCCCTCAAGCCGCTCTCGCCCTGTCGTGGTCGTTTGGGGTCCGACGATCGCGCCGATACGCCGATAGCCATTAGTGATTAAGTGCGCGACCGCTTCACGCGATCCCAGGATATTATCGACCAGAATAGCATCAACACTGCTGTCCTTGATGCGTCGGTCAACGGCAACAACGGGGATATTGTGCTTATGAAAGTTGGCAATCCCGGCTTTCAAGTCCTCTCGCGTCGGCACAATAATAGCTCCTGCCACGCGCTCGGCGCATAAAACTTCCAAATATTGCTGTTCGCGGCGTGGGTCTTCATTTGAGTTACACAAAAGTAAGCTATAACTATTACGGTGTGCTTCGTCTTCTACGCCCTGAATGAGGCTCATAAAGAAGGGATTCTGGATATCCGAAATCAATAAGCCGATGATGCGCGAACGATTGACGCGGAGCGAACGCGCCGCCGGGCTTGGTTGATAGGCTAATTCCTTGATAGCATCTTCAACACGCTTTTTGACCTCGCTGTTGACAAACGCCGTACCATTTAGCACACGTGAGACGGTAGAAATCGAGACCTGGGCCTTTTGCGCGACATCATGTATTGTGACCATGAAGCTTGTTCATACTCCTGCACTACTGTAAGAAAACGGGCTCTTGTTCTATTGTCGCTCTTATGCTGGTCCCTGTCAAGAAAATGTTTTCCTCATATAGAGTCATTGACAAACGTTTATTTGTTGGGTATTATCAATTTATCCTGTGAAAATGTTTTCATGGAAAATGCAGGAGGTTCGAGATTCTATGAAGCGTTATGGACAAGTTATTGGCGTGAAGCCTGAGCAGATTGAAGCCTATGAGCAGATTCATGCACACGTGTGGCCGGAAGTCCTGGCGATGATCGAAGCATGTCACATCCGCAACTACTCTATTTTTCGTCTGGGCACATTGCTTTTCGCTTATTTTGAGTATATTGGAGATGATTATGCTGTCGATATGGCTCGCATGGCAGCTGATGCAAAGACAAGGGAATGGTGGAGTCACACTGATCCCATGCAAGAGCCAGTCGCAGAGCGGGTGGAGGGCGAGTGGTGGGCAACAATGCAAGAGGTCTTCCACACCGATTGAAGTAGCTAGTGTGCATAAAGGATTGAGCCATTGCAGGCAATCATACTGGAACAGCCAGGCCGTTTGCGGCTGCACTCGGTAGCGGAGCCCGGACCGCCGGACACGGGAGAGGCTCTTGTGAGGATCAGGCAAGTGGGAGTGTGCGGCACAGACCTACACGCATATCAGGGGAACCAACCCTTTTTCAGCTATCCGCGTATCTTGGGGCATGAACTCGGCGTCGAGGTGGTTGCGGTCAATGAAAATGATCAGGGGTTGTCTGCCGGGACACGTTGTGCGGTTGAACCCTATTTTTATTGCGGCCACTGCCCCGCCTGTCGCCGTGGAAAACTCAACTGCTGCCTGAACATGGAGGTTTTGGGCGTTCACATCGATGGTGGCATGCGCGAACTCGCCCATATTCCCACCCACTATCTCCACCCCGCCTCGACACTCTCGTTCGAGCAACTGGCACTAGTGGAGCCGTTGGCGATTGGGGCACATGCCGTCGCACGCGCACAACTGCAAGAGGGAGAACGCGTGCTGGTCGTGGGGGCTGGTCCAATCGGCTTGGCCGCTATGCAGTTCGCACTTCTGGCTGGCGCACAAGTCATGGTGCTGGACGTGAACGAGCAGCGGCTAGCATTTTGTCAGCAGAACTGGCCACAAGTAACCTGCCTGTCTGGACAAAGCGATCCAGTTACGACGCTGCAAGCGTTGGTTGGGGACGATTTACCCACCGCTGTTTTGGACGCCACCGGAAATTCACGCTCTATGCAGGCCTCATTTGCCTATGTGGGTCATGGCGGACGCTTAATTTTTGTCGGCCTTTTTGATGGCGAAATTACTTTCAACGATCCCGATTTTCACCGTCGCGAACTCACCTTATTGAGTAGCCGCAACGCCACTGCCGCCGATTTTCGCAGTATTATCACCTACCTTGAGGCAGGCCAGATCGATTTGATGCCTTGGATTACCCATCGCGCCACCGCCGAGATGGTTCCCGAACTATTCCCCCACTGGTTCGACCGTGATAGCGGCATCATCAAAGCGGAGATCGCATTCTGAGCCGTGCTCAAAGCGGTATTGCATTCCACAGGAGGAAGAGAGAGCATGCAGGAAGATGCCAGTAAGAACGCATTGCGCGCAGTGCCAGGATTACATGTGGAAGAAACGTCTATGGTTGTCCACGAGGACGTACTGTACGCTCTAGTGACGGATGAGCACGGTAAGCAGCGGTTAGCCGCCTCTACCTTATCTGCTGTCACGCTGGGAGACTTTGAGGGACAGACATTCGCCTCGGCAGGTGAGCGCGTGCTTGCGCTTGGTCCACTTACGGCACAGAATGCCGCCTGGCTACGCGAACGCTTGGACTGGTTGCACCCGACAGCACAGGGAACGCGCACAAGTGTTGGTCTGGGGGATCGATTAGGCTTGGCGACCCCTGGACATCTACGCGCAGTACGTAAGGCGGGCGGCACCATCGTTCCTCTGCCAGCGCAGCAATCAATTCGTGAAATGACGCGCACTGGCCGGACGCCGCAGCAGGTCATGGATGATGCCATGTGGGGTGTGTTTGCGGAAGGCTGGCGTAGCGGGTTCGGAGCTGATGCCGATCATCTCAAAACTCCTGAGGATATTGACCGCTGCCTTGCCGCGGGCTATACCTTTTATACCTTCGATCCTGGTCAGTATGTCGATGATAGCGGCATGAAACTCACACCTGCGGCCATACAGACGCGTTTAGAGGAGCTTCCCTGGCAGCAACTGGAAGACCGACCGGCTGATCTCTTTGCTCGCTATCTGCGGCATCCCTTCCAGTGTGAGGGGTATAGCATCGTGTTCGATCAGCAAACCTTGATGCAGGCAGCAGTCAAGTATGGCCGCGCAGTCGCGCATGTCGCCCTATTGTATCGGCACCTCGCGCAGTGGGGAGCAGGGGGAGCTTGGGAAGTAGAAATATCCGTTGATGAGACGGACTACCCCACGACACCTGCGGAGCATGTCTATCTCGCAACAGAATTGCGGCGTCTCGGTGTGCAGTGGGTGAGTATGGCACCACGCTTTATTGGCAGCTTTGAAAAAGGCGTGGACTATATCGGAGACCTACGCGCATTTGAAGAAGATATCGCGGTCCATGCAGCTATCGCTAGGACACTCGGTCGCTACAAAATAAGCTTACATTCCGGTTCGGATAAGTTTAGCATCTACGAACCTGCTGCCAGACAAACACATGGCTTGGTCCATCTCAAAACGGCAGGGACAAGTTACCTGGAAGCACTGCGAACGGTGGCCGCTCTTGATACGGAACTGATGCGTTCAATCTACACATTTGCCAGAGAGTGCTATCCCCAAGATCGCGCCAGCTATCACGTCTCGGCACAGCTTGAACGCGCTCCGGCAGTCGCCTCATTGACGCTGGAGACACTGCCACTGCTGCTGGAACAATTTGATGCGCGCGAAATCTTACATGTGACCTTCGGCTCGATACTCGCTGCACGCGCAGAAAATGGGCAGTGGCGTTTCTATGATCAGATCATGGAACTGCTGCGCACCCATGCGGAACTGTACGCGACAAACCTGGAAACCCATTTTCTGCGTCACATCCAGCCCTTTGTCATCAACCCAGGCAGAGGCTAGCGTGGGTGGCTAGTCTCTACTTGAGTTGATGCTTCGGACTTCCTTATCATCAGGACTGGCCTCTAGCATGGCTCCGGCGATCTGGAGCACTTGCTTTTTGACCTCGCGGGTTGCGAACAGGGCTGCACCGCTTGCCATCGTCGCCGCCCGGCTGCCTCCGGTTCCCATCAGCGTGAATGGTCCCGTCTGTGTGTCACCGTGGACGACCTTGACATGCTCAAAGGGCACACCCAGTTCGCTTGCTACGATCTGTGCTAGGGTTGTTTCGTGGCTCTGCCCGTGTGGGACCTGTGCGGTGTACGCTGTCACATGCCCTGATGGCTCGATCTTGACGATGGCTGGCTCTCGTACGCCCCCCATCATGGCCATGTAATCAGTGCCACCGGGGGCAGGTTCGATAAAGGTTGCCAAGCCAAAACCCACCACGCGGCCTTCTGCGCGTTGTACTGCTTCGGTCAGGGCATGGCGTAGCAGGTTGGTGGCCACATAGCGGCGATATTCGACACTGGCATGCACATCTGCTGGTGGGTCGATATCTTTGACGACCTCGGCGGCAGCGGTGGCAATCGTTTGCTCATCGGGTTTCTGGTTATTCAGTGCCTGTATGCTGCTAGGAGCGTAGTAGTCGAAAGGTGCAGCTTTCATGAAAATCCTCCTTGGATAAGAAATACAACGGTAAAACAGTACACCTATCCTCGCCATGTGATCACAGCATCTAAGGCCTCGATTTGTGAACCATCGACGCGCAAGGGATTGATCTCCAGTGATTCTATCTCATCTTTGAGACTCTGAGCAAGCTCCGTCACGCGATAGATCACTTCAATGAGCCCATCTATATCAGCAGGCTTGGAGCCACGTGCGCCATGCAGCAGCTTCGCGCCTTGTAATTCGGTGAGCATGGTCCTCACATCCTCACGTGAAATTGGCAGTACGCGCAGTTTGGTGTCTTTGAGCACTTCTACCCAGATGCCACCCATGCCCACCGCTAGCACTTGTCCCCAGGTAACATCACGCGTCACTCCCACCAGCAGTTCGATGCCACCTGAGCGCATGGGGCTGATCAGCACCCCCTCGAGCCGTGCCAGAGGCGCGGCTGCTTGCGCGCTCCTCATCACCTGGGCATAGGCATCGTACACCGCCTCTTCATCTTGCAAGCCCAACTTCACACCGCCAATGTCACTCTTATGCAGAATATCGGGCGAGGCAATCTTGAGCGCGACAGGCAAGCCCATCGTTCGTGCCACCTCTACCGCCTCACTCGCACTCGTCGCTAGGGCAGCTGGAATGACCGGGATGTCATGCTGCTGCAAAAACGCTCTGGCCTGATGCTCGGACCAGCTGCCAACGGCATCTGCCCCGACGGTAAGTGGGGTTATTGCCGCTACCGGGGTCTGCTGCGCTTTGGCTTGCGCTGCGTGATAGCGTTCCGTCCAGTCCATCAGCTTTCCTAGCGCGGGGAGCAAGATGCGAATGCCGCCGGAGAGGAATGGCACCTGGGTGCGTTCAAGGAAGGCGCGACCCGATCTCCGCACATCGTTACTCGCCAGTGGTATCATGAAGGCGGGGATGGACGAGCTCTCTAGAGCCTGACCGATGCCTTCTAGGATGTTCATCAAGAAACGAGATTGCGGTGTTTCATCAGCTGGTGGCTCCATCATGCAGAGCACAGCATCAAGCCCTGCTTCACGCGTCACGACGCTCAGCAGGTTGCCCATCAATTCCTGCTTGTTCATGGCCGCCCCTGTCACGTCGAGCGGGTTGTTGGCCGGGCCGAGTACGGGCAGTAAGGCGCGTAGCTCTGCTTTGGTCTGCTCACTGAAGATGGGTAGGATGATGCCCGCTTCTTCCGCGAGGTCAGCGGCTAGATCACAAGCTCCACCGGAAATTGCCACGATGCCCATTCGTCGACCTGGAAGCTTCCCAACCTTGGCGAAGGTATTGGCGGTAAGAATCAATTCCTCAATGGAGTTGACGCGGATAATAGCCAACTGCTGGAAGAGTGCATCGATGACGCGATCATCGCCGGTTAAGGCACCAGTATGTGTTAGTGCCACTCTCGCTGTCACCTCGCTGCGTCCGGCCTTGAGCACAACGATGGGCTTGCCTAGCTCAAAGGCTCGCCGCGCTATCTGTAGGAAGCGGTCGGGCTCGCGTACCGTCTCCATGAAGAGGGCGATGACCTTTGTGGCCTCGTCCTCAACGGCATATTGCAGGGCATCGGTCACGGAGATGGTGGCCTCGTTACCCGTGCTGATGAGCATGTTGAGCCCCACGTTTTGCGTATGGGCATAGTTGAGCATCATGGCACCCAATGCACCACTCTGAGAAATCAGTGCCACCGTACCGGGAAGCAGAGGGCGTTCGGGCAGCGTCGCCATGGCCTCAGTATGCTTGGCGATATTGATATAGCCCATGCAATTGGGACCGATGATCGCTAGGTCGTGTTTAGCGGCCAGCTGGGTGATCTCTTCTTGCAAGGCTTGTCCGTGGTCGTCCTGCTCGGCGAAGCCGCCCGTCAGCACAACCGCGTTGTGAATACCTGCCTCGATCATATCCTGTAGCACCGCTAGCACGGCGTCAGTGCCCACCATGACGTAGCACAAATCGACAGGCTCTTGAATGTCGGTGAGCCGGGCCACGGTGGGTTGTCCATGGACCATTGGGTTGCGCGGGTTGATATAGTACACCTTGCCGTCAAAGCCGCCCTGGGTCAGGCCAACGTGAATCATCAGGGACCACGTTGATTTGTCGGATACCCCTACTAGAGCGATACTGCGCGGCTCAAACAGTGTGCGCAAACGCTCCGTTGAATAGACAATGCCTCTAGCCATAGAAATTCCTCCTCTGCATGGAAAATGCAGCAGTGGTACTGATCAGGCCTGATGTTTACTCAGGATAGTCGTAGAGTGGAAGTTGAGAATGCCCCCATTGCCGCTGACCAGGACCAAGTCGTTTTTCGCGACCTGACGTTCGCCACCCTGACCGCGTGCCTGCACAACGCCCTCGGAGAGCGGGGTGAACCCCCACATGTAGTAGGCCGAAAGCTCACCGCCACCAGTATTGGTTGGTAACGATCCCCCTGGACCTAGCTTGCCATCCTCTACAAAGGCACCTCCCTCGCCTTTGGCGCAGAAGCCGTAGTCCTCCAATGTGACGAGTACGGTGTAGGTGTAGCAGTCGTACAACTCGCAGATGTCTATGTCTTTGAGTTCGATGCCTGCCATGTGCAGTGCTGTCTCGCCCGATTGCTTCGCGCCTGTATAGATGCCCGGCTCGCGGTCTGCGCGACCAGTGCCCCCTGGTGCTGCCTGCCCCAGTCCCAGTATGTAGACTGGTGGCTGTTTCAGACTTCTCGCCTGTTCAGCAGAGGTGATAACCACTGCTATACCGCCATTGGAGACGAGGCAGCAATCGAACAGGTGGAGCGGTTCGGCAATATAGCGCGAGTTTAGATAGTCCGCCATGGTCAATGGTTTGCGCATTTGTGCCCATGGATTCATCTGCGCCCATTTGCGTTGGGCGATGGCGATGGTGCCCAGTTGTTCGCTGGTCGTCCCGAACAGGTGCATATGCCGACGTGCCGCCAGCGCATAGCCGAGATTCGCCCCATACGAACCATAGGCTGCCTGTAGGCCAGACATGCCAGTCATGGCGTAATAGCTTGAGCCACCGTAGGCAGAACCAGCACCTTTGGTAGGCTTGAGCGGGTCATCGGCATAGACCAGCACCACCACCTTTGCCAAGCCATTTTCAATCGCCATCGCCGCGTACTGAATCATCGTGCCTGCCGTGGAGCCATAGGCGTTCATGACATTGAGCAATGCTAGGTTTTCTAGCCCCAATGCTTCCTGAAACTGGGGATTCATCTCGCGTGACATATTGGCGTTGATGAGTAGGCCATCCACATCACCCTTCTCAAGACCGGCGTCATGGAGCGCAAGCTCGATGGCCTCAAGCGCGAAGTCAGTGGCGTTACGTCCATATATCTTGCCCATCGGCGTGACACCCAGACCCGCAATCGCACATTTCCCTTTAACACTCATGGTTACTTTCTCTTCTTTCCCTCGGCTATTTGCCAGTCCAGTGCGGTTTGCGTTTTTCCGCGAAGGCTTGTGGACCCTCTCGGAAGTCTTGTGAGGAGAGGAGCACCTTCAGGCGTTCGCGGTCGCCAGCCATCGCCTCCTCAATGGGGAGCGCAAGGCCAGCCATCGCCGACTCTTTGGTAAGCCGCACGCTGAGGGGTGAACACTCCAGAATCTGATTGGCCCATTGTTCAGCGGTCGCTATTAGTTGCTCGGCAGGGACCACCTCATTGACCAGCCCGAAGCGAGCGGCTTCCGGCGCGGACAACCACTTGCCGGTCAGTAGTAAGCCCATAGCCAATTTGAGCGGAAGCTGCTGTGGTAGGCGATGCATGCCACCTGCTCCTGCCACCAGACCCACGCGAGGTTCAGGAAGAGCGAAGCGCGCCGTGTCAGCGGCAATGATGAGGTCGCAAGCCAGCGCGATCTCGAAGCCGCCGCCAGCGGCGACACCATTGACGGCAGCGATAATGGGTTTGGAACACTGCAACCCGATTACCCCACCGAAGTACACTGGTCGGTTGGATGATGCCGGGGCTGCCATCGACTCTCCCCTGGCGGTTGCCGCGGCAGTCGCCTTGAGATCATTGCCAGCGGAAAATGCGCGCTCGCCCGCGCCCGTCAAGATGGCGATCCAGCTGTTATCATCTTCTTTGAAGTCAGTGAAGACCTCAGTGAGTTCGATGTTCGCCGCGGCATGTAGTGCATTCATGACCTCGGGACGGTTGATGGTTATATAAGCGATGTGCCCTTTTTTCTCATATAGGATGTACTGATAATTTGCCAATTACTGCCTCCTCGCAACGTGTTGCGGCACGTATAGAAAATCACTCTAAGCTTTGTGCTGGCGCACAGTAGATGCACATTGCCGAAATAAACTGGTAATCAACAGGTTGGATACAGGTCAAAAGCAGCAGCGAAGCGCGCTGCTCGTCCCGTAGGGACCAGCTTGAGCGCGACCAAGAGACATCAACTTAAGCGGACGATTCAGTAGTGGCGGGGGCGGCGGACGAGGCGGGGTGGGGACCCTTGGGT
>JBBPYR010000078.1:0-35213 GCA_038199755.1 Ktedonobacterales bacterium | reverse complement strand
TGAGTATAGAGGTGCGGCAAACAGGCACCTGAGCATCTGCCACCTTGTATTCACTACGTCCCTATATGTAAGGTAAGGAGACACAAATCATGCGCAATCCTGTTCGTCCGTTTACGAGAGGCATCTCTGGCGTCATTGTCCTGGTAGGTTTAGTATTTGCCTTTATCGGTGGTGGCTTCAACCTACCCATTTTCTTCTTTTTTATTGCTATCTCAATTGTAGTCGGCTCATTAGGCTCACTCAATCCACGCGCCATCTATGGTAGCCTCATCGGTGCTATGTGGATGCTTATACTCGCGCTCTTTTTCATCACACATTGGTGGGTAGTGTTCTTGATCGGTGCCGCCCTCTCAGCGTTTATGGGAGTGCTCATGAGACCAATCATAGCTCTACTGACGGGCATGGGACTGTTTGGCTTGGCCTCCATGATGAATAATCAGCCACCACAACAACCGCAGCAACCCTATTACCAGCCACAACAGCCCAACTATCAGCCGCCGACGCAGGACCCGCCTTCATCCTACACGCCGTATCAGCAAGGCTATCAACCGCCTCCCTCTCCGCCAACCTATCAAGAGGGCGGGCAGCCACATCAATATTCAGAGACGCCTGCACAGTATGACCAACCACAGGCCCAATATCCACAGCAGATGCCTCCGCAACAACAATAAGCAAAACCAAAGAAAAGTCTTGTCCAAGCACCCATTCGCGGCTGTCCAGACAAGACTTTTCTCTTACCTTAGCATTTGACAGTGACCACGCCAACAACATAAGATCAAGAAGATACTATTTCATCACAATAGCTGAAAGGGATACCTCGCATGGCACTGAAAAACTTCGCCGGAGCAGTTGCAGTCATTACAGGTGGAGCTAGCGGTATTGGACTCGCCACAGCCCATGCCCTCTATGGCAGAGGAGCACACGTCGTTCTAGCAGACATCAACGAGCAGGGATTACAACAAGCACAACAAGCCATCTACGCATCCGCACAACAAAGCGGCCAAGTGCTGACCGTTGTCACCGACATCACCAATGAGGGACAGGTAGAAGCTCTCATGCAACAAGCACTGACCATTAACCAGCATATTGACCTCGTGATTACCTGTGCCGGTGTTGGCTGGGGTGGTCCAATTGACGAATTCAGCGGCGAGCGCATGCAAAGCATGATGAACATCAACTTTATGGGCACCTATTATTGTGTCAGAGCTGCCCTGCCCACCATGCGCCAACAAGGGTCGGGACACTTCGTCTTCCTCAGTTCAGTAGCGGGAAAACTAGCCGCCCCCATGCTCACGGCCTATTGCGCCACCAAATGGGCAATTCGCGGCTTCGCCAGTGCCTTGCGCTCCGAGCTAGAAGGCTCCGGCATTAGTGCCACCACAGTCTATCCAGCCTGGGTCGAAACACCGATGATTCATCAAGAGGCTGATGCGATGCGGTTACTGAATGTCGTAGCCATGCTCACGCCGCAACAGGTCGCCGACGAAATTCTGCAGGCAACGATTAACGGAACGCGCGATCTGACACTGGCACCCAATCCTGATATCGCGCTTGTCATACAGATCATGAAAGACGACCCCGACAAAGCCGAACAACTAACGGGCAGAGCATTTCAGCAACGCTTGCAAGAAGTGCAAGAAGCTAGCAAACAATAGCCAAGACAACGTACTGAAAGGACACTATCTCGTGCAAAACCAGGGTTACTTTGGAAATGAAAGTGCAACCTGGAAAATTGCGAGCGAAACGATGGTTATGCTAGGCGGTGGGCGAGCAGTTGCGATGCAACTCGCCCATCCCCTAGTGGCAATGGGTGTGAGTGCGCATAGTGCCTATATGAGCGATCCACTAGGCAGATCTGGGCGCACTTTCATGCTCGGCCAAATGCTCACCTTTGGAAATCGTTCCACCGCACACCAGGCAGCACGCACCATCAACCGTCTCCATACCCACGTGCATGGTACCCTGCCCGCCTCAGCTGGTGAACACCAGCAGGGAGCCCTATATGACGCACGCAACCCCGAACTGCTGCTCTGGGTGCAAGCAACGCTCCTTGATACCATTCTACTTATATATCCGCTACTGATTGGCCCACTCAGCCACGAAGAGCAGGAACGATATTACCAGGAATCGAAGACTATAGGGCGCTTATTAGGCCTGTCCGACGCCGATATGCCCAGCACCGTTGATGACCTACGAGAGTATGTCCACACCATGTCGTACAGCCATCAACTGGCCGCGACACCACAGGCAAGGCAACTTATGCAGCAAGTTCTCTATCCACCACTACCCGGCCTCTTGCGTCCGCTCATGGAATATAACACCTGGCTCACCAGTGCCCTCCTGCCGCCACCCATTCGTGACATCTACGGTCTGGAGTGGGGTCCAAAGCAACAACGTGCCTTTAACACCTTTGCCGCGAACATGAGACGCTTCATTCCCTATGCACCGTCCGCGTTGCGCATCCTTCCGCTCACCAAAGGGATCATGCAGAGAGGGGTTGTCTCGCACACGAACTTTCTACCGCCCGGTCTTACATTCCATGCCTAAACTCATCTTTAGAAAACAAAGCAACAACAGCCGCTCATTCATCATTAGGAAAACGTAAGTATTCACCAGGAGAGAAGCATGTCTGACCAGATCCAACCCAGCGATACAGCGACAGAGCAGCATATTCCACTCACCATCGTCGTGAATGGTGTAGCCTATGAGGTACAAGCGAATCCGCAGGAGATTTTTCACGAAGCGCTCGAACATGTTTTACCAGCCGGGCTGCTCGTGGGGCATCGTATCCGCATCAGCACACCGCAAGGCAACGAGATTTTTCCAGACATGTTCATTGGGGAGACCGTAACGCACTTCAAGACGCATACCATCCATGTTGAGGCCAAAGCACTAAGCGAGGTGACGACTGGTCTGACTGGTCGGCGCACATGGACAAACTTCGGGTTTGACCACTTGGCAATCACCGTCGCAGACCGAGAGGACGCAAAAGAGTTTTTCAGTGAGGTATTAGGCATGACCATTGTACGCGATGATCGTCACCAAACCGTGTTTACCACCGGTAACGTCGCCCTCTTTTGCTTTGGCACAGAAAAAGCACCACTCTCCGATGGTCTGCCCAGCCGCTGGCACCATCTTGGTTTCGTCGTTGATAACCTCGATGCCGCTTATCACCATATCGCGCACCATGCCAAACTGCGTCGCGAGCGTGTCGGAAGTGGCTCTGGCTCTATCGCATCCGATTTTACGCTGCTAGAGCGTAATGAACGCTGGTCTCTCTACTGCCATTATCGCAATGGTGATACCACATTGATGATTCAAATATCAGAAATCAAGCCGGAAAATCGCGGCTTTATAGACCCTCACCACTTCGCCGACCATATGTACGATTACCTCAGCGGACGCTATGGCGTGCGCTTTGAGGCAGATGCAGAACATACTACTTCATCTTAAATTCAATTTTTGTACGTTAGTGCGAAACCACATTCGTGACAAAAAAAGCCATCACGATTAGCCAGCTAATCACCAGCGCAAGCAATACCCGTAACAGCAAACCAGAAATAGGAAATTGGCGACGTGTCATCGCTGCAGGTTGCACCTGAGTTGAGACTCCATTAGTAGACATAGGTACTCTCCATTTATAAAGTTATTGGCAGTTTCCCAGTAAGATAGAAGAAAGTACTAGGAAACTTCTATTATGCCCTTTTGCTATACAAAACGAGTGCAACTCACAGATACTAACATTTCTTAGCTTTTCGGTACTCTTTTCCCACGGCATTCAGCACATTCACAGCTCGCACGTAATTTCTCATAGGTATAAATGCCCGTCTTATGCCCATCTTCCCATACAGGGGTAAGGCCATAACGTCCGACAGGCTCAATATTCACTAACGTCGTCTCCTCCACACTTAACCGTTGCTTGCTTTGCAGCATACCAGGCACGCCGCCTTCGCCTGCACACCACGCGCACGGGCACGCCCAACGCAAAGCCTCCCAACTATGCACACTCTCATGATCGTCAGACCAACTTAAAATCAAACTGCGCTTCTCTTCTTCAAGCAAAAATGATGTTGGTGATGGATGATTGTACAATCTCTTCTCTCTTCCTGCAAAACATGGTACTATTGTTAAGGGCTAGCATAATCATATGCCTCTCTATACAAAAAAACAACCTGGCGAACTGTTCGCATCCAACTCGCACTCTTATTATCCTACTTTGCACAAGGTACCGTTACTTGGTCGAGTACCTTGCGTTCTATAACAATAGACGTTGGCCAATAGAGCAGAGGAGAACGTATGCTAGAGATGGTGATTTTAGGGGGATGTATCAGTATTATAGCGGCTCTCGTCGCTTCCTTTCTTGCACTGCGTTTGCAACAAAGGCGACACAATCGTAGCCAAGCCCAGCAAGAGGCATGGCAACGCACGCAAGAAATGCAACAGCAGCATTGGAATGTGCTACAAGAAAAACGCACCGCTGAATTTGAGAAGAAATTGGGTGTGCAGGTGCGAGAGCTACAAACCGACTGGCAATCCTGGAAAGCCAGTGATGCTCAGCGTGTTACAAAACTCACAGAACAATACACAGCGGCCACAAACAAGGTTGAGCTTGAATATACACTCGCACAACTCCCCCGCATCGAAGAGGTTTCACTCATTCCAGGCGAAAATGACCTGCGCCGACCAGCCCAACTGCAAGGCATCGACCTGTCAGGTCGCGATCTCTCAAAGCGTTACTTGGGATATGCCGACTTGCGACACGCCAACCTCTCACACGTGAATCTCGCACTCAGCGACCTGACAGGCGCACATCTTACAGGTGCCAACCTGACAGGTGCCGACCTCTCAGGTGCGAATTTATCGTATGCCGATTTGCGCGGTGCCAGATTGACTGGTGCCAATCTCCTCGTCGCAGACCTGAATAGCGCAAGCCTGATGGGAGCAGTCCTGAAAGGTGTACGCAGTTTAAGTGATGAACAACTCATGATGACCCTCTACGACGACACTACCAGCTTTGATGACGCCATCGATGTGACCTTGCCACGCGTGCCACGCATTCGCTATCCTTCCTATGATACAGCGTCTCCCTCTTCTCCTGCCCCAATCAAAGAGACGCCACTTCCAGTCTCCCTATTACCCGATGGCTACGATGAAATGCTCATACACGCACAAGAACAATCAGGGTCGCCAGGAAACGAAGCCGCTATCGGCCCCACTTCCCTATCTGCGCCGATACACAACGGCTTCAACGGCCAAAATGGAACAATGCACTGACCCATCCCTCCCTTGCCGTGGGCAACATGTGTGGTAGAATAAAGAGAGGCAGGAACATCTATTCCTGTCTCTCTATTCATTTGTATTCATTATTGCAGAGACATTACTCTGTTTAGACAAGAGGAGCAGCCTGCATGGAATGGGCAGTCGCAACCGCTGCATTTCTCGCTTCAGCAGTCGAATTTGTTGAAGCCTTCACTATTGTATTAGTAGTAGGAGTGACCATCAACTGGCGCAGTTCACTCGTGGGGGCATTTGCAGCAGCAGCCACGCTTGCGCTGATCGTCGCCACGCTCGGTGTGGCACTCGTCCAATTCGTCCCAATCGAAATTTTGCGTCTCGTCGTCGGTATCATCCTGATCCTCTTTGGCCTGAAATGGCTCAAAAAGGCAGTGCTGCGCTACAGTGGACTCAAAGCCCTACACGACGAAGAAGCCATTTACGAGGAGAGTCGCGCCGAACTACGCGCTCGCGGTGAGATAGTAACACCGCGCATCGAACCATTTGGGGTGGCAATGTCCTATAAGGCCGTCTTGTTAGAAGGCTTGGAAGTCGCATTCATCGTCATCACCTTTGGCAGTAGTGCCGCCACGAGCGTTGCTTCACGCTCACTAGGCATCACATCCGCCGCCATCGGAGCCACTGTTGCGGGCCTGTTGGTTATCGCGCTCGGCGCATTGGTACGCGCCCCACTCAAGCAAGTACCAGAAAATACCCTGAAGTTTGTCGTCGGCATTATGCTGACTAGCTTTGGCACATTCTGGGGTGGTGAAGGACTTGGCATCAACTGGCCCTTTGCCGATGCCTTCATTCTGGCGCTCGTCGCACTCTATCTGCTTGCCTCTTTTGTACTTGTGACATGGCTCAAACAGGTTAAGCAGCGCATCCCTTCGCAAGTGGCAGCTAGTGGCACCAGCGTTCCTACAGCCAGTACACCTGCAACAAATGAAGCAGAAGATGAGGTATTGTCATGAACGTGATTAAAGCCATCTACAACTTTATCGTGGGCGACATGATTATCCTAATCGGCGTGTTGGCCATTGTGATTATTCTTGCACTAATCAATGACATAGCCGCACTCGCCCCACTTCGTGCCATCTCTGGTGTTCTGCTTATTGTAGCCATCCTGGGCGTGCTGTTTGCCACGCTCAACAGAGAGGCACGCGGCCACAAGTAAAGCACCTTTTACAAAAAGATTACTGCTCGTAACCATTCAAGCAAAGATATCCTTTGAGCATCTCTGCTCGAATGGTTACAAAATCATACGAAATTTGCTCGCCACTCGTGTAACCAGAAAGCCACCCTTGCAAACAATGAACTCGGCACCATACAGTATCAAACTGAGTAAGAAACTACAGTTGACGTTCCATGCACGAACTGATATCATGCTTATAAGCTTATTAGGTAATAGGTAAAAGGCGCAATTGTGTGGTTATTTCAGTCGTGAGGTGAACAAGATGCCCGAATATAGCGAGCGCGCGTACTCATCCTGGCGCGATCTGCTCAATTCAATCGTGAATAGCCCAAGAGAAAAACAGCGTGTTGCGGAAGAATTGGGAGTGCAAACGATTACACTAAATCGCTGGATCAGCGGAGAATCGATTCCCCGTACTCATAATCTCCGTCAGCTCCTCAATGCACTCCCTTTGTATAGAGATCAACTTGCCGACCTTATCAAACAAGAACCAAGCTTCGAAGATTTCACGAGTTCTCCGCAAGAAGATCATTTAGGCGATATTTCTCCTGACTTTTATACCAAAGTCTTCGCCACCCGTTCCTCCTCAACTCCTAATTTGCGCTTCTGGTCCATGAGCAATTTAATTCTCCAACAAGCTCTTCTGCAAATCGACCCTGATCGACTCGGCATCTCCATCTGGATTGTACTGTGCATGCCACCCTCTGGCCCCAACCGTAAAGTGCGCAGCCTGCGCGAGACAATCGGTTTAGGCAATCCTCCTTGGAAGGGCAACCTGGAACAAAAAGCCATGTTTCTGGGCGCGGAATCACTCGCAGGCAATGTCATCTCACTTTGCCGCCCCAGCATCATTGAAAACCTTGATGACGAACACAGCCAACTCCCGATCTCTCGCGTCGAGTACGAAAAGAGTGCTGCCGTCTATCCCATTCTGTACGCGGGTCGTATCGCAGGCGTTTTCCTTGTGTCCAGCGTCCAATATAATTTCTTCTTTACCTTAGCACGTTCACACCTGATCCAACGTTATGCCGACCTAGTGGCGTTATCGCTTGACCCAGAGGATTTTTATGCCTCCGAAGACATCGCCTTGTGGGTGATGCCCAGCCATAGAGAACAACGACCATTCTTTGCTAATTTCCGGCAGCGTGTTGCAAATATCATGATTGACGCCTCCCTCAATAATCACTATGTCAACAACATTGAGGCCGACCGCATTGTATGGCAACAGCTAGAAGATGAACTCATAAATTACGAGACGAAACAGCAGCATAACGGCACTACCTATGGCTCAGCTAACCATCAAGATATACAAGCAGCCATAATAAAAGAGAGGTAATACCCACGACGCGAACACCTCCCAAGACAATCACAATTCATGAGGATTTCTTACAAGCGAGGCTAGACTCCCACTGGACAGCTACCTGTCTCGGTTCAGGGTCACTGGCTCTGCACGAATCCGCGCTGCACATGCAACTACCAGCAGTCATGCCAAACCAGTATGCTGATGCACAAATCGATGACTATGCAAAGTTGGCACGCGCCAATTTCCCCTGGCATCCACCTGTGAGAATGGAAGTTCGGGCGCGCTCTTCACATCCAGCAGCGACTGCAAGCAGCACAACAGAAGACCGCAGCATACTACGCGGCACTGCAGGCTTTGGCTTCTGGAACTATCCATTTTCAGTGCGTGGAGATATTCTTTTCTTGCCCGAAGCCATCTGGTTTTTCTATGCCAGTCCGCCTTCCAACATGGCACTTGTTCCTGGCGTCCCTGGCTGGGGTTGGAAGGCGCAGGTTATTCACAGCATGCGCCCCGGAGCTATCGCCGCCCTGCTACCAACCGCGCTTTCCACGGGTTGGGCACGTGTCAGCGGCCATACGCAGCCAGCAGCCCGTTGGGTACAACGCCTCAGCGGAGCCCAGGAAGCAGTGCTCGCTACCGATATGACGATATGGCATACCTATACACTAGAGTGGTACCCGCACGCTGCTCGTTTCTGGGTTGATGGCACACCTGTGCTCCATGTTCCCAATCCGCCCACACGTGCGCTCGGTTTTGTAGCATGGCTCGATAACCAGTACGCAGTCGCAACACCACGCGGCAACTTTCGCTTCGGCACCGTCACTTGCGACCCTCAATCCTTCGAAATTGACTCCATCACCATCCAACCCCTCACCTAAACACAGGCCGTTACAAATGGTGTAGGGGTTTTCATCGTTTGGAAAAGCCTATTTTTCGACTAGTGGCAACACCTCATCCACAATGCCGTACTCTTTTGCTTCCTGCGCACTCATAAAGAAGTCACGATCAGTGTCACGCCTGATGCGTTCCAGCGTTTGGCCCGTGTGCTCATGAATAATTCCAGTGAGGATATCGCGCAATTGCAAAATCTCGCGTGCATGAATCTCGATGTCCGTAGCCTGACCGCTCAGTCCCCCCTGTAATGGTTGGTGCATATGCACACGGGCATGCGGCAGAGAACGCCTGCGCCCCTTATCACCTGCCATCAAGAGAATAGTGCCGAAGCTAGCGGCAAAGCCAACGCACGTCGTGGCAACGGGGCAGGGAAGCACGCGCATCGTATCGTAGATACCCAGACCCGCATTCACCTCGCCGCCAGGCGAATTGATATACATGTTTATCTCACGCTGGCTATCATCCGCGGCTAGAAACAGCAGTTGGGCCACAATCAGACTAGCCATACTGCCCTCAATCGGGCCACTTACCATAATAATACGCTCCTTCAAGAGGCGCGAGAAAATGTCATAGGCACGCTCACCGCGTCCAGTAGTCTCAACTACGGTTGGGACAAACAAACTTGATGCCATCACGACTCTCCTTATTGTTGTTCCGCGGCCCTCTGCCGCATAAAGTAATAATAGACGTAGCGACCTCGGTTCGTCGCACGTTCATCGACAATACCCGACATAATCCATCCCTGCTGCCCCAATTCATTGAATTGAGTGTCATCAGGGAGAGACGCTTCACTCGCGTCAACTTTCAGTACATGGTACTCCCACAACTGAGTCGCTGGCTGCACTTCTTCATAGACCATAGGAATATGCACGGATGAGCGCATATCCGCTCGTTCGGTCATCCGTGTATAAGCTGATGTTGAGACGTACATTATGGTATGCTCCTTTAGTTGAAATTGGAATTTGCAACGTTTCTCTTGTCCCCTTGAATATATCATGCCCATAGCCTATAATTATAGAGCATACACATGCTGATAGCATATCCCTTAGTACAAGCTATGCTATCAGCATAGTACAAGGAGAACAGCATGGCAGATTTGCAAGAAACCATCGGCAAAGTAATACGTCAGGAGCGACAAAATCGACGGCTCACCATCAAAGAACTAGGGGATAAAGCAGGGCTCTCTGAAATTTATGTAGGCGAGATTGAACGCGGCCAGAAATACCCTTCCGCCAAAGTGCTTGAAAGTCTGGCAACGGCATTGGAGCTCGAAATAGCAGAATTGTTGGAGCTCGTCGCCGAGGAGATTCGCAGTGAGCGCGCACCTCAATTCACCAACGCCATCGGCTTCGTGCTGCCTACAGCTGGTAGCCAACCACGCCGCAGCGTCGTCAAGCGCATTGTCAACATGCTCGACGAAGGCGACGTAGAGAGCATTGCAGATTTTAGCGCGTACCTCCTCTCAAAACGCCTACCCCCTCAATAACATGGCAAGACACAATAAAACAGGGCATGTATGTGCCCTGTTTTATTGTGTCTTGACTCCGCTTCACCTATATTCTAGTGAAACGGTTTCTACCAACATCGCCCTATATCATCTAAAACTAACGGCGACGTGGGCGACGCACATAGCTACCACGGCGACGATATCGCTCATAGGATGGGCGATACATACGACGGTAGGCAAATGCACTCCAAATCACCACCAGAATGGCCGCAGCCAATATCGAGCTAATCAGCGGCACTCTATCAATAGTTGGCTCACCAGCTATCGAGAAGTGGAACACACCCACAATCAAAAAGATCGCAATAAACCCGACAACCGCCGCTCCAATAATACCGTCAGGTGCGCGACGACGGGCAATCAACTCACCAATAAAGCCAACTACAATCGCAATGATAATCCAGATCACAAGCGCACCAAGTGTGATTGTCATACAGTTTAATCTCCTTCAATAAGACAGTTATAACTGAAAAACAACTTCTTTTTTAGTACGCATAAGCACGACTTTTCGCTTCAAGAGTCATGTTTCACCCATTTTAGCGTATCCCTAGCAATGGCGCATGCTTTGCACGTCGTCTCGCTACCACCTCAATAGTCCAGCGATATAGGAAAATGAAGAAGAGCAACAACAACGCCCCTTCCAGATAGCCACCCAACACATCAGTCAGCCAATGATCTCCTTCGAAGACACGCGAGTAGCCAATAGCCAGAATGTCGAACACTGCATACAGTTGTAGCGGCAACAAGCACCAGTGATAACGCCATTCGCGTACAGGCTTTGTAAAGCTCAAGTAGAGCAAGAAGCCATAATAGGCCACATCATGTTCGGTATGGCCTGATGGATAGGTCGGGAATGGAACCAGCGCGGTATATAGGTGAAAGTGATATACCTTTGGATTGGGTCGTGGCCGCCCCACAATTTCATCAACAAGCACGTTCACACCTGCTGAACTCATCACGGTGACAATCAGAAAAATGCCTGCAAGCAACCAGCTAAGGGCTGCCGTCGCATGATGCCGTAGACGAAAGAACAGTGCCATACCCAGCATGAATACGCACCAGAACCCCAAAGCAACCGCCGAAGGAATAGGATTATTCAAGGTACTAGGGAAGTTCACAACCGGATCCAGCCAGCTTGAAAAAGGTTGGGGCGTCTGCGCAAAATGGGTCGCATTTAAGTCAATTGTATACGGCTTGGGATGAGCATGCACAACAAAACATGAGACGATAAAAACGATCAAACCAACGAACCACAACACCATCTGGATACGATAGCGTCTTTGTGAATCCTGCCGATTTTCCCCACCGCCCGTTGTCGTCGCGGTAGGCGTTTGTATGCCCTTTGGATTAGTTGTACTCGCCATATTTCACACATCCTTCGTAATCTTTTTTTCAGCTTTTCTTTCTGTTATACGAAGGATGAAAGCCAATAATATACAACCGCCCGCTATTGCCTCGTGTCTAATAGAGATAGCGATCCAGATATCTCAGATAGACATACAGACCGACGGTAATAATCAATGCGTACCCCACAAAGCTCACCCAGCCAGAGGTGGAGTGCGCCATAAAGACACCCCAGACCGCAAAAAGGAGATTGAACAACAGCACAGGGACAGCATACACCATGAAAAAGGTTGGTCTTTTCTTATTCAACACAAATCACCTCACACAACTTAGAACCCTACACAACACAGAAAACTTACACATTCAGTTGTCGCAAACCAGGATGATTTTCGTCATTTGTTGCGGACACAAAATCCCCTCCATTGAAAAACAAGAGGACAGGATACTTCCCTGCTACATTGGGAGGGGGGGATACGTCTGAGGATCAGTTTATGGGAAGAATGTATCATCCAATACATGGTATCGTTAACTCCTATACTAACTTCCTACGCTCAGAAATGGTACTCGAACGAGAATAGGAAAGGATACTTTGTCTTTATCCTACTCGTGCTGCTTCCATTTTCCTAGCAAGGGTCGTGAGTATCTGGAAAACGACTCCTATGTAATCAGATCATCTTAATGCTTTGTCGTGCCCTGCTGAAGAACCGATGAGGCCATACAACGTTGTATTCAGTAAAAATGAATTAGCATCTATATGCAGTATACATATAGGCCCACCCTTTGTCAAGGCCGATTGATTGCGCCCCCGTACCCGTTGAGGGGCGATTCGCAAACGGGTTACGGGCGCGATCAATCTCGCCCCTACGACTTTGTAGCACGGATGAGCCGTACGCCAAAATAGCTGATTCCTACGAGCAAGGCAAAAACAGCTACCATCCCCGCCATGAGCGGAATACTCGATGTCGTGGTCGCTGGCGGCGGTGCTGGTACAAGCGCACGTTCCTGCTCGGTGGCGGCATGGCGACGAGCCAACTCCAGTTTAAGACTCTCTTCTCCCCGCTCCATCGCCCAGCGATGATTCGCGGAAAAGAGCGGCTTCATGATGAACGAGAAATAGCGCAACAGTGCTTTCTCCGCGCTAATCTTCCAATCATAGACAATACTAACCCACTCACCCTCTTGCGTAAACGTCCACTTGCCACTACCCTCAAAATCGCCATGCGCTTCAAGTGTAAAACCATCAGCACGAATATCGGTTACAGTGAAACACCAGCGCAACGTATAGGGCAGCCAACCTTTTGTATATAAGTCCACCACCTTGCCCAAACCACGCTCATCACCGCTCTTCAATGTTTTCACATCTATGTACACTGAGGGCCACCATCGCACTAAGTCATCGGCATTGTCAAGCACATCGGCGACCTCTTGCACAGTTCCCTTCACGCGCCAATTAGTTATAAAATGATACTCATTTGTTATCATAGCATACTTCCTTTCCACAAAATGTGTCTTTGTCTATTAAACGTAACTCCTTTTCATCAATTACTCACCTTAATATCACTCTTACGTATACCACATCATTTAAGATCACTGTCACCACGATAAACACGAACACCTTAAGTACGCATTTGCCGCCCACTCGATAGCAACCGAGACCTCTCTTAAGTAGTAGTGTCACATCCCTACAGCTGCAAAACAGCCTGCGGCGTAACTCGGCCACAACTTAGACACACTGCAAATGAAGACAGGTGCAATCACGAATAGTAGTGGTTGTGCCTGTCTTCATTTGTAGTGTATTGTATGCATGAACCCTTAATTGTTTGATCCAACATCAGTAGCATAAGAACAAGGAGTACTGCTTTGGCACAACCATTACTGACCCAACAAGGAATTCTTGATGCTCTACAAGACAGTCTTGCACGGTTTCGCACCATCATCAACCAGCTCGATGAAGTACAACAGCAAACCGCCTTTTCGCCTGAAGGCTGGTCTGTCAAAGATTTCCTCTCACACACCAGCCATTGGAAAGCCGCCACCCACAAACTGCTCGTTGCCTACACGCATGACCAGCCACTTCCGCCACCAACACCAGACGGTGACGCAGGGAATGCCGAGGCACGTGAGATGGACAAAGCACTGTCATTGCCATATGTACGCACCTATTGGGAAGAAGTTCACCAGCACCTGACCCACCTTGTCAGCGACGACCTCAATGATCAGAAGCTCACAGAAGAGGTACGTGCTCCCTGGTCGGCAAGCGATAGTGCCCCCATCTGTGAGATCATCGCAGACATCTGCGAACACGATGCAGAACATTTCGCGATCATCGAACAATACTTCGAATTAGTCAAACAGGAATGATTCGGGACTGATTACAAAACCATCAGAGATGGTCCACGCGCATCCAGAACATGCGGCATGCGAGCTAATAAAGCTTCCAGATCTTTTGCTAAGAGTGGGCGAGACAAGTAATATCCTTGCATCGAATCACATTTCAAATCGGCTAAAGCATTCCAGGTTTTCAAGTCTTCTATCCCCTCCGCTACCACACGCAAACCCAGACCGTGAGCTAAGGCGATGGTCGTTTCTACGATCATCGCATCCGCTGTATCATTCACCATCTGACTGATAAACGAACGGTCTATTTTCAATTCATCCACCGGTAAGCTCTTGAGATAGGCTAAAGAGGAATAGCCTGTACCAAAATCGTCTATCGAGATACATACATCTTGGTCCGAGATCCGTTGCAGGATATCCATCGCCAGGGATGCATCGTTCATAATCGCGCTCTCCGTCAACTCCACGCGCAAGGAACTTGCAGGAACATCATAGGTTTCTAACAGTCGCCCAATACGCTCTGGTAAGGTCACATCGCGTAGATCCCACATTGACAGGTTCACTGAGACGACCAAATCCTGTCCAGCCTCTCGCCATAGCTTACACTGCTTAATAGCCGTTTCTAGTGCCCAGTGCGTGAGTGGCGTGATCAGCCCCATCTGCTCGGCCAGGGGGATAAAGCGATCTGGCGGTACGATACCATATACCGGATGTTGCCAGCGCACCAGAGCCTCAACACCATGAATCACACCAGTCGAGAGGTTCGCCTGTGGTTGATACATCAGAAATAATTGCCCCTCGTTGATTGCCTGCCGTAAGGCACCCATCAAAGCCAAACGCATCATACTTTCCTGCTCAAATTCAGGCTTATAGCTGACAATAGGCGTTTGTGTTCGCCGCGCATTCGTTATCGCCATATCTCCACGTCGCAGCAATATCTGCGCATCATTGCCATGCGTAGGAGCGACCACAAGACCAATCGTTACCTGAAATTGCAAGCTTTGTTGCGTAATCAGAAATGGCTCATCAAAAGACTGTATAACACGAGCAGCTATATCATGCGCACGGACTTCATTACAGGTCGGGAGGAGTACCGCGAACTCACCACCACCGATGCGAGCAATCGTATCGGTTGGTGCGAAAAGAACACGCAGACGATCAGCTATCTGCTTCAAAAGCAGGTCTCCCTCGTGATGACCAAAGTTATCATTCACTTCTTTGAAACGCGCTATATCCAGTAACAACACGGTCAGGCATCCCTGCTCTGGCGTGTGCGCTTGCAACGCTTGCTCCAAATGCATCTCTAGCTGTAGGCGATTGGGTAAGCCCGTCACATAATCATACCATGCTTGACGGCGTAAAGACGCTTCGGCTCGCACACGCTCAGTAATATCAATTGCAACACCAATCACACCCGTACAGCGATGCTCCTCGCGTTCGTCAAAAAAAGGTGCATAATGCGTCTCAAAGGTCAAATCACCTATCTGATTGTTCACAGTGAGCGACTCTCCGGCCAGTGCTCTTCTCGCCGTCGCGAGGATAGCTGGAAAATCGCGATAGACATCAAAAATCGACTGACCCACAATCTGCCCTTGTTTTCGCCCCATTGCCTTGAGGCCAAGCCCCTCCGAAAGGGTTACCATGCCGTTCGCTTCAATAGCAAACAACACCACGGGTGCGTTGGAGATCACCATCCGATAGCGTTCTTCACTCCGCCGCAGCGCAGTTTCCACCTCGTCATGCGCATTCAACACAGCTTGCAAGTGGCGCAGGGCCGGGCGAAATACAATATATCCTATCAGGAACAAAGCAAAGCTCATGATAATGAGAAAAATAAATCCTGAAATGCTGGTATACCTAAGACGATCATTTACCTGCACCTCATACAGAGAAACAATAGCATTCATTCCTTGCAAGTAGTCAGGCTCATGAAGGAGCACCATTTGCAGCCAAGGTGCCAATTCGCTCGCTTGATGCACGGGTGTGTACAACCAGTTCGGCTGTTCAACGATACTTAAAATGCCTTGAATCCCTTCAGCCAGAGCAAGGTAATGAGGCTTGAGTGTGCTATATTGTAGTGTAATTGCCGCATTATTGTTGTTGCTATTAAGCCCCAAGGTTGCATCTCCAAATTGCAGCCCGTGATGCACCTGTTGCCAGAGCGTGAATGTTGACTGTAGGTCTTGAATATACTGTGCCTCTTTCTGCACATCAGCAGATACTAACAGGGCGAATGCATCCTTACTCATCTTTTGGCTGAACATACGCTGCCGCCCAGCTATATTAATGAGTTGCGCATCCCCCGCCTGGTACAACGTCATCACCTGGAAAAAGAGGACTCCCAGTATAATGAGAAGCGCAATAGAGCCAAGAGCAAGCTTATACAGCAGGGTAAGGTGGCGTGTGGAAACCGCAGCGAAATTGGCTATAGACATCCCAACATCCTTACATACTATAATCATACTATGTTAACAGGAAGCATCAGCCACTCAAAGTAGCCTGAAGAGAATGATTCCTCTTGCGAGGTGAGAAAGGGCTTTTTACTCGTATCTTGCTTGATCAGCTCAAGCGTATGCTCATCTTGAACTATCGACAAAAAATAGTTGTACAGGAGGGATGGCTATGAGGAAATCTATCTTATACGATACAATAAGAGGAAAAAAGAGGAAAACAACTTCATGGAAAACGCTCGCGTGCAGGTCGCATCCATCCTCAAACGATTTTATACCTATTTCAAGACCCATCAGCAGAGGTTTACTGCGACTATTCGTGGAAATATCACGGCAGCGGAACGGGGAGAATATGCCTGGCTTCTGCTCAACCGCTTCCTCTTCCTCTATTTTCTCCAACACAAAGGTCTGCTCGACCAAGACAAGCACTATCTCTCAAGTCGCTTACGACAAATGCAAGCCCAGCAGAAAAACGCCTACTACCGCTCCTTTTTACTGCCTTTCTTCCATGAAGGACTGGCAAAACCATCGACGGAGCGAGCATTATCCCCTTGTTTTGGCACCATTCCGGCCCTCTCGCTCGCTCTATTTGCACCACACAAACTCGAACATGATCCATCTTCTCTCACCATTGATGACGAAGCATTCACCCACCTCTTCGCTTTTCTGGATGGCTATCGCTGGCAAATCGCTAGCGATACACCACAAACAGAGCACGATCTTACCCCTACGGTGCTTGGGTATATTTTTGAGCAGCAAATCAACCAGAAGCAAATGGGAGCCTATTACACCAGTGATGACGTCACACTCTATATGGCACGTAACACCATCGTTCCTTATCTTTTGCACGCCCTCACCCATGAGAGCGAAGCTAGCCAACATCCCGTAACGGGTACCGTTATAACAATCATGCAGCACCTGCTACGAGCTACTCCCAATCGCTACATTCATGGGGCAATTCGCACTGTCTCGTATCTCCCCGCCGAGACTGCCTATGAATATCAACAGCGACGCGCCCACTATCAACGACTCTACACTCACCTCCACACTGGCACTATCAGCGACGTTACCGAACTCATCACCCACAACCTCAAGCTCGAACAACTAGCACTGGACATCATCATCACCAGCCCCCAGCCAGAAATAGCCCTTCGTGCCTATCATCTACTTACACAAATGAAAATCCTCGACCCCACCTGTGGCACAGGAGCGTTCCTCATCGCGGCCCTGCGTATCCTGCACCCCCTCTATATCGCCTGCCTCTCACGCCTGCAAACGGACCACATACCCTCCCTATCTCCCCTATCTCCCCTATCTCCCCTATCTTCCCCATCCTCCTCGTCAATCAACCTTGCACACCACGCGCTCACCACCATCTTGCGGCATAACCTGCATGGCATTGACATCATGCCGGGCGCCATCGAATTGTGCCGCCAGCAACTCTTGCTCGCACTCCTCGCACATTGTGACGAAGCAACCCTCAGCGCACATCCCTTACCCGACTTGACGAACACCATTCGCCAGGGCGACATCCTCTCCCCTGACCACTTCATGGAGGACTATTTGGCCGCCTCATGCTCTCCATTATCCTCACCTCAACAGATGCAGGAACACAAGTCTCTTTCCACCAACTTAACCAACCTACAAGAATACGAGCTCCCATTCACCAACTCACACCACGGCTTCGACATCATCATTGGCAACCCGCCATACATTGAATATCATCATTGGCAAGATAAGGACCGCGCTATATCCTATGGCTATAAGAAGTGCAAGCAGGGCAATATGTATGCTGAGGTCCTTGAGCGGTCCCTGGCCCTCTTTCGCCAGGGATCGGGCTTTCTCGGCGTGCTCGTGCCCATTAGCTTATGCAATGGTGCCCGTTTCACGACACTCCGCCAACTCATCACCCAACACACCTCGCAGCAGTGGCTTGCCAATTTCGAGATTTTTCCCTGCCGCCTCTTTGAGGGTGCCTACCAACGCCTCACTTTACTACTAGCCAAACAGGACACCACGGTAACAACCAAAACAATGCATGTCACACGACTGCAACGCTGGTGTACAGCGGAGCGCAGTCACCTGATCGACACCATGCTCTACACGCAAGCGCATCGCATGGTACTTCCCGACCTCTTCCCCAAGCTTGCCTCTCCCAACCATGAGCACATCCTGGAGCAGGTGCAGACAACGGCGCAGCAGGTCATGCTCGCCGATGCGCTCAGCCCACACCCAACAGACGCGGCAGTTTATTATCAAGAGGCAACCAATTATTGGCTCAAGGCAACACGCCACGTTCCCTTCCATCGCAAAAACGGCGTTACCATGCTCCCAGCACATGGCCGCTTTCTCTATTGCCCAAATGAGACAATCGCCCAATGTATAGTGGCGTTACTCAATAGCAGCCTTTTCTATCTCTGGTTCGCCACCTACTCTGATGGTTTTCATCTCGCCCACGCTCTCGTCAAGCAGTTCCCCACAGGCAATGGCCTCTATCAGTTGCCACAACTCCCACAGCTAGCGCAACAGCTAGAGACAGACATTCAGCGACACGCACAACTCGCCCCTCGCAATACGCACTATGGCGACACCATTGAGATCGAGGAATACCACATGGTGTACTCCAAACCCATCATCGACCAGATAGATAGCATCCTCGCCAGCTACTATGGTCTAAACGACGCTGAACTGCATTTCATTCTCAACTACGACATCAAATATCGCACAGGTATTAAGCTTCCTGAGCTACCACGATGATACAATCAACGCGGGCAGGGACCCCATATTCCACGCCTCATGCCAGTAGCAAAGCCATTCCTTGCAGAACACCTGAGCGAAGCGCACTCCTTTCCTTCTGATGACTCCTTGCAGAACACCTGAGTGCGAAGCACGCACTCCTTTCAGTCAGATGAGCGTAAGCTAGGTGCGATAGCACCGTTTCTGACTGAATTATCAAGAAGCGCGACAGCGCGTTGGGGGTCTGAATAAGGATGTGACGCGAAGCGTAGGAACGGCAGTTCCGTTTCAGAAGGATTTCCAAGAAGCTGCGCTAGCAGCGTTGGGGGTCTGAATAGTAAAGCAATAATCCGCTTCACTTCCCGATAATATTGACGGCGCGGGCGGCCAGTATCCCTATCACAATCAGTGAAATCATTGCCTGTATCATCATCAGCACTTTCGCCTTTTTCGTGAGCGGAAATGTATCAGTCGGGCTAAAGGCAGTGGCGGCGGTGAAGGCCACAAACAGATAATCCAGAAATTCCGCTGCCCAGCTCTTGCCATCGACTTGTTGTGGAAACATAAAATCTGCCGCCCGGTGTCCTGAGCGATGACGCTTCCATGGCCCTCCTCCGTCGATCTCCCAATACCATAAGGCGAAGACCAGAATATTGAAAACCCACAACAGGGCGGCAGCACGTAACAAATTAGTAGCGTGCGTATCAGTTGGCAATGTCAGCGTGAAGAGAATAACCGCCAAAACCAGTGCTAGCGTACTCAGAGCAAGAGGAATAAGCACCAGTATTCTCCTTGCCAGAGGGGAGAGGTCCCAGGCAGTCAGGAGGTCGATGATCAGCGGCACCACAAACACCACCTCAACACTTAAAAGGAGCCAGTTTGGACCAACAATGATGTTGGGTGGTAGAACGAGGTATAAAAGGCCAGTCATAATAATCCCGAGGAGTGCAGCAATACTTGGAATCACTACTTCCTCAGCAGCATCTCCAGTTGTTTGCTGCTTCTTTTCATCACTTGAAGTTTCTTGCGCTGTTTTTCTCACATATTTCCTTCGCTTTATGCTATCATTGTAGCAATACAACAACACCTCTCTTCATCAATACCATTTTGGGCAGATAGACGCAAATCAAGCACCTTTTTGAGCAAGCAAGATAAATTTTCGATGATTGACAAAATAAAATTGATAACCTATACTCTTTGAAAAGTGTCTAGAAATGCACAAATGATCCACAAGTGGTGTTATACGTAGAAGAGGGCATGGCATGGATCTTTCTCATAACCTATCTTTACACCGAACGACATCTCACAATGATTTGAAAAGTGAGGACCAAACCATCGAAACAGTCGCGCCAGAAGCTATCATTCCCTATATGACCATCATTGAACAGATGCCTGATGCTTGTCTGGTCCTCGACATGCAATGGCGCATCCTCTATTTCAATCAGCAAGCAGCCCCTTTCTTACCCGGATTAAAAGCAGATCTGCTTGGTCACAATATATGGGAAACCTTTCCTAAAATACTTGACTCACCCTTATATGCCTATTGCCAACAAGTTAAAAGTACAGGTAAAGGCACCTCTTTTGAGTATTTTGCCCCTGTCGTCAATATCTGGTTTCAAGTTTCTATTGCCCCATTAGCAGGTGGCATATGTGTCTATTTTCGCGACATTACGCAACGTAAACAAGCAGAAGAAATCATATGGCAGAGTGAGTTACGCTTCAAAGCCATTTTTAACCAATCATTTTCCTATATAAGTGTATTAACCCCTGATGGAGTACTCGTTAATATAAATGAGCTACCACTCACCATCAGTGGTTTTAAACGTGAACAAGTGCTCGGAAAACGCTTCTGGGAAACCGCCTGGTGGCACTCCTTACCACAAGAGGCAAGCATCTTAAAAGACGCCATTTCCCAGGCGGCAGCCGGGAAAATAGTACAGATTGAAAGTGCCTATCTGACAAGTGATAGTTCACGACGCATCGTGGCAATGATTACCAAACCACTCTTCGACGAAGCAGGCAACGTAATGCATGTCATCGTCGAAGGAAGTGATATTACCGAACGTAAAGAAGCTGAGGCACGCCTGCGTCAGAGTGAAAAGCATTTCCGCGCCCTGATTGAAAACAGCAACGATGGCATTGCCTTAACGGACAGCAATGGCATCCTCACCTATGTCAGCCCATTAACAACACGGATAACAGGTTTTCACCCCGCAGAGTATATCGGTCATCGTGTCTTTGCAAAGAGTCTAGGTCCCGATGACTACAAGGCTACCAGACAATTTCTGGCTCAGGTGCTAAAGCAACCTGAAAAGAGTCATACGCTTGAATATCGCACCAGACATAAGAACGGGACATACATCTGGCTTGAGGTCGTTGGCATCAATTTACTAGCCGAACCGCATATTGAGGCCATCGTCTGGAATTTCCGGGATGTGACAGAACGCAAACAATTGGAGCAGGAGATTGCCAATGCCAAAGAACAGCTTGAGACCATCTTGCAAAACGTAGCTGAGGGTATTCTGGTAGCAGATACCAATTACAACATTGTCTATAGCAATGATAGCGCAGCCCGTGCTTTTGGTTTTCCTTCGGCAGCCATCATGACAGCTACTTCACAAACAACATTAGAGCAGTTATACAAGCAATTTACATTTATCCAGGATGAAAAAAGCAGGTCTGTTCCCTTTGAAGCTCTCAGCATCGTTCAAGCATTAAACGGCAAAAAAGCGCAATCCCTCACTCAATGTCAACCTATAAACAACCACCAAGTATTATGGTCATTGACGAAAGCCCAGCCCATTTTTGACGCGCAGGGCAAAGTACAATTAGCTGTCAGTGTATTTACCGATCTTACCAAGCAAAAAGAGAGGGAGCAGCGCAAGGATCACTTTATCAGTATGGCCAGTCATGAGTTAAAGACACCGCTCACCATTGCCAGTGCCTTTACAGAACTCTTGCAGGAGCAGTTTACAGCAGAAGGAAGGCAAGACGTGCTGCGCATACTGACAAAATTAGATAGTCAGATCAACAAGCTCAATAAACTCGTGGTTGATATGCTCGATATTTCCAAGATGCAGCTAGATCAACTGGCATTAAGGCGAGAAGTTGTTGACATAAACAAGCTGATACATGAGGTCGTCGAAAACTTGCAACCCACCACCAATCATCGCTTACTGATCGAAGGTGAGGCATTGCATGCTATAAACGGCGACAGAGATCGTCTGGAACAGGTCATGATTATACTCTTGAGCAACGCTATTAAATACTCTCCGCAAGCCGATAGTGTCATCATAAAGGTGGCCCATACCCATGATATGCTCACCGTGAGCGTGCAAGACTTTGGCATTGGCATCGCGCAAACCCATCAACAGAAACTATTTGAGCGTTTCTACCGTGTTCTCAGTGATACAGTTCAAACGTACCCTGGCTTGGGTATAGGTCTCTACCTTGCTCGTGAAATCATCCAACACCACGGTGGCAAGATAGCAGTGGAGAGTGCCGAGGGCCAAGGCTCCACCTTCTACATTTCACTACCTGTAGTAAAATGAAAGAAAGCACATCATTATGCTAAAATGGGAAGGAATGATGATGAAAAGAATACTCGTAGTAGACGACAACGCAGCTATATTGGAAGTGGTGAAAATGGTGCTAGAGATGACCGGATGCGAAGTCTCAACGAGTCTCACTGGATGCTGTTTTCACCCGCTACAGCACCCCCTTCCCGATCTGATCCTACTAGATGTCATGTTATCTGGAGAAGATGGTAGCGAAATTTGTCATGAATTGAAGCGCGACGAGCACCTCCACCACATTCCCATTATCCTCCTTTCGGCTCAGACGGGACTGAAAGAAATTGCCCAGTGTTGTGGAGCAGATGACTTTCTGCCAAAACCCTTTCGCCTCGCTGAACTTAGAGCGATAGTAGACAAGCACCTCTCACCATCACGCGTTGGGCACTCCTAATCACATGATCCTTCCTTGCCTTGAGTGGCCTTAGGCAGGTAAGAAGTTCCTCAAACGTGATCTATTGGAGCGTATCGGAAGCCACGCTTGCTCTATGCGAATATCGCCACTTAACGCATAGGGAGCTTAAGGTGAACTGGCAACTTCATTTCGACAAAATCACCAATGTAGTCAAATTTCTCTCATGAGAGGGCTCGATTGGATACGTTCTCGCGTAAAGAACCGCCCAATCACAATCAACCACGCAGGCAGTAGAAAAGCCGCTGGAATAAGAATTAAAAACGAGCCATGTGGAATATACGAGTACAAAGCAATATCGAGCGCATACAGCAAACCAAGCACGCGCAGCGCACCTCGTCCCTGCCAGGAAGCTGCCGCCGCCCACAACGCAGAAGAAATATGACCACCATAGCGCAATGAGAGATAGATCAACGGTAGCACTCCTTGAAGAGCCATAATATCAGTTGCCATATCGACAACTAGCCAACCATAGCCCGCACCCTTCGCCCAACGCGGTGCTGGTAAGGCCGCCACCACAGGAAACAACACCAGATGTTCCGCGTTACCAAGCAGGGCACCAGATATCGTGCCATCCTGCTCTAGGCTGGCGATACTATGCGGCACAAAAGAAAGATATGGCAGAAAAAAGAAAAGAAAGCGCACAGTAAACAGCCCTGCCGCCACATACGCCATCACCCTCGCCCGCGCTATCTCAGATGTGTTATTTTCTTGCATCCAATACCCTCTAAAAAAATATGTTCCCTACAATTGACGTTCCTACAACTTACAAGCTATACTTTTTTACAGGACAACTAACTGTGAATCACCCGTACACTAGAAGCGAGAGCAACCCGTTTTTATGATTACCCCACAAGAAAACATCCAGGATGCCGCAGAACTCGTACAACACGCTCAGTGCATCGTAGCACTCACTGGGGCAGGCATCAGCACCGAATCGGGCATCCCCGACTTTCGCAGCCCCGGCTCCGTCTGGTCACAAAACCCGCCTGTGAGCTATCGCGACTTCATCACCAGTGCCGAGGCGCGCCAACGCTACTGGCAAACACGCGGCAGCCTTTCAGGGCAGATCGCAATCGCACAGCCCAACGCCGCCCACACAGCATTGGCCGAACTTGAGCAGAGAGGCGTCTTGCTCGCAGTCATCACCCAGAACTTTGATGGCTTGCATCAAGACGCAGGAAACACGCCTGAACGAGTCATCGAACTACACGGCACTTCGCGCTTTGCCGCCTGCACCCTGTGCGGCAAACGCTCTTCCATCATTACACTACAAGAGCGCATCAACGCAGGCGAAACCGATCCGCAATGCCCAGAATGTGGCGGCTTTGAGAAAGCCGCCACCATCCTCTTCGGCCAAAAAGTGCCGGAGAGCGAGCTAAACCGCGCCAAAGCCATCACCGCTGCCTGCGATCTCTTTCTCGTCATCGGCTCCTCGCTCAAAGTCATCCCCGCCTCAACGCTGCCTCGCCTCGCGTTGAGCCGTGGCGTCCCGCTCATCATCATCAACCTGCAACCAACGTCCCTCGATAGTGCCGCCGATGTTGTCATTCACGAAAAAGCTGGACATGTTTTGCCACAAATCATAGAAACGAACTAGCTATCCTTCTTCGCTCCCGGAAAGCCACTGGTCCATAGCCGCACCAGTGATGTCTGCGTATCAATCATCTTATGTGCAGACTCTTGCCAGAGCTGTACAAGATCATTTCCGCTAGTGGCACTGGCCCCCGGCACTAAGCGCGTATTGATGCTACGCACAATCTCGAACCAGCCCTGCCAGATTTGCCGCTCGGTATCTGTCCAACGCTGCAATTGTTCCCGCCCCTGCTGGGCCAGATCACGCAACTCCTCCGGCGTCCCCTTCGCATTCGCCAAGCGCTCTGTCCATTCACGTGTCCAGGTCGTCTGCGTGTCCAACGTATCCTTCACCGAGGCTTGCCAAGCATCCATCGTCTTCGTCCACAGTTCCATGGTCGGTGTTCCGCTATTGCTTCTCACCATAGTCAGCCAATCCGTCAATAGCCGTTGCTGTGCCTCGGCCCATGTTTTCACCAATTGTTCGCCCGCATTTTTTTGTGCCATCGTTTTGTTCACCTTTCATCATTGATAGAGAATTCAAGTCCCCTACGGCATTTGTGGCAACATTACCACAACCATACAACTACGCACTATACGCACTAACAGCAGTAAGAGAGGCCATCGCTTCCCCAGAAAGCTTCAGTTCAACCGCACCTTGCAACTCATGCAACTGCTCTACGGTGGTAGCACTGGCGATAGCGGAAGTAATACCCGGACGAGCCATAATCCAGGCTAACGCCACCTGGGCGACTGTCGCATGCTGCGCCGCCGCGACCGCGTCGAGCTGCTCCAACACCTTAAAACCATGCTCATTGGCATAACGATCCAGAATCCCCTTCGCACGCGGGGTAGCAGGCGTCTCCCCCTTCGGGCGATACTTTCCCGAAAGGAAGCCGCTTGCCAACGAGGAATAGGTAATCACACCAACTTCTTCTTTCACACACAGAGCTTCCAGATCCCCTTCGTACGCCCCACGATTGGCTAGGCTATATGGCGGTTGCATGCTCTCATAACGAGCATAGCCATACCGCTCACTGACCTGCAATGCGTTTCGCAGGCGTGCAGGGCTATAGTTAGAAGCACCAATATAGCGCACCTTTCCCTGCCTCACGAGATCATCAAAAGCCGCCAGCGTCTCATCAAGCGACGTCTGCTCATCATCACGGTGCGCCTGATAAACGTCGATGTAATCTGTCTGTAGCCGCTGCAACGAGGCTTCAACCTCTTCCATCATATAGCGACGTGACAGCCCCTGTGCATTGGCACCCGTTCCCATGCGGCTCCCCAGCTTTGTGGCAAGAATCACACGACTCCTATTGTTGCGTGTTTTCATCCAATTGCCCAGAATCGTCTCAGACTCTCCCCCTACATGCCCTGGCAACCACGTCGAGTAGACATCAGCTGTATCGATAAAGTTACCGCCACCATCCATATAAGCATCCAGCACTGCGAACGAACGCTGTTCATCCGTGGTCCAGCCAAAAGTATTTCCACCCAGGCACAGAGGCGACACCAAAATATCTGTCCTACCAAGTTTACGCGTGACCACTAAACACTCCTTCTAAACTTACACACAAAATACCCTTCATGTAATATTTTACGTCGCTGGTGGTCTGGACGCAAACCAACATTGGCAGAGAGCAGACACAACTAAAAACATTTGAAACAAGTGAAACAAGTGTAGCAAGTGTAACAATCTTCTTAAATCACCTACGAACCAGAAGATCCCTGCCTAGAGACAACAACGCGCCCTCTATGCAGCACCAGTCTGATCCGCTCCCTCTTCTCCGTCATCAAAACCTACTCCTGTACCTTAGAACTTATCATAATTCAGTCATCTTATAGTTCATCTCACCTGCGCGAATCGGCACCTGAAGCCGATTTTCAACCGGAGCCAGAGGGCAGAACCAACGATCATTATAAGCACACGACGGATTGTATGCGTAGTTGAAGTCCAGCACCATCCGCTTTCCCGTTCCATCTGATCCCCACAAGAAATCGCTTCCCTTGATGGTGTCGAACAGATAGCGTCCAGCTCCATAGCTCAATTCTGGACAAGTCGTATCGCGAAAGGGCAAAAACAAGCCGCCGCCATAAATATCCAACCAGTAAAGAGAGAGCATCACAGCTTGGTACTCCACCACGAAATGCAGTTGGCCAACTGTTGTCATCATCATTGACTCCTCGGCATTCATCGCTACCGATTGCTGTTTTGGCTCCACATTGGTATCAAGCTCAGCCTCAAGACATAGCGCGGCATTATAGGGGAAATAGCGCAAGCCCTTAAACACACGTCGCTGCTCCTCATCCAACGCCGATTGGGCATGGCTTGCAAACAATGCATTACGCCCCGCGCGAAACCGCTCCAACACAAGGGCCGCATCTTCGCTTCTAACAAGCGTGCGATTGCGCTCCCGATACAACGCAGCAACTCGTACACGATAATCATATAAATCCAGATAAGATGACATAACAAACCCTTTTCTTCTCTTCAGCAGAAATAATTCTCCATCTTGCAAAACTACACAGAATACGTATCAACAGAGTCTTTGAGATGCATCTTTTTGTTACGTTTTCAACAAGACCAAGCCATGACGCTCCTATGATATAGTATCCTTGAAAAGAAAAGATAGCTAGTAGATTTCACTTGAGGACATATTTATGATGATTTTTGACAACCTGAAACGTTCACTGGGCCTGAACAAAGGACAGAAACTGCCCTATGGAAAAGAGCCACTGCAATTTGGCAACCTCTATCTACCCGAAAGGTCTGAAAATGAAAGCAGTCAGAGCAAGCCCTATCCAGTTGTGATTCTCATTCACGGCGGCTTCTGGCGCAATCGTTATGGGCTAGCCTTGATGGATGGTCTGGCCACCAGCTTAGCGCGTCGCGGCATAGCAGCATGGAACATCGAATACCGACGGGTGGGCGATGGCGGTGGTGGTTGGCCGGGAACCCTCCTCGATGTGGCACAGGCAGCCGATTTTGTGCAAGAGCTTGCCCCAACCTACAACCTGGATTTGCAGCGCGTCATTCCCGTAGGGCATTCCGCTGGGGGTCATCTCGCCCTCTGGCTTGCCGCCCGCCACCGTCTGCCAGCAGATAGCCCGCTCGCCACAGACAAACCGCTTGCCCTCGCAGGTGCCGTAAGCCTCGCAGGTGCGGTTGATCTCGAACATGTCTGGCAGCTTAACCTGGGCAACGGGGCTGCCTCCGCACTGCTCGGCGGCGACTATGATAGTGTGCCAGAACGTTATGCCGCCGCCTCGCCTGCCGCCTTGCTTCCACTCGGCATCCCACAGGTGCTCATTCATGGCAGCAGTGATGACAGCGTTCCCATTGTTGTCAGCCAAGAGTACGCCCAGCGTGCAAAAGAAGCTGGCGACACCGTCACCTTGCTTGAGTTGCCAGGAACCGATCACTTCGCCGTCATCGACCCACGCTCTACTGCCTGGACCGCCATCTTACGTGAACTAGAAACCATGCTATAGATAATGGCATAACAGTCACAGCAAGCGATACTGCTACTGTGACTGTTATGCCATCAGCCTTGCTACCTCATCTTTTACACGCACGACTGAACCATAAAGATGTACGATAGCACACCAAGAGTACAAGTGCTTATTTCACGGTGCTAGTAGGAAACATATTGAGCGTCAAAGCGTTCTGCTCGGTAAACCACACCCGACTACTGCTGTCAATCACCAAACCATCATGCGGGTGAACATTCGCGGGTAGCGTGATCGTTACCACCTGTCCTGTTGCGGGTATAAGATAGCCGATACGTTGACTCAGCGAGTCGGTGAACCAGACATTTCCCTGATTATCCACCTGAATGCCAGAGATATGGGTTCCAGTGCATGTATTAATATTAGTGCAGACGCCAAGATACACACGGAAACTTATATTAACACCAGTGGCAGCATTAAATTCACCAATATAGCCCGCGAAACCCTCACTATACCAGATGTTTCCCATCCTATCTGAGGTAATCAGATGTGGTGGATGAAGCGCATCAACCTTATGTTCTATGATAGTCACCTTGCCCGACGCGTTCGGCGTAAAACTTCCGATTTGCCCTAAACCTACATTATTCTCCGCGAACCAGATGACGCCTTTCGCATCAAGCGTGATGCCATAAGGGTTACTAGCAATCGTAGTAACAGTATTTTCTACCAATTTTTGGGTATGTGGGTTGAAGAAACCTATATTGTTACCTGCTATTTCGGTAAACCACAAGTTGCCCTGTGCATCAAAGAGGAGATCGTAAGGAGCACTTCCCTTTTTCGTGTGCCATTGATTCCAGGTTCCAGTTCGGGGATTATATTCGCCGATAGCATCAGTATTGGGCTCTGTAAACCATAAGTTCCCAGCCGTATCGACCACGATAAACAACGGGCTAGAGTAGCCGCTCGGCTCCGTGATGTTTTGAATAAAGCTGCCATCGGATAGTGCATATTGGCCGATGACGCCTGGAAAGGCTGAGAGACACGTGGGCAATGGCTCACACCCAGGCTCCGCCACCCAGACAAAGCCGTGAGGGGGATCAAGCGTAACACCCCAGGGAGCCATCGCGGTCGCGGCATGCATAGGGGCCATTGAACGCGCACGATGTGAGGACAATGGAGCTGGCTCCGCTCGGTTGATCGCGTAGGTTTTTTGCACTACTGCAGGTCGCGCATTATTAGATGACACCCAGGCAATCACCCCCGCCGTGACACCTGCAGTAATAAGCAAAAATATGATGAGCATCACACTAATGATGACTCTTCTTTTCGTTTTCATCGAACAATGTCCTCTCCACTTTGAGCCTTTTTCGTAATCAATTAAAATATCTACTTACATGAATAACTCTTCATACATGGAAAAGATTACACAAGTAAGACATCTTTCCCAATTTTTCCCTATTTTTTAGAATATGATATGAGGACTCATTATGAGTTAAGGTAGTACAAACTATCACCCAAATTTGCCATTCGTCCTACTCTTTTTGGACAGGAAGCCCTCAAATGCTCTATTATCGAGTAGCCATATATTATTGTTAGTTTGATGCTCATTGTTAAGTCATTATTGGGGAGACGTTGTTATGCCGTCATATGTTGTAAAAGAACAACCTAGTCAACAAGAAGGAATACGGTCACAATCCATTTATTTTGTTTGTGTTGTGCTCGGCCTTTCATTATTTCTTTTCGCAGGCATCCATGCAGCTGGCCTCTCAGTGGCAAATATTACCACTTTATATAGCGGTGTACAATCCAATAACACAAAGTTGAAAGAAAGCTTCCCCAGGCCAAAGGGGGCACCTCTCTTCACAGACCCCTTTGCTGATAATAGCTCAGGCTGGAATTTACAAAGTTCCCCCGGTACGTATGCAGTAACGATAGCAAATGGACAGATGTCACTGGAAAGCGACAAAAACAAATTATTATGGGAAAACCTTCCCGGCGAACGGATATTTAGCAACTTTGAGTTGTCGCTAAACGCAACCCTCTCTAGAGGAGATGCGAATAATGGCTATGGCGTCTATATTCGCGGCAAAGCGAATGCCAATAGCGATCTAGCTGGTTATTACCGCTTTGAGTTGTATGGCGATGGCTCCTATGCCATCTTTAAAGGCTACTCCAACCAAAATGGTGTGTCCATCAGCACAAGAATCGTCGATTATACCCTCAACCCTGCCATTCAAAAACAAGGCAAGACCAATCATATTTTGATTGTGGCTCAGGGGTCGTACATTTCGTTTGTCGTCAACAATCAATTCCTGGTCAGCTTCTCTGACACAAGCTATGCAAGCGGTTCTGTAGCCCTCTTCGTCGCCAATCTGCCCCAGACAGCCCCCGGAGCCTTGGCGCAATTTTCTCAGTTCAATATTTACGCGATTGCCTAAGCCAGAGTAAGCATACGATCATCTCCGAACGTGTTACAATAAGAGAAAGATTTTCTCTATTGTTAGCGAGGAGCTTTCTCTTCATGTTCCGCTTACGCCCTTCTACCATGCCATCATCATCCACCGCAACACCGGCATACCAGAAAAAGCCGAGTAGTGTTCCCCTCCGTATTTTTGCGGCTTGCATCACCTCTGTCATGGTTGCCGTTCACTACACAAACTACAGCCCACTCATCGCCACCATGCGTACTGATCTGCATATTAGCAGCGGCCAAGCTGGTCTACTCTCCACACTTTTATTCTTGGGGCTGGCTACCGCCTATATCCCCTCTGGCATGCTTGCCGACCGTTTCGGCGCACGCATCGTCTTGATTAGCTTTAGCGCGCTCATCTTTGTGGGCGGCGTCTTACTACCCTTGTTCGCCAATTTACCGTGGATTTTGTTTTGTCGGCTCCTGATTGGCTGGGGAGCTGGCGGCGCATTTCTGGCCGGAGCCGGTGTCGCGGCTGGACTAGGCAAGCATGCCTCGCTCGGACAAGGCTTATACGGTGGCGCAACACAAGTTGGTTCCGGTCTGGGCTTATTGCTCACCCCACATCTGTTAGCATGGCTTGGTTGGCGTGGTAGCTTCCTCTTCTGGGGCATTGCCAGCGGTGCCTCATTACTCGTCTGGCTCTTGATAGATGACGGACGAGAGCCGCGCCGCACCAGTAATATTGATCTCGGCTCTGCTGTGCGCTCCCCTGCGGTCTGGACACTTGGCCTCTCGCATCTGGGCACGTTTGGTCTGGGTAACGCCATTGCTGCGTGGTTGACCATCTACCTGATTGTCCAATATCAGCTTTCCCTCACCACTGCCGCCACCTTGGGCTCCTTCGCCCTGCTGACGGGCATGTTTTTTCGGCCACTCGGCGGCATCCTGATCGCACGGCGCATCATTGGGGCCATTCCGCTCTTGCGGGTCGGCACAATCATGGGCTTTGCGGGTGTTGCACTCCTCGCCATTCCGCTACGCTTTCCACCAATCGCGATTCTCGGCATCTCGCTGATTGCTATTGGTGCCACCATCCCCTATACGTCCGTTTTTAACTCGGCTGCCAACCTGCGCACCGTGGGGAAAGGCATCGCCCAGGGCTTTGCCAGCGTGCTCTCCAGCCCCACCGTGATTATTGGCCCGCCACTCATCGGCTACCTGCTCGACAAAACTGGCAGCTTCACCTACGCCTTTGGTGCCATCTTACTTTTTGGCGCAGTAGCAATTGTTGCCTCATTTCTGGCAGGCCCTGCTGTGAGACGCGAGTCCTATGGCTAGTGCTCGCGTTTTGCTCCCCTTGCTAGCCGTACTATACTATCCAGAGGTACCTGTTTTGTGCTATCTTCCTTGCTATCCTGCTACGAGATAGTCGGCTCTGGGCACGCATTGTCACTCTTATCGTGGTTTAATCGTTAATGAAGTGAGCGGCAAAATAGGGACTCGCCCCCCTTTTGAACAGCAGAGCCATTTTTAGTTGGAGCATAAAAACATGCAGAAACCACAAGCCATTATTTTCGATCTCGATGGTGTACTCACCGACACCTCTGAGTATCACTATCAAGCGTGGAAACACCTAGCTGACGATGAAGGCATTCCCTTTACGCATGAAGAGAATGACGCGCATCTGCGCGGTGTAGGAAGACGCGATTCACTCACCTTTTTGCTCAAGGGGCGCAAAGTCACCGAAGAGCAAATGCAGGAGATGATGGAGCGTAAAAATCGTTACTATCTCGATCTGATTAAGCAAATGACGCCTAAAGAGGTGGTTGCAGGCGGCATTCAGCTTCTCGACGAGATTCACGCGGCTGGCATCAAGATCGCCATCGCGTCTGCGAGCAAAAACACACCGCTGGTCCTGGCACGACTGGAGATCGCGCACTACTTCGACGGCATCGCCGACGGCAACAGCGTCGTCAACGGCAAGCCAGCACCCGATGTCTTTGTCTATGCGGCAGGTCTGGTCCGCATACCAGTAGTAGAATGCCTCGGCGTGGAAGATGCCGATGCTGGTATTGAGGCCATTAAAGCCGCGGGCATGACCGCGCTCGGCATCGGCCCACAAGAACGCTTTCACAAGGCTGATCGGGTCTTGTCAAACATGGAAAACAAACATTTACAAGACCTGCTCGGTTAAGCATACTCATTTGAAAACGCGCTTGAAAAACACACATTCGTATCGCACTTGAAACGTTGGAAGGATATTTGTATTGAATCTTTGGCAAGTAACAGAAGAACGCTTTGAGCCAACTCCAAAGCCGCTTCATAGTCAAGAAACCGTGTATTCCATTGGCAACGGCTACTTCTGCACTCGTGGTGCCTTCGAGGAAGGGTTTCCCAATGCCAACCCCGCGACACTCCTGTTTGGCGTCTTTGACGCCGTGCCAATCGCAAAAGAAGAGTTGGCAAATGCACCCGATTGGCTACCCATCAAACTCTTTGTCAACAATGAGCGTTTTCGCCTCGATAGAGGGAGAATGCTCTCCTATAATCGCACCTTAGACCTCCAAACAGGCGTTTTGAGCCGCAATGTCCATTGGGAAAGTCCCAACGGCATCCGCCTAGTCATCACCAGCGAACGCTTCGCCAGCCTCGCCGACGAGCATTTGGGCATTATCCGCTACACAGTCACGCTAGAAGAATGCCCCCAACACACCCAGGTTGATATCTCCCTGTGGGCAAGCCTCAACACTGCTGTAGGCAATTATGACCTGATACACTGGGAAACAGAAGATCAACATCATGAAAACGACATCATCTGGCTACTGAGCAAGGCGAAGCATAACAATGTTCGCCTCGCACAAACTATGAGCTTTACGACCGAAACAGCAGGCTTTCACAAGACCATTGTAGATTCGGATGTCGCCCCTAGTATTCGCCTTTTCGGTCCTCTTTCGGTCGGGCAGACGCTCACAACCGAAAAAGTCGTCATGATGTATACCTCTCGTGATAGTGTTCATGACCCATTGCAGGGAGCTTTATCTCACCATCGTAATATCACCAGCGAAACACGAACTGTACCAGAGCCGGATATTCACCACGCCCTTTCCATCGACACAGCGGTAGAAACAGGCACATCAATCTACGATTCAGCACCCCATTATGCGTATGATGCTCTTTTGAACGCCCAAAAAGCAGCCTGGCAACAATTCTGGAGCACGGCAGATGTCATCATTGAAGGTGACGATAAAGACCAGCTAGGAATACGCTACAACATCTATCAATTGCGTATCAATGCCTCGCTGCATGATAGCCGCTACAGCATTGCCGCCAAAGGACTCACGGGCTTTGGCTATCGCGGTCACATCTTCCACGATACCGAAATTTTCATGTTGCCCTTCTTCACCTATACTATGCCTGATGTTGCCCGTAACCTGCTGCTATACCGCTACCATACGTTGCCCGCATCCCGCAAAAAAGCACAGCAAAACGGCTATAAGGGTGCGCAATATGCCTGGGAAAGTACACTCAGCGGCGAGGAGACCACCCCTGGCTCCATCATCCATCCCGAAACAGGAGAAGTCATCCCCGTGCTCAATGGCTCGCTGGAACTACACATCTCTTCCAGCGTTGCCCACGCCGTCCACAACTATTGGACCGTCACCGCGGACGATGAATTCATGCTCAACTATGGTGCCGAAATTATTATCAGCACGGCCCAGTTCTGGGTCAGCCGCGTTGAAAAGCACCCTGAGCATCTCGACTATGAACTCACCAATGTGATTGGTCCCGATGAGTGGCACGAGCACGTCAATAACAACGCCTTCACCAACTACATGGCCCGTTGGAATGTGCAGGCAGGTTTGCAAATGCTGCAATGGCTCTCGGATAATGCCCCGCAGAAGGCCCAACAACTGACGGCCCAGCTGCAACTAACCGGGCAAGATTTGCAACAGTGGCACGATGTTATCGCCCATATGCGTATTCCTTACGATCCCCAAACCCATCTTTTCGAGCAGTTCGACAACTATTTCAAACTCGAGCCGCTCGACCAGAGCAAGTATAAGGGTCGCACAGACTCATACCAGGGCATCCTTGGCGTCCAAGGCATCCAGAAGTACAACGTCATCAAACAGGCTGACGTACTGATGTTGCTCACGGTGATGCAAAGCGATTTTGACCTTGAAACCATCCGTGCCAACTGGGACTACTATTACCCGCTCACCGATCATGACTATGGCTCGTCGCTTACGCCCGCGTTCCATGTGATCCTGGCCTGTCAGCTCAACAAAGCCAACGAAGCCTATGATCTATTTGTGAAGGGCAACCTAGTAGACCTGGAAAATCTGCGTGGCAACACCCCTGAGGGCATTCACACCGCCTGTTGTGGGGCAGTCTGGCAAGCCGCCATCTTTGGCTTCGCAGGACTCCACCTGACAGAGCAAGGCTACGCCATCAACCCGCACCTACCCAACAAATGGACCCGCCTTGCCTTCACCTGCATCGAAAAAGGGGAAGCCAAGCATTTCGACATCCGCCGCTAAGTCCGCCTCTACAGGTGTGTTTTGGGCGTGCCTTCTTGCAGAAATGTGGGAAGCTCGCCCAAAACACACTTGACAAGAGCGCGCAATGAGTATATCATGTGCAGCGTGAATGATCTCATACACACATTCGCCATGGCGCATTCGTCTAGTGGCCTAGGACGCCGCCCTCTCAAGGCGGAGATCACGGGTTCGATTCCCGTATGCGCTACC
>JBBPYR010000077.1:0-12050 GCA_038199755.1 Ktedonobacterales bacterium | reverse complement strand
GGGGGGCTGTGGACCCTTGGGTCGCCCGTGGGGTGGGGCAAACGCCCAAAAAGGGGTTGGTATCCCTGGCACGGACGACCCAAGGGTCCCCACCCCGCCTCGTCCGCCGCCCCCGCCCCTACTGAAAAGCTGAGCTGTTCGCTTAGGTTGATGTCTATTGGGCGCGACCAACCTCGCCCCTACGGATGGGCTTCCATGATTACCGCATAATTTGTTAATGTCCATCATCGCCCAGCCCCCTGCGCAATCGCCCTGATGGCAAACATTGCTCATGTTTACATCTACCCAAACTTACGTTATGATATCACTACACCTTACACCATAGCCTAGAGAGAGTTAAAGAGGAAATCATCACCGTATGACAGGAGAAGATCAACACGCACGGCAGCGTGAACTATTGCAAAAAATACGCATCCAGGCGAATCGGTTACAATCCCTGCTGGTGCGTTTCCAGGGTGCCGATGGTCCCAACGCGACCAGCGACTACACCAGCACGCTAGAACAAGCCATCATCTCGCTTGATGAACTGTTTTTGCTGGTCATCGTGGGCGAGTTTAACGCTGGCAAGTCCGCGCTCATCAACGCACTTCTCCGCGCCCCCGTACTCGAAGAGGGGCCCGTCCCAACCACCGCGCAAATCACAAAAGTGCGCTACGGCATGCAGAACACACGGATGCAGCTCGACAAAACAACGATTGAGCAATTGTACCCGCATGACTTCCTCAAAAACATCAGCATCATCGACACCCCTGGCATCAACGCCGTCCTACGCGAGCATGAACGCTTAACCGAAAGCTTCATCCCTCGCAGCGACCTGATACTGCTCGTCATCTCCGCCGACCGCTCCTTCACTGAAAGCGAACGTGCCTTCCTGGAACGCATTCGCCGCTGGGGCAAAAAGGTTTTGATCGTGCTCAACAAAGCCGACCTGCTACGGACACAACAGGACTTTGATCAGGTCAACCGCTTCATCAAAGAAAATTGTCGCCGCCTACTCGGTTTTGAACCCATCATCTTCCCCGTTTCCGTCTTGCAGGCACAACAAGCGCAAACCGCCGTAGGGCAAGACGCCATCCGCCTCTGGGAACGCAGCCGCATCGGTACCTTGGAAGACTACCTCTTCCATAAACTGGACGAGGGAGAGCAGGCCCGCTTAAAGCTCCTCAACCCCCTGGGTGTGATGCAACGCCTGACGCAAGAAACGGAAAAAACCATCGAGCAACGCCAGAAACTGCTCGCCGACGACGAAGAAACCGTTCGCAACATCGAGCGCCGTCTCCAGCAGCACCGTGTGCGCATGGAACAAAACTTCGCCCCCTGGCTCAATAAGGTCGAAAATATCGTGCTAGAGACCAGCAAACGTGGCGACCAGTTCTTTGAGGACACCATTCGCCTGCGTCGCACGCTCGATCTTATCAAGAGCGAAAAAATTCAGCAAGAGTTCGAGCAGCAAGTACTCAGCGATAGCGCGACCCGCATCGATCAAACAGTCAAGGAACTGATCGACTGGCAACTCGATCAGGAACAAGTCCTCTGGCAAGATATTCTGGAATACATCGACCGCCGCCAACGCGAGAGCAATCCACGCAACGAGCAAATGATCGGCTCCGTCAATCGCCGCTTCGACACCAGCCGCAAATATGTGCTAGAAGCCGTCCGCCAGGAAGCCAGCCGCGTCGTTGAGTCATACAATCGCCCACAACAAGCGGCGGGCATGGCCGAAGAAATGCAAAATGCCGTCTTCCAATCCTTAGCCGTCGTCGCGGGTGGTGTCACCGTGGGTACCGTGGGCATCATCGCCGCCACCGCCATCGGCTTTACTTTCCTGGATGTGACAGGCATCACCGCTGGCATCGCCCTCATCGGACTGGGCTTCTTCATCCTGCCCTATCAGCGCAGACGTGCCAAACAAAAATTTGATCAGAAGATGCAGCAACTGCGTACACAGCTCGCAACCGCCATGAAAGACCAGTTTAGCAAGGGACTAGATAGCGCAATCCAGCGTGTCCATGACGCCCTCGCACCCTATACCAGTTTCGTCGGCTCCGAACAGGAGAAGAACCGCACCATGAAGCAGCAGTTGTCAGAAGTGCAAAGCGAAACACAAAACCTACAAAACGCCGTTGAACACCTACGCTAACCATCTGGATAGTGTCATCCAGTAGGGATGTCCCTTGTGGGCATCCACCAAGTACGAAGGAGCGAGCTCACACATAAGAATGGATGAGGTGAAGGCTCGCCCATCTCGTAGGGGCGGGAGAGGTGTTGGGTGGTGGGGTGGACCCTCTGGGTCGCCCGTGGGGTGGGGAAAACGCCCGAAAAGGCAATGTGCCCCGGCAACGGGCGACCCAGAGGGTCCCAGCCCCTCATCCACGTCCTCTCCCGCCCCTACGAAAACCTGTGCCGTTCGCTTGAGTTGATACGTATTGGATGCCCACAAGGGGCATCCCTACTAAACCGTTTCCTATAACTTGACGCTTAAGGGAGAGCTACCAACGGGCTAACTATAATTAAAAATGGCGTTGATAATGATAAGCGTGAGACAAATCGCCCCCAGAGCCAGTAAGCCCACTATCCAGAGATTAGAAACGCTCACCAGCCCCACCACAATACCACTGAGCGGAACCAGCATCACCACGGAAACAATCGCCAAAGCCAATCGCTGCCCAGCAGAGACGCGTTCGCGTGCGCGTGACTGCGGAGATGTATATACCTTGCCACTCGGCCCTTGCGCCATCCGCTGTGAAAGACGCTGGGCAAAGGCATCCATAAACGAGTCATCATACATATTACCTGCCGGAGGTGGTTCCGGCGCATGCCAGTTGTCTCCTAGATGAGGTGGCACTCCTTGCGTTCCCTGCGTCCCTTCATATCGTCCATAAGGCGGCTCCTGCCTCTGATATGCCTCGTTACCAGACTCCATTTGTTGCGACATCGACTGGTATCCTTCCCATTATTCGTCTTATCTAAATGATGTTTTGACTGCTTGTATTACGCATGAGTTCAGGCAAAGTTGTAGTTCTACCTCACCCATACACATTGCCAACGTATCGTTTGCATTTCTTCGTGAGGTATACTGTAAAGTATCAATGTCGATTTTATAACCCAGAAAGAGAACAAAACATGTTTAGCATGACCGTCCTTTATGGACACCCCACAGACCCAGCAGAATTTGATCGCTACTACGAAGAGGTTCACACTCCCCTCGTACTCAAAATACAAGGGTTAAAAGGCCTCAAAGTGACACGCTTCGGCCCCGGCACGCGTGGCGAGCAGCCCCCTTACTACCTCATGGCGCAACTCTTCGCCGATACGCAAGAAGAGTTCAACGCCCTTATGTCTACACCAGAGGGACGCGCCACGGGTGCCGATGTGCGTAACTTCGCCACCGGCGGCGCGACCTTACTCATGGGTGAAGAAACGACAGTATAAGAGCAGGGACAAGACAACCAGCGTGTGACTAGCCAGTGCCGCGCTGGTTGTCTTGTCCCTGCTCTTGCCAATAGATGTGTAACCATTGTGTCACTTCTGCACGTGTTCCAAATAGTGTTTGTCTAAACAACAAGAAAGGGAGTGCGCAATGGCATCTGTCAGGCAATCTCGTAGTCTATGGCGTATCAAACCGATTGACCGCATCCTCAAGCAGAGCGACGATTCGGAGCACGGACTCAAGCGTACACTGACGGCTTTTAGTATCACACTCTTAGGCATCGGTGCTATCGTTGGTACCGGCATCTTTGTTCTCACAGGGGTAGCAGCAGCGAAATATGCTGGACCAGGACTTATTATCTCATTTATCGTTGCAGGCATCGTAAGCGGCCTAGCCGCCATCTGTTATGCCGAGTTCGCCAGCACCGTTCCCATCGCTGGCAGTGCCTACACCTATTCGTATGCCACATTGGGGGAACTGATTGCCTGGATTATTGGTTGGGACCTCATTCTAGAGTACGCGGTTGGTGCCGCTGCGGTGAGTATTGGCTGGTCGGGATATATTACTGATCTACTCAAAAGTGCTTTCGGCATCACCATTCCCAAAACACTTACCTCTTCACCATTCTCTGGTGGCATCATCAACCTGCCAGCCGTGCTCATCATTCTGCTCATCACTGGCTTGTTGATATTAGGAACATCCGAAAGCACCCGCATCAACAATGTGATTGTCATCATTAAGCTTGCCGTGATCGCCTTTTTCATCGTGATTGGCTTTGGTCATATTAATCCCGCCAACTGGCATCCATTCTTGCCCTTTGGGGTCGGCGGCATTTTTGGTGGTGCTAGCATCATCTTCTTCGCCTACATCGGTTTTGACCAGATTTCCACCTCGGCGGAAGAGGCCCGCAACCCCGCTAGAGACCTGCCACTTGGCATCTTTATCAGCTTGTTCGTGTGTACGGCCCTCTATATTCTGGTAACCGCCATACTCACCGGCATGGTTTCCTATACAAAACTTGATGTCGCCTCGCCCGTATCGCACGCACTCATTCTGATCGGTCTAAACACTGCTGGCTCGATCATCTCCATTGGGGCCGTTTGTGGCCTAACAACCGTATTGCTAGTGCTGCTCTACGGCCAAAGCCGCATCTTCTTCGCGATGGCACGAGACGGGCTTCTGCCAAGATTCTTCTCACGGGTACACCCACGTTTCCGCACACCGTACCTATCAAGCCTACTGATTGGTGCCTTTGTCGCGCTCGTCGCTGGCCTGACACCAATCGACATAGTGGCACAACTCACCAATATCGGCACCCTCTCGGCCTTCGTGCTGGTCGCGGCAGCTGTGCTTATACTCCGTCGTACCCAGCCCGATCTGCGCCGTGGTTATCGCGTACCCTGGGTCCCATTTATACCCATCCTCTCTATCATCGCCTCCTTTGTATTGATCGTCAGCCTACCCTTAGTCACCATCGCCCGTTTCTTCATCTGGCTTGCCATCGGTCTCGTAGTCTACTTCCTCTATAGTCGCCATCATAGCAAACTGGATGAAGATACCGAGGAAACAACAACAAGCGCAGACATTGAACGCAGAGCTTGATAGCATTGTACAAACATGAATACTGGCTGAGTACTATTGCAACTGTAGTAGTACCTCAGCCAGTATCCCTCTCTTTACGACTGAAACGCAGGATAATACGCCAGTTGCGCCGCTTCGGGCCATAGCGTTTGCAGCTTCTGAGCCATAGCACGAGCGGTCGCACCGAGAGCCTCCAAATGACCATACTGCTCACAGGCTTGCGCGGCTATCAGAAAGCGCAGCACAAAACGCTCACGATCTGTCGCACCCACCAGATGTCGGTCACGTTCCAACATCTGCGTGAGCGGTGGCAACATCTTCTTCGCTTGCAGCATCCAGAAAACACAGGCTTCAACTACAGCTGCGTAAAACAAGCTATCATCAGCGGCAGCAGGACAACCCTTGACTAGCTCCGCTCGATATACCTGCTCCATAGCAGCCACAACACGCTCTGGCATACGATAGAGGCACCAGCAGGTCGGAAAATGTACTCTGCCATATATTCCGTCTTTCAAAGCAAAATCGAATCTGCCGCCTTCAAAATCCAGTAGACGCAACCCTTCACTGCTGAATAAGCAGTTATCAGGACAGGCATCGCCCTGCGTAAAGGTCAGAAACGGGCCAGGATGCAACAACGTGCTGCGTAACTGTGCCAACTCCTGCTCAACTCTAACTACCAATTCAATACCCAGTATATCCGCAAATTCTTGTAAAGCGGGTGCCAACCAGTCATACCTATAGTAGCCATCTGCCAGCACACTCGACCCCAATCCCTCACGAATTTGCGTGTATACCTCCTGCTTCCCTGCCGTTGCCGCGTGTAAGCGACCTTGGAGTGCCGCGAAGTCTAGCAGAGCCGCTTCCGCCGCCTCAGCATCATTGGCAAGCAACACATCCGCTAGATTTTCCCCCTCTCCCAGATCTTCCATGACTATAATTCCAGGTTGGCGCGTTGCCGCATAAAGATGTGGGCCAAACATATGTTCCGGCCTCAATTGCTCCAGAAATTGCAGCGAAGCCCATTCATTGTAGAACGTCCAGGCTGCCATCTCCACCTCATCGGAAGAAGCTAGCGACTGTGCAGCAAAACGCGCCTGCTTCACGATAACAGTAGAAGGTGCATCACTCATCCCAGAGAGCACACGAAAACGATAGGTGAAGGCACGATTGCTACTACTCAAATCGTGCCAATCCCCCAAGCGCACCCCGCCACTAAAAGCGTCGGCAAGCATCCGCTCAACCACACTTATTAGCTCTATTGTTGGTGGTGTCGGTATCTTTTGCATCATCCTACCTTTCCGTAATACTAATGCTTCGTCGGAAAGAAGACATACCCGTTCGCGTTCTGCACCAGCACCTGCTCGTCCAGCAAGGCGCGGCAAATGAAGGGGTAATCGGCATGCTGCTTACTGATAATCTCATTCACTTCCGCCTCACTATACAGCTTGTATGGCTCAAACCGCGCCATCACACACTCAAAAATCTCGCGTCTCTTTTCCGCATCAAGCAGTTCTGGCGAGACACGCCAATAGATAGCATGGTCGCGCTGCATCAAAGCACTCCCACTACTAATCAGCTCACGGCGCAGATAGGCAGAGTCAGGATGGTGCCGCTGCAGCAGCTCATTCACCTCAGCCTCCTTGTACTTCACACCATATGCAAACTGGTTCGCCAGCCATTTCAGAATCACACCCCGTTTCTTCACGCTGGCCGGTATCTCCTTGAGGTGGGTGCCCTCAAAGAAGTCATGCAGCACCTTGCGCTCCCACGCATCTCCCTCGATATCATCAACCAGTGAGGCCATTTTTTCAGGTGTCAACAAGTGTTTGTTGATCTGGCGCAACCCCTCAGTGTCCAGCCAGTAATAGTGCGTATTCCCATCGGAGCGCATACCAACCAGGTGTAACTCCCGTAGACGCGCCAAGTGGTGTGAAACCGTAGGTGCCTTCAACTTGAGCAATGCCGCCAACTCCTCCACACTACGCTCACCATTCGCCAGAATTCCCAACAACTTGAGCCTATTTTCATCTGCCAGAGCCTTAAAGACCTGGAGAAAGGCTTGAAACTCTTCCTGTGACATACATCTCCTCTTTCTATATAGTTTTTCATCTAATTAGATTTATATCAAAATAAAGAGAGAATGTCAAGCCACGAAAGCATGTGTACATAACACGAGGCCCGTGGATGATGTCCACGGGCCTCGTGTTATGTACACATACGTTATTACATTATTGCTGCTGCATCGGTGGCATTTCGGGATACGATGCCTGTGGTTGCTCATAAGACGGATAGGATGCTGATTGCTCAGGTGCAGCCTGTGGAAGGGGTTGAGACGGAGATGCTGCAGGTTGGTAGTACGGCTCCTGCACCTTATAGCCTTGCTGATAATCACGATAGGGTGTAGAGGCAAGTGGATCCACGCGGGTCTGCGGTGGTGGTTGCTGGCGCATAACGGGTGGGCGTTGCCCTAAAAACATGTTTTGTAAAAAGTTGAAGACCGGATTGAGGATCGAAGGACGCACCACAAAGAAGTAGACCACTGCACCAACCCAGTTCGTGATTAGCATAAAGATCATCCAGCGTCCCTTGTGGCGGATACTACTACGCAGACAATCGATCATCATGACAATCCAAAAGATCGTTCCCACAAAAGAAATAATGCTTCCTGCCCCTTGAAAGAGATGCATCATAAAATCCATAGCAGTGCCTTTTCATGTAACTCAAAACAGCGTTTATATACAATTTTCTCTCATCTTATACAACGTAATACTATTATACATCTCCAATGGGCAACAGTAGGGGCGGGGGCAGCGGACGAGGCGGGGCTGGGACCCTTGGGTCGCCCGTGCAAGAGATACTAAAGCCAGCCCCTAATCTCTACGGGCAAGGATATGAATCGCCTTCCCCAAGGCATGTTCGCTGCTCTCTTGCAGCGTCTCGCTGAGGCCGGGGTGGGCATACAGCACCTCGGAGAGATCGGTCAGCGTCGCTCCCATCTCAATGGCCAGTGTAGCCTGTCCAATCAGGTCGCCAGCGCGTGGACCCACGAAGGTCGCGCCGAGGATAGCCCCATTTTCGGCGTCGGCGACCACCATAGCGACACCATTATCAGCACCCAGTGTCAATGAGCGGCCATTGGCGGCAAAGGGATAACGCCCCGTGACAACCTTGTAACCCGCGCTCACCGCCTCTTGCGCGGAGTAGCCCACCGTTGCCAGTTCAGGCGTCGTATGCACTACCAGCGGCGTCACCAGTGGAGCGAACTGCACTCGCTGGCCCGCGATAACCTCCGCCGCCACCTTCGCCTGCTTGATGGCAATAGTTGCCAGGGCGCGCCCACCCGTGCAATCTCCCACCGCGTAGATATCCGTAACGCTGCTCTGCTGCATACTATTGACCGCAATACCGCCCTGCTCATTCAACTGCACCTTCATCGCAGCAAGGTGCAGGCCATCTACACGCGGTTTGACACCATTCGCGATAACCAACGGACGCTCCACCACCTGCGCGACAGCTGTTTTGGGTATGATTTGCACGCCCATCTTACGCAAACCCGCCTGCACGAGGCGCAATGCCGCCGCATCCACACCAGCCAATAATTGCTCACCAGGAATATACAGCTTGACGCCGACGCCGAGCCGTGCCAGTACGCTTGCCAGTTCCAACGCGATATAATCATCACCATGCACAGCTATCGTCGCGGGTAATTGCGGAAGTTGCAGTGCCTGTTCAGGCGTCAACACCTCTTTACCATCATACAGCAGATCGGGTACGGGTCGCGCCTCACCACCAGTCGCAATAATGCACTGCTCGAATTTGAAACGGTGTGAGCCATGTTCGCCCTCGACACGCACCTCTTTTTCGTTCAGAAACCAGCCAGTTCCTATGACTATCTCAACCTTATTGCCGGAGAGCAGGCGGCGCACACCATCGGAGAGGCGGTTTACTACACTTTCTTTCCAGGCTTGCATCTTCGTCCAATCAAAGGAAACCGCCTCGGCCTCAATGCCCATCATCGCCAGTTCCTCTTGCCGCGTCTGATAATAGCGTTCCGAAGAGGAAACCAAGGCCTTGAGCGGAATACAGCCACGATTCAGGCAGGTGCCGCCCATTGGCCCCGGATCAACCAGCGTGACAAAGCGTCCCAACTGTGCCGCACGAATGGCCGCCACATAGCCAGCAGGACCAGACCCCAACACTAGGACATCGACCGCCGTTGTAACATCGCCAACAACCATTGCTCTGCCTTCTTTCTCTATCTCTTTCGCCTGCATCATTATACCATGCGTCACCGCTGAAACATTCACACATCGAAGAGCGGTGATGAATACGTAACCATTGATCGCAATTTATTATCCTTTTATAACCTCATTCACACTGACGTTTAACTATAAAGAGGTATGCTTCCCATGAGAGTGGCAGTATAGGTTATGCATCCACAATAAAATTGATCGATTGTAAGCGGCATCAATACAGGTCCCTTAATTACCAAACAGTTTTCCTAATCTGACCGTTCTCTTAAACAGCGTGGTTCTCAATTTCAGCACAATGTATGTAAAAGGAATAAGCATTGAAAAAACACATACTCAAGAAATCAACTCTTTGCCTCGTGCTGCTAGTACTCGCGATGTCCCCCCTTTTCTTCATATTCAAAGGGCATCCTTCAGCACGTGCAGCTAGTTCTATCCAACACTATTTCTACGTTTTCCCTGATCGCACGCTTTATGTTTATGACATGGATAACAACTTCCAACTGGTCAAACAAATTAGTTTGCCCATGACTGATGGTGGACGTGGTATTATTGCCGACCCAGCCTCTGGCTCGCTCTATATAAGCTATCATGGCGATGGCGGTGTACACGGCAACGGCTCATTGCTCAAATATGATCTGCTACAAGACAAAATTGTCTGGACCCAGAATTACTCATTTGGTATCGATAGTGGAGCTATCTCCCCCGATGGTCAAACAATTTATATGCCTGACGGAGAAGCTGCCTATGACGGAACATGGCGCGTCATTAATATCAGTGATGGCACTGTTCGAGGTACAATTTTTACCGTATCAGGCAATGCGGCCCACAATACCATTGTGAGCTTTACAGGCAAGCAGGTCTATCTAGGTGGACTAAATAACTCCACCTTCTTCACTGCTGATACCAGCACAAACAAGATTAGCTCTACTATCAGCAAGATGGCTGGTGGTGTACGACCGTTCACGATCAATGGCTCAGAGTCGCTAGTCTTTACTACCCACACGGGCTTCCTTGGCTTTCAGGTCAGTAGCTTGACTTCCCACAGTATTCTCTACACCGTTCCCGTCAAGGGCTTCACTGCTCCCGCCGGCTCGACCTCTAGCCATGGCATCTCCATCTCGCCTGACGAGAAAGAACTGTATCTGATTGATACACCCAACAGCTATGTGCATGTTTTCGATATCAGTGGGCTGCCAGCCACTGCCCCTCAGCAGGTGGCCGACATTGCATTAAATCCAAAGCTCGGCGGCACAGAAACACCTTGTCTCTACGATTGCGCCAAAGAAGGCTGGATGCTCCATATCGGTGATGGCCGCTATGTTGCAGTAGGCGACTCAGGTGACATCATCGATACCACCACCCGAACTATCGCTTATAACCTGGCTACGGTCAATAATACCCGCAAATTCCTAGAGATTGACTGGCAAAACGGCCATCCCATTTTTACCACCACGCGCCAGGGTATGGGCTATGTCGGCGTTCCGCAGGGAACAGCGACGCCAACACCACTCAACTTTGTACCATCCACACCCACGGCTACCGCGACCTCTTCCGTTACAGTGACACCCACCTTGTCACCAACGGTAAGTCCGACAGTGAGCCCAACGGTGAGCCCGACGGTGAGTCCGACTGCAAGCCCCAGCCCAAGTCCAAGCCCGACACCGGGTACGACAATCGCTCAGGACACGTTCCAGCGTGCAAATCAGAAGTTCTGGGGAACGGCATCTGATGGGCAAACGTGGGGCAGTGATGCAAGCACATCTGCAACCTTCTCGATTGCCAACAATGTTGGACAAATCGCCAATGGTAATGGCCCATATAATGCTGTTCTTGGACCAACGGCAAGCAATGCAGAGGTGCTCTTCACTAGTTCGATCAGTACCTTTACCAATAACAATCTAGGGGCTGTCTTACGTTGGACAAACACGAATAACTTGTACAAAGCGTACATCAATGGTACACAACTGGTCGTACAAAAGCGCGTCAACGGCACCGCCACGACCCTGAGTCAAGCAACGTTCAAAGCGACGGCGAATACAGCCTATAGCTTGCGCTTCCGCGTTGTTGGCACAACGCTCTACGCAAAGGTCTGGGCATCCTCTACTACAGAGCCTGCCGCCTGGACTATCACCACAACTGATACCTCTTTGACCGCTGGACAATGTGGCCTGCGCATACAGATTAGCACTGCTACGTCAGCAAGCGTTACAAGCTTCCTGGCTACCACCGCCAGTTAATACAAATACTCAAGAGTGTCTAAAGAAAATCAACCTCCTACAATTTGTAGGAGGTTGATTTTCTTTAGACACTCTTGAGTATCAGGTAAAAGAATGTGAGACTCTCGCTAACTATCTAGGAACCGGAAACTCGATCTGAGCTTTATGCTTATACAATAGAGGATTTGCCGTTTATGAATTTTTGTCATCCTCCAATAAGCTATCAAAAAGTGAAGGCTGATGTTCCTCTTCTAATCGCCTTTGCTCTTGAAACAAATAGCGATATTCAACCTGCTACAATTTGTAGCAGGTTGAATATCCTCACAATTTCATATCGAAACATGTAATGTTTCAAAACCAGGTTTATACCATATCCAGCATCAATCTCTGCGGATGCTCCACCAACTCTTTGAAGCGCGCAATGAACAGGCCGCTCATGCCGCCATCAATCAGGCGATGATCGAATGAGAGCGTGAGTGGCATCATCATACGCGCCAGGATCGTGCCATTCTGCACAATAGCTTTTTCTTGCAACCTGCCAACCGCGAGAATAGCCACTTCAGGATAGTT
>JBBPYR010000076.1:0-27776 GCA_038199755.1 Ktedonobacterales bacterium | reverse complement strand
TTGACAAGAGCGCGCAATGAGTATATCATGTGCAGCGTGAATGATCTCATACACACATTCGCCATGGCGCATTCGTCTAGTGGCCTAGGACGCCGCCCTCTCAAGGCGGAGATCACGGGTTCGATTCCCGTATGCGCTACCATTACCCTTTTTGAGAACGCCTCAAGCCGCTTGTAGACTGGCTTGGGGCGTTTCTCATTCACCCTCAGATCGGCCTACTGTAGCAACCCGATTGCACTACCGGGAGGGTCAAAACTAATTTCTAACAAGGATGCCTGAGAACCCACAGAAGCTTGGGGTGGACACACAAAATGAGCCAGGATGGAACGAAGACTATCCCGCTATCCATATCATCACCATCAGCGAGTTGTTGAACGGAAGCAAGATCAAGATGACGCCACAATATGGAACGTTTAAGCAGGCACAAAGAGCCGGGCGCAGTAGCGATATGGTACAAACAGGCATGTTTGATGCAGAGGCAGTGGATTAGAAGTTATATTCACAGTTGTCGGCACACAAGAAGATAAAGTAACCGATAGATAAAAAATAACGCCCCAAGCCACTTATAGATTGGCTTGAGACGGTTCTTTATTTTGCACAAAAGTGCTGCATAGTCTCCTTCATCCAGTTGCTTTGCTGAATCTGCTCCAGCGTTAGCGTTGTCGGCAAGGGAGAGCGCATGTGCTCCTCGCTAGCCTCTTCGCGTGTGCAAGTCTTGTGAAAGCGATCACAGACCGCATAGTAATCGCTCAGGCCGGGCATGATGATCGGCGAGGTAGCGTCCGCAAGCTGCTTGCGACCATCAGGAAAAGTGAGCACACGCCGTGAGCCACGCGCAGGGTGTGGACAATGACGACACATGGTTGTCAGCTGAAATGTTTGCCAGCCGGGGAGGAAACGCGACATCAGCAAGACGTGATGCATATGCGAAAAGGGGTCCGCCTTAAAATCATAGTCAATGCCATTGATAACCACCATAAAGCCCGCACGTTGCAATTCTAGCAGCCCTTCAATCGCTTCGAGCGGCGTCTGATTGGTACATAATTGCACTTCATCTATGCAAAGCACATTGACTGTGGCAGGGGTGATGCCGCGTTGGACAAGGTACTCTGAAATATGGTATAAACTATTAGTAGTCAAAACAATAGCTCGCGTTTTCTTCTCCGGAAATGCTCTACTTACAATAAATCCAGACTCAGGCGTTTCACCCTTTTGGCTCTCTTCGCCAATGCCATTTTGGGGGATCATGAAGGCAACCCGCAATCCCTGCTGTTGTAAGTGCCAAGCAAACAGTTTCATATTTTTGGTTTTTTCTGTTTGCATACTTTCCGCGTGAATACAGAAAACGGGAGCCAGTCCCGCGGTCCGCACTTCGTCATAGGCACACAGCATTTGTTGTTGTAGCTGTGATGGAGAGGGTGTCACTAATAGGTCTAAAGCGTTTGCTTGTTCGTGTTCACGATACCTTGCATACACTGGCACATCCAAACTATAGGGATCGTGCAATTCCCATGGTTGCTCGAGTGGCTCACACATCTTTCGACTTGGTTTCCTAACGCTAGCTTTTTACTCGCCTGTCCAGGCACCACGCATCCCGGCAGACTATTGCTAGTCTCGCCATCAAGATGAAGGCTTTTGGGCTTTGTTGTTCCCTTAGTGTAATACCTGGACCATTACATTGCAAACATATGGGAAAGATGGATTTTCCCAAGCTTTTCTCTTTGCCATTTTTTAGCCTTTTTGCTATAGTAATAGCAAGATAATTTCAACCCACCTGTCATGACACTATGAACACGCTACTCTGACAGTATGGGAAATAGAAAAAATTGGAAGGAATTTTATGTATAAAAAGTTGCTACTAGGCTTAGCTACCTGTGCCTTGCTAAGCGTTCTTTTTGCGGCATGCACAATTAGAGATGCGAGCCTTGCCACTGGTCCCTCGGTCCATATGGGCACAAGTAACTTCATCAAGGACACTATCACTGTCAAAAAAGGTGAAACCTTAACACTCATCGACGATGCGACTTCTCCTCATATCATCGTCAATGGCTTTTGGCAAGGCGGCACAGCGGTCAACAAGGCCGAAGCCGGTGCCCCGACGGTGAAATTAAACTTCAATGGTGGTGACACACAAGCAACCGCCCCATTTAACACAGCAGGCACCTTCAAACTGTATTGTACTATTCACGGGGGTATGAATCTAACGGTCACAGTACAATGACCCTCTTTTTCCCTCTATAGGGCAAACAAGAAAGACGCTGAATGCAGGTCAAAAGTAGGGACCAGCTTGAGCGCGTCCCGTACCAGTTGGCGAATCGGCTTGCTAACGGGTACGGGACGCGCTCAAGCTGGTCCCTACAGCATTGCACGCATATATTATCCCTTTGCTACGTTTACTTATAATGGCAACCACAAGATAGTACTTCATGGCGGGTCGGGAACGCATTACGCGGTTGGTAGCCTTTCAGTATGCTATACTTTGCCAAAGTACACGAAGTTGGGTAAAGGTGAGAAAACGTCTTATGCAATCGCAATCTGAGAAACAATGGTATACGGGGAGTTCGCTTCCATTTTCTATCAAGTCCGGGGCACTCTTCCTGCTCTTTCTTCTCAGCGTGCTTATCGCAGCTTGCGGTAGCAGCAGCACCACTGCCAGCAACGACCTGGGCAATGCGCCGGTCACGGTGACGATCAGCTTAGGCAACGATAATAGTTCACCTACCCCTACTGTGGTACCATTCTGGTGTGGGGCATGGGCCACCAATACCACACCTGCATTTTCGTCAGGTGTTGTCGGTGTCTACGCTAAATTTACCCAGACAGTTAATTTGAACCCCGTCGGCGTGGATGGTGCCACGGCAACCGCCACCGTCATCTGGCCCGATCACAGCACCAGCACCCAGACCGTCACCACGACCAGTGATGGCTTAGCCGTCTTCGCAATCTCTCTCACCGATAGAGCAGCTGCCGTCGGCAAATTCACCTTTATTTCTGTGACATTTCATAAAGATGGCATGCCTGACTGCACCGTCCCAGATGACCGTAGAGCATTCTTCACCTTAGTCGTGGTTTCACCAACCGCAACCGTAACCAAAGTCGCATCCCCAGGTACAACACCCACCGGCAGTCCAACGCCAACGTGTACACCTCGACACGGTGGCCCTGGTCCAAACCCTACACCGTTACCAAAGCCCGGCGGCTGTTAGCTCTCTGCTACCACATCTACCCATATTCGACAATTGACAACGTAACCTTCATTGTGCTACGCTCTATTCATCATGGATTAGCTATTTACCTTGTCTTATTGGCTGATAAAGCGACGTTGACAGCTACATCACTATTTGGGGATAAGGGAATATAGATAGCATTCCGTTGTACAATAACAGTGGAACTGGGCGTTTGCCCTCGCCAGTTCATATGTATGTTCTGGTGCGTTCGGATTAAAACGGAAACTCACGCCTTCTTTGAGTGCTGATAGTAGGTATCAGGAGGCGTGAATAGCCAAGATGATGGAGGTACCATCGATGACGATGAAGAGCACAATCACGGTGACGGTCAACGGACAAAAACACCAATCGACTGTCGAGCCGCGTTTGCTACTAGTCCATTATTTACGTGATGTGCTGGACCTGACAGGTACACACATCGGGTGCAACACATCTCAATGCGGAGCATGTGTCGTTATGCTCAATGGAGAAGCCGTCAAATCTTGCACAATCCTTGCCGTTCAAGCAGATGGCAGCGACGTGATGACAATCGAAGGCCTGGCACCATCCGAAGAAACTCTCCACCCCATCCAGGAAGGCTTCTGGGAAAAACATGGTCTCCAGTGCGGCTTCTGCACCCCTGGCATGATTATGGCCTCATACCAATTGCTCAAGAACAATCCTAACCCAACCGAAGCCGAGATCCGCAAGGGACTCGAAGGCAACATCTGCCGCTGTACAGGCTATCAAAATATCGTTCGCGCCGTTCAGAATGCCGCTGAGCACATGCACGCGACCGCAACAGAGCCCGTGAGCGCAGACTAACTACTCATAGCATTGGCTACTCCTGGGCTACGCTTGCTCATTTCACTCAAGTAGCCAGCATGAATAGGTCCAGCAAGGACGCAACCATTTGACGTTCTTTAAAGCTTCATTTCTCAGCGTTTTGAGAAAGGACATGTATACTTATGGGCATTGCAGCTATGCTTGGCACGTCTGTCAAGAGGCGTGAAGATCCCCGTTTGATCACTGGACAGGCTACATATGTTGATGATATTAAGCTCGTTGGGATGTTGCACATGGCAGTGCTCCGCAGCCCCTACGGCCATGCACGCATCAACAGCATCAATACTGAGGCAGCCCGCAACCATCCTGGCGTGGTAGCTGTCTACACAGCCGCCGATATCAAAGGCAAAATTGGCAACATTCCTGTTGCCGCCCCACTTCCTCCCTACATTGATAAAGGCATGGGACGACGTGGACCACTCGCTGAAGGCAAAGTCCGTTTCTACGGCGACCCGGTTGCCGTCGTCATCGCGGAAGACAAATACACCGCCCGCGACGCCGTTGACCTGATCGATGTCGATTACGAGCCACTGCAAGCGGTTATCGATATCGAAAAAGCCATGCAGCCTGACTCCACCCTCCTTTACGAAGAATACGGCACCAACGTTCCCGTTCCCATCCACCCACCAACCGATGACATTGACAAGGTTTTCGCCGATACTGTCGCCGCTGGTGGTTTCGTTGTCAAGGAGCGTTTCGTTAACCAGCGCCTAGCTCCCTCTCCTATGGAGACCCGTGGCGTCGTCGCGGAGTATCGCAAAGCCGATAAAATGCTCACCGTCTGGAGTTCCTCTCAAATTCCGCACCTGCTGCGCAATTATCTGGCAGAGCAGATGGGCTTGCCACAGCACCAGGTGCATGTCATCGTTCCCGAAGTCGGTGGTGGTTTTGGCTGCAAATTGAACATCTATCCAGAAGAGGCTCTCGTCTCCTACGCAGCCATGAAAACAGGTCGCTCAGTAAAATGGATCGAAGATCGCAGCGAGAACCTTGCCGCAACCATTCATGGACGTGACCAGATCAATTATGTTGAGGCCGCCGTTGATCAGAGTGGTAAAGTACAGGGCTTAAAAGTCCATGTTATCTCAGACCTCGGTGCCTATCTGCAATTCTTTACCGATGTTATCGCGATTGCCTTCACCCTGCCAATGGTTGATGGTTGCTATGACATTCCGCATACGTATGTCGCGTGTGACATTGTGTTCACCAATAAGGCACCAACAGACGCCTATCGTGGTGCGGGCCGTCCAGAGGCGACCTACCTGATCGAGCGGATGATGGACCTGATTGCATACAAAATGGGCAAAGATCCGGCTGATGTACGTCAGACGAACTTCATTCAGGCGGGAACCTTTCCCCACAAGATGTCAGCGGGTCCCGTCTATGACAGTGGTAACTACGTTCCCGCGCTGGAGAAGGCACTGGAAATTTCTGACTATAGGAATCTACGTGCCAAGCAGAAGCAACAGCGCGGCAATGGCAGTAACAAACTGCTGGGTATCGGCATGTCCTCCTATGTCGAAATCTGTGGTCTTGGTCCTAAAGGTGGTTCTCCATTTGGCTTCTATGAAAGTGCTCGTGTACGCATTGAGCAAAGCGGCACAGTCATGGTCTATAGCGGTGCCTCTCCTCATGGGCAAGGCCAGGAGACATCATTTGCCCAGCTCATTGGCGATGAGTTTGGTGTGCCAATAGAAAATGTCATCGTCTTGCATGGTGATACCGACTCGACACCAGAAGGACGCGGCACCTATGGCAGCCGTGGCACCTCTGTTGGCGGCACCGCTGTCTACATGGCTGCGCAACGCCTCAAAGAAAAAATGAAGCAGATTGCGGCCCACATGCTAGAGGCCAGCGCAGCGGATGTCACCTTGGAAGATGGCCAGTTCGCTGTCGCGGGCTCTCCGCAGAAGTCCGTTACCTTCAACGAGGTTGCCGCCGCCGCCAACACCTCGAACACCTTGGCAGCTGGCGTTGAACCGGGACTGGAAACAACCGCGTTCTTCGAGCCAGAAAACTGCACCTTCCCCTTCGGCACCCATATCTGTGTCGTCGAGGTTGACAAAGACACAGGTGAAGTTGAGATCATCCGTTACGTCGCCGTTGACGACTGTGGACGCCAACTCAACCCCATGCTTGTGCAGGGTCAGGTTCATGGTGGCATCGCGCAAGGTGTCGGGCAGGCTATGCTCGAAGGCGTTGTCTATAGCGAAGATGGGCAACTCTTGACCTCTTCCTTCATGGACTATGCCATGCCTATGTCCTTTGAGTTCCCGAACTTAGAGCTAGATCATACCACCACCCCCACGACGGTGAACCCGCTCGGTGTCAAGGGCGTTGGTGAGGCAGGAACCATTGGCTCAACACCAGCAGTTGCCGCTGCCATCGCTGATGCCCTGGGTGTACCGCATATTGATATGCCCTTAACGGCTGAGAAACTCTGGAAGGTCATCAACCAGAAGTAATAGGGCGTTGGATGCGGAGCGTGACGCCTGCACGTTGACACAGATGTCAGCAGGTGTCACTCTCTGCCCTCCCTGTTACACCCAAAAAGAAATGGTGAAGAGGAGTAATAGATATGTCTGTTCCCGCAGCATTTGACTATCACCGCGCTAGTTCAGTCGATGAGGCGCTTGCACTACTTACACAATATGGCGATGAAGCCAAGCTACTCGCCGGTGGTCATAGCCTGATTCCGGCCATGAAACTGCGTCTCTCGCAGCCCGGCCACCTCATTGATATTGGCAGACTGCAAGGACTTTCCCATATCCATGAGGAGCAAGGTGCGATTACGATTGGTGCGCTCACTACCTATAGGCAGCTTGAGACCTCACATGTAGTGCAACGCTATTTGCCCATTATTACTGAGACCGTCAACCTAATCGGGGATCAGCAGGTGCGCAATCGTGGCACCATCGGTGGCAGCCTCGCCCACTCAGACCCGGCGGCAGATATGCCTGGCGTCGTGCTCGCCCTCAAAGCCGAACTACACGTACAGGGACCAAATGGCAAGCGCAGCATCCAAGCCGATGATTTCTTTGTTGGCACGTTTACCACCGCGCTAAAAGAGAATGAAATCCTGCTGGAGATACGCTTCCCCATCGCTCATGGGCGCGTTGGCAGTGCCTATGAGAAGCTGGCAAACAGAGCTTCACACTACGCGGTAGCAGGTTGTGCAGCCGTCATCACCCTTGCTGGAGATGGCACCTGCGCCGCAGCCAGCCTTGCCTTAACGGGTGCCGCTGACAGCACTGTACGCCTGAGCAGCGTCGAATCTGCCCTCATCGGCAAGAAGCTTGACGCCGCCACGGTGGAAGCAGCCGCACAAACTGCAGCCAATGGCTTGAACATCGTCGCCGACATCCATGGCTCACAGCAATACCGCACGCAGATGGTAAGCGTCGTCACACGCCGCGCCATCCTACGTGCCGCTGAACGCGCCTAAGCCTGTCAACGCGTAAGTAACAAAGCAGAAATGACGTGTATGGCACCATACACGTCGTTTCTTTCTAGAAAGAGCTAGCTTATGCAGGATATTCGTATTGAGCGTTGGGCGCATACACTCGTCCACTACTCGTTATATGTCAAAGCAGGGGATACCGTTGCTATTCATGCAACACCGCTGGCCGCCCCACTTATAGAGGCAGTCTACCGCGAAGTTTTACGTGTTGGTGCCCATCCCTTGCCCATGATTGAGCTAGAACCACTCGATGAAATTTTGTTGCGCGAGGGCAATGATGCTCAGCTAACCTGGTCATCACCACTATCAGCAGCCTTGAGTGAGCACGTCGATGCCCGCCTCAGCATCGCATCGCGCAGCAACACCAAGGCCCTTAGCGGCATTGATCCCACGCGATCAGCGAAACGGCGCAGCTCAGCCCGTGGCGCGGTCACAACCCTGCGCCAGCGTGAGCAGGAGGGGAATTTTCGCTGGTGTGGCACACTCTACCCCACCAACGGCTATGCGCAAGATGCCAACATGTCCCTGCACGACTTTGAAGAATTCGTCTTCGATGTTTGCTTCCTCAACGACGCCGACCCGATAGCGCAATGGAAAAAGCTCTCGGGAGAGCAGCAACGCTTTGTTGATTGGCTCAAAGGTCATAAACAAGTACACATCCTGGGAGAGGGAACCGATCTCACACTCTCCATTGAAGACCGCATCTTCATCAATAGTGATGGCAAGCGCAATTTTCCCAGTGGCGAGTTTTTCACTGGCCCGGTCGAACACAGTGCCAACGGCGTTATCCAATATGACGTTCCCACCACCTATGATGGACGTGGAGCACAAGGCATTCGTCTGGTGTTCAATGAAGGAAAAGTGATTGAAGCCAGCGCACGCCAAGGTCAGGACTACTTGCTACAAATGCTAGAACTCGACGCGGGCGCCCGCTATCTCGGCGAGTTCGCCTTCGGCAATAATCTGCGTGTCAATCGTAGCACCCAGAACATTCTCTTCGACGAAAAAATGGGTGGTACCGTCCATCTCGCGCTCGGCTCCAGCTATCCCGAAACGGGTGGACTCAACCGATCAGCATTACACTGGGACATGATCTGCGATCTACGCACACAGGGAGAGGTCTGGGTAGATGATACCCTTTTCCTCAAAAACGGCAAAATCCTGGTCTGAAGTAAGATGTTGCCTACAAACTTGCATACCTTCTTCTTTCTAGCTTAGAATATAAGCATCTACATTCAAGTGTCGTGTACAGCACGGCACACATCTATTATTTGGAGGCTTTCGTTGGAACAGGAACAAACAATCACATTTGCCACTATCGAAGATGTACAACGAGCGATGTTTGCCCAAAGTTATATTGCTGATCGCAGTCTAGCGACCACGGTGTTCCTGGCACTGAAACGACGCAAGCCGCTTCTACTAGAAGGGGAGCCAGGAGTAGGGAAAACTGAAGTTGCCAAAGTGCTTGCCGCCATCCTGGGGACAAAGCTGATTCGTCTCCAGTGCTACGAAGGTATCGATGTTAGCACGGCGGTCTATGAATGGAACTATACACGGCAGATGCTACACATTCGCATGCTAGAAGCCAGTGGCATCAACCGCCAGGAAGAACTAAAAGAGATCTTCGGACCAGAATTTCTGATGCAACGTCCCCTACTTCAGGCAATTGATCCCTCCAATACTAAAGCACCGGTTCTACTGATTGATGAACTAGACCGTAGCGATGAAGAATTCGAGGCCTATCTTCTGGAATTGCTCTCCGATTTTCAGATCACCATTCCTGAGATCGGCACCATTCAGGCCAAAGACCCGCCCTATGTCATCATCACCTCGAACCGGACACGCGAAATTCACGATGCACTACGCCGACGCTGTCTCTATCATTGGATTGACTTCCCCACCCTGGATAAAGAATACTCCATCATCATGGCTCGTATGCCCCAGGTGCCGGAGCGACTTGCCAAACAAGTGTGTTCATTTGTGCGCGAAATTCGTAGCGTTGACCTGTTCAAAGCTCCCGGCGTCTCAGAAACGCTCGATTGGATTAGCTCGCTACTCGCACTTGACCAGATGGAATTGGTCGAAGGCCAGGTACGTGACACGCTTGGCGCGTTACTCAAATATCAAGACGACGTGCTCAAAGTGGGCGGAAACGATCTCAACAAGATGTTACAAAAGGCTCGGAGCGGATCGTAATATGAACGCATCCCCACAACCAAATGATGGGCAAAGCAGCGGTCTCGTGATGCGTCCCATCGATATTGAGCGCGGCGAACGCTTTCTCTATCGCTTGACCGAGTTTGGACGCATCCTGTGGGAGGTTGGCATCAACGTGGGACCACGCCAGATGCTCGATCTCTCCGAAACCATTCGATATATTGATGTTACCAACAAGGAAGATTTCTATAACACGCTCAAATGCTGCTTGCTCTCGCGCCATGAGCAGGAGCCAATCTTCGATCAGATGTTTGGCTATTACTGGTTCATACGCGAAAATATGAACAAGCAGAAGGATAAAAACACCGGAGCCGCACGGCGCGACGAGCGCCAGATGCGCCTTCCCCCATCTGAACGCAAGCGACTAGCCGAACACATGAACGCCAGCGAACCCCGTAAAGAGTTGCGTTCCGAAATGCGCGAGACCGAACGGAAGCGTAAGCCTGACCTGAGCAAGCACGATGACGACGAAGACGATGCAGGCAATCCGCAGGGAACAGCGTACAGTGCCATCGAGCAACTGCGCAAAAAGGATTTCGAGAACTTTACGTGGGATGAAGTGCAAGAGGCGAAACGACTCATGTCCGAGATGCGCTGGCACCTGGGCATGCGACCAACGCGCCGCAAATCGCCATCACGCCATGGCTCCTATCCTGACATGCGCCGCATCGTACGCCGCAATCTCAAGTATGGTGCCGAGATGATTGAACTCACGTGGCGCGAAATCAAACGTAAGCCACGCCCACTGGTGATTATCTGTGATATTAGCGGCTCTATGAGCCTATACTCACGCTTGCTACTCCACTTCATCCATACCATCTCCAATGGCTTGATGAATGTCGAGACCTTTGTTTTCGGTACCCGTCTGACACGCATCACACGCCAATTGAAGAAGCGTGACGTTGACGATGCGGTGCGCGATGTCTCCAAGTCAGTGCAAGATTGGTCCGGCGGCACACGCATCGGTGATGCCCTGCACTTTTTCAATCACAAATGGGCCAAGCGTGTTCTCGGTCGTGGTGCCGTCATCCTGATCATTAGCGATGGCTGGGACCGCGGCGATGCGAGCACACTCCAACTTGAGATGGACCGTCTACAACATAGTTGCCACCGCCTGATCTGGCTCAATCCGCTCCTGGGTTCGCCCGACTATCGCCCATTGACCATAGGCATGAAAACGGCCCTCCCGTACATCGACAACTTTCTCCCCTCCCATAACCTGGATAGCTTGATCGATCTGGGCAAACTGCTGAGCACGATCGACGATAGCAGGCCTGCCCGTGATCCAGTTTCCCGACGACGAGCGGTCGAGGCATGGAGTAAACGCAAACCATAGCGTGTTATAGTAATAATCAGGCGACGTTCGTGTTTGTTCAAAGTGTTTCGCCTGCACTAGAGAGGTATGCTATGCGTGACGTATTACCAGATATTGAAAAGTGGCGTTCCCGTGGAGAACGCGTTGCGATCGCAACCGTCGTAAGTATGGCAGGCTCGGCACCGCGCAGACCAGGGGCAAAACTTGCCGTGAGCGAAAAGGGCGAACTCGCAGGTTCTGTGAGCGGCGGCTGCGTTGAGCCAGCTGTTGTTGAGGCGGCCTTAGAGGTAATGAAGAGTGGCAAGCCCCAGATGCTTGAATTCGGCATTACCGAAGAAGAAAATATTGAGCAGATCGGCCTCGCCTGTGGTGGCACCATCCATGTGTTCGTTGAACGTCTAGATTGGTAGTAGGATTGCACTGCCCAGTCATAGGGAGGGAATGTATGCAGCGGGTTGTGCCTTCTGCATACATTCCCTACGGTCATGCACCGACGCAACCTGTAATAAACGTCTAGTAGAGAGGAGCGAAGTATGAGTGGCCTTTATGAAGAATTAAAAGACCTGATTGCAAAAGAAAAAGGGGTGGCGGTAGCAACCGTGGTACGTGGTCCCGAATATGTCGGCGCGAAACTGCTGGTTTTTGCCGACAGCAGCACCCATGGCACACTTGGTAGCAGCGTATTAGACGAACAGGTCACAAAAGACGCTGATCAAGCCATCTGGACTGGGGCCGCTTCTACCCACACCTACACCCTCGAACAGACGGATGAACAACAGCAATTCGACATCTTTATTGAAGGCTTTCCTCCACCACCTGCCTTGATTATCGTTGGCGCAGGACATATCGCCATTCCCTTGACCACGTTCGCAAAAACATTGAATTACCGCGTCATTGTCATTGACGCACGGTCTGCCTTCGCCACACGTGAGCGTTTTCCCCATGCCGATGAAATTATTGTTGAGTGGCCCGACGAAGTATTGCAACAGATGGACTTAAACCCATCCACCTCAATTGCTGTATTGACGCACGACCCCAAATTTGATGAGCCAACCTTAAAAGTGGTGCTTTCAAAACGCGTCGGCTATGTTGGTGCCATAGGCAGCCGCAAAACAGGAGCCGAGCGTGCCGAACGCTTGAAAAAACAGGGCTTGAGCGATGAGCAACTCAAGCGCATTCACGGGCCCATCGGCCTTAATCTCGGTGCAACCGAGCCCGAAGAAATGGCCCTCGCAATCATGGCAGAGATTGTCGCAACACGCCACGGCAAAGACAGCAACGCCATCCTCGACTGGACCAAGAAGTAGCAATTGTAACTTCTTCTAGGCTGCTTCGTTAGTATTAGCGAAGACTTTATTATGCTTATTCTATCAGGGAGAGTTGATAGTCAGGGTATTATTGTGTAATAGAACACAGCATGACATGACACACCATAGTATACTCTAACATGGCATAACATAAACATAGCATTGTACCTACGAATAACATAAAAAAAGGATTTTTGCATGTCGAATAATCCCTTTGATGAAAATGAACCAACGGTCCCTCTTAACCCGACGAATCCACCACAGCAGGATCAGGGTCAACAGGGCGAACTGATTTTAGGCAATCCTCAAGACGAAGCTCGCCGCCAGCAGCGTCGTCCCTATCAATATCAGCCCGCACAACCACCACAGCAGCCACAACAGCCAAACTATCCGCAACAGGGTGGGCAGCAACCGAATTACCCGCCACAACAGCAGAGGCAGCAGCCACCACAATATGGGCAAAGACCTGCGTTTCCGCCTTATGCACAGCAACCGCAAGGCCACCAGTCGCAGTTGCCACCACTTTCACCAGCACAAAATAATGCGTACCCAGATATGGCGAACGCATCAGTACCAGCTCCACCGCAACAACCCGGCACCTTTCCGCCACCGAGGACTGGACGGCCAGCACCAAAACGGACCAAACGTTCCCGTAGACGCACAGGTTGTCTCATCACCAGCGTCATTGTGCTCCTACTCCTCATCGTTCTGGGTGCCATCACCATACCAACGGCGCAGCGCGTCCTAGCTTTTGGATCCGCAATCTCAACGCAATCGCCATTGAGCACCCAGAATAACTATATGAATACCAGTGATCGTGTCAACCTGCTGGTGATGGGTTTCGGCGGTGGCAGTCATGCAGGTGCATACTTGACCGACTCGATGATTGTTGTGAGCATCATTCCTTCAACCCATCACACCACACTCATCTCGGTTCCACGCGACCTCTGGGTGCAGGTCCCGGCTAACTCCGGCAATTACGGCAAACTTAATACCGTCTATAATGTTGGCTCCAATGGCGGGAAAAACGCAGTTGCCGGGGGTGAAGCGGCTGCCCAAAAGTTGTCAACGCTGACGGGACTGAATATCAAGTATTGGATGACCATAGACTTCACAGGCTTCCGCGACCTCATCAACGCGATTGGTGGCGTTGATGTGTATGTACCTGACTCCTTTAACGCCTGTTACCCCAAGAATGATGATGCAAACGTGGATGCGAGCTGGATCAAAGTTCAATTCAACAAAGGCACGCAGCATATGAATGGCGAAACGGCCATCCGCTACGCGCGCGCCCGTGAGCCACTAGAAGTGTGTGGCAAGGGAACTTCCGAAAACCTGGCCGAGCTGACCGACTTTGGACGTTCCGCTCGCCAACAAATCATCATTAAAGCCGTGTTAGCGAAAGTCAAGCAGTCTTCAACTTGGCCTCACCTCTACGGTGCGATGGATGCACTCCAAAAAACCATCTATACCAATTTGTCACTGGCAGACTTGGCCCAGTTCTCACTCAAGATGGATTTGAACGATCCCCACACCCAGCGTGTTGGCTTGAGCAATCAGAATGTGCTCGTAGACTCATCATCGAATGACGGGCAATACATCTTATTACCACAAAATAATAACTATCAGGCCATTATAGATTATGTAAAGCAACACCTATATGCCTGATGGCAACATTCAATGTGTAAGGGAGAAGCATGGCACAACGTGATGCACGACTGATTGGAGGCACATACCGCCTCGGTCCGGCAATGGCGACGAGCGACATGCTTACCACGTACACGGCTACGCAGCTGAAAACGCTCGAGATGGTGGGAATCTTCGTCATAGAGTTCCCACCATCATTTCATGCGCAAACGGTACAACACTTCCTCAAGCCCTTGGAGCGTTATACCCATGTACAATCTGCCCATGTGTTGCAAGTCTTGGATTGGGGTGTTGATGCGAATCGCGCCTATATCGCCACAAATGCGCCCCGTGGCATTCCGCTACGCTACATGCTAGATACGGAACATATTAACCTGACACGCGCCCTTGATGTAGCCCGCCAAATTACGCAAGGGCTGATTGCCCTTCACGCCCAAGGCATTGTAGGTCTCGATCTGCGCCCACAACTGATCACCATCCAATCGATGCAATCGCACGACTTAGTGCAAATTGACGACATTGGACTACGCCCTCTCCTCAATGCACTTGGCAATACCACGGTGCAGAGTGCTTCCGATATCAGTTATTTAGACCCACGTTACGCTCCCCCCGAATATCTTCAGGGGGATCAGATCGGCCAATGGAGCGATATTTATCAAGTGGGCTTACTGCTTTTTGAGTTGGTGACGGGTCGTGTACCGTTTATTGGACACAACGATCAGGAAACCATACAAATGCAGTGTAACAACGCGGTGCCACGCCTCAGCCTGTATAGCAACAATGCTCCCCTTGCGTTACAGGAGCTTATCAACCGTACACTAGCAAAGGCTCCGCAGGAACGTTTTGCCAGTGCGCACGCACTATTCACCGCCCTGAACACGATGCAACAGCCAACACGTTCTCGCGACACGCAGGTTATGTCAGCATGGGCACCAGACAACGGGAACGAGCAAGAAGAGGATTCTTCACTGATGGCTACCGTACTCGACAAGCGCAACCCAGACAAACCGCAGCGCACGCTTCCCGGCACCGATGGCATCTTTGCTTATCTGTACTTTGAGAAGGATGGATCGGAGCAGAAAATAGCCATAAAGCAAGCAAACATCGTCATTGGTCGAAAGGACCCACGGCTAGGGAAGCATCTTGATATCGATTTAACGGACCTTGATACTACCACAACCGTTTCTCGCAACCACGCTAGCATCACGTTTGAGCAGCAGAGCTTCTACCTTGAGGATCTCAAGAGTCGCAACAAAACACGCTTGAACGGCATTCCCTTATCGCCACGGCAGAAAGTTCCGCTTCACCAAGACGACATTATCAGTTGCGGCAGTGTGCGCCTCATCTTCAAGCTCCCCGGCTGAACGGTTAGCCCTTCGTCACAGCGATCAAATCTGCCAGCAGACCCTGTCCTGTCTGCAAACGGCCAGCACCGGGGCCAATGATCGTCACCGCGGAGAGGGTATCCGTCTCGAATGTAATGGCATTCATCACGCCATCGACACGCGCCAGAGCATCGCTCAATGGCAATGCCATCGGCTCGACACGCGCTTCTAAAGGGGTATCTGCAAGATCAGACACAGCTTTTACTGAGGCAATAAGCTTGATACGCTTGCCTTCTTTGCTAGCCTGCTGCATCTCTTCCCGCGTAATAGCGGTGATCCCTGTGCGTGTCACCTGTTCGGGTTTGAGTGTATGACCAAAGACTAGCGCGGCCAAAATCAGCGTTTTTGCCACCGCATCATAGCCCTCGACATCGGCAGTGGGATCGGCCTCGGCATATCCCTGCGCTTGCGCCTCTGCCAATACCTCAGCATAGTCGCGACCCGCAGTCATTGCGCTTAAAATATAATTCGTGGTTCCGTTCAAAATGCCACGAAGCGCACGTACTCTAGCACCTGCCATACCTTCAAGCACGCTACTCAATACGGGTGTACCAGCCATAACGGTTGACTCCATGCGCAACTGCACGCCATTTTGTTGTGCCAGCGTCAACAGCTCGTTCGCCGCCAATGCTCCTGGCCCCTTATTTGCGGTGATGACATGCACCTTGCGCGCAAGTGCTGTACGAATATGGCTTAATCCGGGCTCGGCATCCCGCAAATTCGTTCCCGTCACCTCTGCTAGTACATCACTTTTCGTCTCCTGCAAGCCTTGTAATGCATGAGGCCAATGCCGTGCAGCAGGATGCTCTGTCAAAGGGCGTTTTGCAGCGGCAAGTTCGAGCAACGTCGCAAGCTCTAAACCCTCTTCGCGATAGATAAAGCCACTACGAGCATTCGCAACGCTCACTACTTTCACATCCAGATCATACTTGTGATGTAGCTCCTGCTGCTTTGTCGCCAGCAGTTCAGCCAGCCCTTGCCCAACCACCCCAAAACCAACAATCGAGAGACGCACATGCTTCATAAAACACCCTTCCAAAACAATGAGAATGCTAGATCCAGGAGAGTTTCAAGCGATCGAGCACCCGCTTCACGGGACCAAGTTCATCAATACCGAGCAAACGCGCAACCCGAATATACACAATCGCTCCAACCAGTAATTCTAGGATTAGCTTGAAAAGAGCCACGAAGGTGCCGAGCAAGCCCAATGATTGCGTTCGTAAGGTATCCAGCCAGATGAGAAAGGGAATATGGGCAACGGCCCCCAGGATAAAATCGAGGATAAAGCGTGTCACCAACAAAGCTGCACCCATGGCCAGTGATGCCAGCAACACCCGCCCCAGGAAAAGGCTCATGGTACGAATCTGCATTTCGCCTATGCGCTGATTGAGCAGCCAGAAAAGTACAACCGCCTCCAATATCCCTGCAACAGAAGTAGAAAATGCCAGTGCTCCCATGCCCCATTGTGCTCCCCATATGGCGGCATCAATCAAAATCAGGCTAAGTGCAATCTTGAAAATGAACTGCCCGACGCTAATAATCACAGGCGTCGTGCTATCCCGCAAGGCATAAAAAGAGCGCGTCAAAATCTCGACAGCAGCAAGGCCCACCAGACCAACTGCAAAAAACGCTAGCGGCACAGCCGTAGACTCAGCCATGCTCAAGCTAAAGCGACCGTGCTCCAGCAAAACCTGAATAATGGGCAATCCAAGCACAACCAGGCCAACACCCGAGGGCACAGACATAAACAGAATGCTACGCAAAGTTTCCAACACAGTATTCCGCACGCGATCAAAGCGGCCTCGGGCAACATTCTCGGCCAGGGTGGGAAAGGCAGCCGTAGAAACCGCCATACCGAAGATACCCAGTGGCAAAAGCATAAGCTGCATCGCTTGATAATACTGGGTAATCAAACCATTGATGGCATCTTGCCCAACAGTTTTTGCTAACAGCTGGATCAGACCGCGATCAACAAAGATGGACAGGTAGAGCATAGCAGCGTTAATGACACGTGGCACCATCTGACGACCGATTTGAATAACGCCTGGATGCCGCCAATCAAAGCTTGGGGCATAATGCATACCGACCTTGAACAAGCCCGGCACTTGAATGCCGACCTGAAAAAGCGCGCCGAGCACCACACCCCAGGTAGCAGCATACACAGCAAGGTTATCGTCGCGATGCCCTTGCAATGCCAGCAAGATGCCAGGAACCAGACCAAAGATAAGCCCAACGTTGTATACGACAGTACCAACTGCAGGCAAGAGGAAATCCTGACGAGCATTCAGAACGGCATTGATAATGACACCTGCACCGAGGGCAATAGATTGCAACAGCATGATGCGAGTTAGATTCACAATCAAGGCGGTTTGTGCCGGGTCATGGGCGGCAGCAGGATTATAGATTGGCACGATGACAGGGGCAATAATAATGGCAATCAGTGCCAAAACAACCATAATCGCGATTGCCAGATTGAGTGCGGAATTAGCAATATGCCAAGCCGACTTTTCGTCCTTATCCCCCACCATATACTTTGAAAAGACAGGGATAAAAGCGGAGCTTAGCGCACCGCCCGCCACAATATTGAAGATGAGGTCGGGAATAAGAAACGCCTGCAGGTATGCATCAGATGTTTTGCTGGTGCCAAAGACAAAAGCAAACATGGAGGTACGCAACAGGCCCAAAAAGCGGCTCGCCACAAATGCGCCGGTTAGAATCATGGTTGCTCTACCGATACGCACCTTTTGCAGCATGCCCGTATCCTGCGCGGGGGCTGCGGCCCCTTGCAAATGGGGTGTCCCCATTGGTGAATGTTCCACTGGTGTACTTATCGTTGGCGGCGGCTCCGTTGAGGCACGTATAGGCAAAATCTCAGCGGGCGGCAAAGCTATCACAGGAGACATTTGCATGGCTGCGGCTTGCTCAGGATGTTGGCCCGGCACAGGTGCAGGTGCTCGTTCTTGCGGACCTTGTACTCTTCCTTGCAGACCTTGTACACCCCGTTGTGCTCCTTGTCCGGCTTTTCCTTTCCAGTTAAGCACCGTGGTCACATCACCACCCAGACGCCGTTGCTGACGACGCATACGCTCCTCGCGCAAGCGCTGTAAACGTTCCTGGCGCAGCTGTGGCAAGGGTTGAGAAGGCTGCGGCGCATCAGAAAACTGATATTCCATGCCTTGCCCATACCCTAACGATGTTCCCATATCAGCCACAGGCTCTTGATAGCGCGCAGACATTTGTCCACCCCCACGCGGAGCAGGGGGACGTGGCGGTTGCTGCACCGTTGGTGGCGGTAGATAGATCGGTGGTTGCAGATGTGGTGGGACTTGTGGGGCAGACGGAGGCTGAGAAACCTCTGGATGCTCCTGGTCATATTGCCAGCCATAATAGTCTGGTTGTCCTACTGGTCCCTGCGGTGGCAGAGGTGGTTGCTGTCCTTCGTTTTCCACTAGATCAAGCTCGCTCTGTCATGTATTTTTACTATAAAACATATAGACGATAGATGAGAGAAAATTCTTAGTTCCCCTTATCTCATATACATAAGGGAAGATTATTCGTCAAGAATACCATATAATCAGGGCTATGACTAGCCCACAACAGAAAGTACCCTTCTATAAAACCCTTTTTCACGCCTATTTACGTGTATTACGTGGCAAGCATAACACGACCTATCCAAACTGACAAGAGCGCGCAGACATGTTTTTTGCGCCTCAAAACCAATGAAACAAAAACACACAGCTTCCTCTCTAACTATTTGATCCACATTTTAGAGGTGGAGCAAGCAGTTCCACTTATAAGGTGGAGTATTACATCGGAGGATCAATGAATTCCAAAACATTGTACAAAGGTATTGTCCTTGTAGCAGTTGTTGTGCCTTTACTTGCCACGATCTTTGCAATTTTCCAACTCTGGAACCGTGCCGTCCATACAACCGACATTGTTCTTTTGCTAGTGATGTATGTACTCACTGCTCTGGGTGTTACTATAGGCTATCATCGCATGTTGACCCATCGTAGTTTTCAACCACATCCCGTCATTAAATTTCTTTTCCTGGTACTCGGCTCTATGGCCTTGGAGGGGCAGGCCATTGAATGGGCGGCTACCCACACACGCCATCATGCGCTTTCTGATAAAGAGGGCGATCCCCATAGTCCGGTGGAAGGCTTTTTCCATGCCCATGTCGGCTGGTTGTTTAAGGATCGTGCGGCAGACCCAAACGTCTATAGCCGCCATCTGCTCAAAGATCCTCTCGTCGTGTTTGTCAGTCGTACATTTTTCTTGTGGGTTGGTCTTTCTCTGCTCATCCCATTTCTCATCGGCGGCTGGTCAGGCCTGCTATGGGGGGGATTAGTGCGTATCTTCCTCGCTCACCACGTCACCTGGAGTGTGAACTCTGTTTGTCATACCTTTGGCAAGCGAGAATTTGAAACCACTGACCAAAGCCATAACGAGTGGCTTGTGGGCTTGCTCGCGATGGGCGAAGGTTGGCACAACAATCATCATGCCTTCCCCCGATCGGCATTTCATGGCTTGCACTGGTGGCAATTCGATCTCTCCGGCTATGTCATATGGACATTGGAGCGCGCCGGATTGGTGAAGGATGTCTTCCGCGTCACCCCTGAACAGATGGAGCGACGCAGAGCACGCATGGGTGTTGCCAATGCATCCGCAGCAGAGCTATCCACCGCGTCAACGCAAGTTCCTATAGAAGAACTGGTTTAATAACACTCCAATGAAAAGAGCAGATGTCACACATGCGGCACCTGCTCTTTTTATTGGTGTGTTGCTATGCTACTACTAGTTTACTCTTTTCGTCTTTCTTCTCTTTCCTAGTCAATTCCTTGACCAGTAAGACATTTGCAATCAACAATACCAGAGAGATTGGGGGGAGCAATGCATCAAGATCAACGCCCTCACCATAGGCAGACGAGGCGTCGAATGTCGGGAAAATCCAACCTCCCATAGAGAAATGGAAGTTCACCGTCAGAAAGGCACCAATGAACAATGAGGTAGCAACCGCTATGCCATATGGAAGTGCAAAACGTTGTTGCGTGCGCTCTGGAATACGCGGTTGCAACAACAAAATAGCCGCCCCAATCAGCATAATAGCCGCAATGACAACCTCTGCCCACTCGACAATGTATCCACAGATGACACAGTTCGGCATGACATAGTGGTGCAGCAAAGCGACATACCACGTGTTGGGATTATCCTTCGCCCCCGCGTTCAAGAAGTCCGAAAGACCTTGCGGAAACGTACCTGATAGCACTTTATTGACGCCTGACATCAACCATTCCCACCCAATAATGGCTTGTATGGCTGCTAACAATATTCGTGTTGTCTGATTTCTCACTGAATCTCTCTCCTAAATAAAACTCGCTATGAGCATTCCGTTATCCTATGAAGAGAGAATACCTACCCCATATCACAACATAGCCACAGGAATCGCTGTCAAAATCACGAGTTCGTCACAATGTGACAGTGCAGTGATGGTTCAGACCACTCAGATCACTCAGACATCCTCATGAAACAAAGGAAAGGCAATAAAGAAGGTTGACCCCTGGCCCTCTACCGATTCAAACCAGATACGTCCCGCTTGTCGCTCAACTAGTTCGCGACTGAGATATAAGCCCAAACCTGTCCCCCCAATACCATGCTCCTGCGCATTATCTGCACGCGCAAAACGCCCGAAGATGCGTGCATGTTGTTGCTTAGGAATACCAATACCATAGTCACGAACACTGATAATCGCGTTGTCATCCTGTTCTGCCTGTGCGACAAAAATATCAATGATCCCGCCTTCAGGACTATATTTAATGGCGTTATTCAACAGATTGGTCAAAACTTGCTCTGTGCGTCGGGGGTCCATGAATATAACGCAGTAGGGTGCCTGTGTATGCACCTGCAATGTGTGCTTGCTGGTCGTCATCTGTAGCCGCGCCATAGTGCGCTTGATCAGTGCAACCATATCATGCGGTTCGATAGAAAATTCCAGGCGTCCAGCTTGCAGACGCGTCACATCCAACAAATCCTCGGTGAGTTCCACGAGGCGAGCTGTCGCTTGCTCAATTCCCTGTACAGCCTCCATCTGCCAATCAGCGAGTGGTGGCCCATTCCCGCGTTCTGTCTGCACCACCAGTGTCCGTGCGAAGCCTTTTAGCACCGCTAACGGGTTGCGCAACTCGTGAGCCGCGATGCCAATAAAATCATCCTTGATCTGCTCAGCCTCTTTCAATGCCGTCACATCCAAGTGGACCACCAACGCAACCCGCTCCAAACGATCTAGTGATGTATCATTCGTATCCACGAAAGAACTGTCTAAGTTAGGAATAGTTAACGCCACAGCATTCACAACGACAGGCAAATTCGTGCCATCGTTATGACGAATCGTCTCTTGATGTTGCCGCACCGTCTCGCCATGACGTATCGCACGGATAGTTGCCAGCTGCTCTGACACAAGGGGACGCCCATCAAAGCTAAAAATACGAATATTGTTTTGTGTGAGAAACTCTTGCATGGGCTGATTATTGTGCCATTTTGCTCCCCATACCATTTCAGAAGATCGGTTGGCTAATACCATGCGAGCATCATCACCCCGCACAAGATAAACGCTGCTCGGCAACTCATCCAAAATGAGCTGTAATAGAGCACGACGTGCCTCGGTCAGTGCATGAATACGCCGCTCCACCAGTAAACGCCGCGCCTCAGTGACATCATGCCAAGTGACAACGGCACCCGCAATTGCCAGCGGCACTGACGAGGTATCGGCTGTAACTTGTGTACTGGCTTGGCGTAATGGCGAGGCATTGACAAGATATTCACGTGTCTCGTCTTGCTCATCGCTAATCTTCACAGCGACCTCACCCGCCGGTTCTCCATCTAACGCACGTCGTGCTGGCGTGTGCAACAGTGTTTCAAGTGCTTCTTCCCCACAAGAGTAGTGCTGGAAATGTTCGCGTAGCTGGCGGGCTGCCCGATTCTCACGCACAATCTTTCCGTCGCTATCAACCAGCGTCACGCCATCCTCTATGCTTTCAAAGATGGCATCTAACTCTTGGGCTCGCATCTGCGCCGCCCTATACAGTCGTGTATTCTCTAGCGCGACCGCAGCCTGTGCCGCCAGACCGACGAGCAAGGTTTCGTCATCATGAGTAAATTTGCCAGGCTCTCTATGTCCAAGCAACAATCCGCCACGCACTTCGCCCTCACGAGCTAGCAGAGGGGCACCCAAAAAACTGCGTATCACTGGATGACCAGGCGGCACGCCTACCGAATGTAATTCATCTGCTCCATCCTGACCATGAGCATAGGAGTATGCCTGTTCTCGCGCCTTCTCACGCATCTCTTGAGGAGTATGATGCTTTCCTAAAAAAGAGTTTTCTAATTTGTGCATGTGAACTAGCACATCATCAACTCGCACCGCAATGCCATGACGAAAGATGGGAGCCAGCAGACCTTCACCGCCTAAAGGCATACGATGAAACAACGCTTCCTGCTCAGGCGTTACTCCAACCACCGCAGCGAGATAGAACAGATTCCCTTCAGAAGCAACCACTGGTTGGCCGAGTTCATTGATAGGGCGCAGCGAAAAAGCGGCAAATGAGGCACCCGTTAGGTCAGAGGCCGTTTCTGCTATTAATTGCAAGAGACGTGTTTCGTCCAACTCCCCCATGAGGGCCGTTCCCACACGGCTTAGAGCCGTAAATAAGTCCGCCATTGAACGCCGTTGTTTCTCTTCATCCATTTGTTTTGCACCATACCTCTTATAAGGATACCTCACCTAATGATAAAGTCGGGAACATCACTTTCTTCTCATTATGTATGATATAGCACAGTTTGCATAGGTGCAAGCAATTCGTTTGCACTTGCTTTATCTGTAGTGTTGTGATGCAATTGTGATATTACAATGAACTCTGTGCTTTTCCTGTGAGTAGGAACATATTATACTAGTTCAAAAGGAATGTAAGACGGAGTAGAAGTTTGTATGGGCAGAAATAAGATGGATTCACAGGACAAACCAACGACACAGAAAGCAGATTCGCTCGACGCAGATTTGCTTTCAACGGTTAGTCATGAACTACGGAATCCCTTAGCTTCGATTAAGGGGTATACCTTCACGTTGCTACGGCACGAACAACGCATTTCGCGAAAGGAGCGTCATGAGTTTTTGGTCGCCATTGATCAAGCGAGCAACCGTTTAGAAGTTGTGATTGATCGTCTCCTAGAACTTTCTGCATTAGAGACCGGCAAGGTTGACCTTATGCTCTCGCGTGTTCATCTGCCCTATCTTGTACAAGAAGCCATCATCGGGAGAGAACAATACGTACAAAACCAACCCCCTATCAGCAATTCAAATCGCTTCCAGTTACGGGTTGAGGGCACATGGTACAACCTACAAGCAGAAGAGCAAGTCGTTATGGTTGATCGCATGAGAATGCGCGAGGTCTTGGACCATCTACTAGAAAATGCTACACTCTATTCATCAGAAGATAAAGAAGTTGAGATTACCATACGACCCATAACATCATTCACAACGGCACAGGTGGCTGGTCTCTCGCTGACGGACAACCCTCGCTTAGAAGGACCGTTGCAACAACACATGGTAGAAATAGTAGTACAAGATCACGGTATAGGTATTCCACAAGAACACCTGAAGAGCATCTTTCAGCGTTTTCATCGTGTCGATACCAGTCTGACACGTGAGGTAAATGGCCTCGGATTAGGCCTCGTCATCTGCAAACATATTATTGAACTCCATCACGGTTTTATCTGGGCAGAGAGTGAGCCTGGAAGTGGAAGTACTTTCCATGTTCTTTTACCTATTCAAACGAAAGAAGAACAGACTGCATAAATATCAGAGTGATAGATCAAGAGGTTGAAAACATATGCCACAAAAAAAGACCACTATTCTTACCGCCGATGACGATCCGCAATTGCTGCGTTTAATCGCACGCAATTTGCAATTTGAGGATTACGAGGTATTTACCGCCAGTGATGGGCAGCAAGCATTGGAAATGATCGAATCACAAGCATTCGATCTTGTGCTTCTGGATGTGATGATGCCTAAAATGGATGGCTTGACCGTATGCCAACGTGTACGCGAATTTTCTGCCGTCCCGATCATCATTGTCACAGCCCGTGGACAAGACCAGGACAAAGTACATGGTCTTGACCTTGGAGCCGACGACTACCTCACCAAACCCTTTAGCGTCGATGAAATGCTAGCGCGGGTACGCGCTGTACTCCGTCGCTCACAATTCAATAGTCAGGACCAATCGCAAACCATGCGCTCAATTGTGACGATTGGCAATCTCACCATTGACTATGCGCAACATCTGGTAAAGATGGATGACAAGGAACTTACGTTAACACCCATCGAATATCGCCTGCTCGCCTATCTAGCCCAGAATGTTGGTCGTGTCGTCACACAGGATCTGCTGCTAGAGCATGTCTGGGGATCTGAGTATGTTGGCGAAAGCCATGTACTCCAAGTGAATATTAATCGCCTACGACGCAAAATCGAGCCTGATTATACGCATCCGCGCTATATAGTGACAAAAGTGGGCATCGGCTATATGCTTCCTGCCCAACCCTCCTAATCACCCTAATTTGCTCGCATAGCACAAAAGCAAGCTGCGTTCTCTCAAAAAAGAAGAGAGAACGCAGCTTGCTTTTTATGATTGTGATAGATCTGTACGCTTGTGATTGTTCTGTGATAGCTCTTCCGCTGCTTGTGATTTCACTGTGATTCATAGGCTGTATGCTCTTACCAGTAACGAAAAGACAAATCGCTACATCCAACGAGGCATAATGGATAGACATTTTTTACACTAACACACAAGGAGACATCAGACATGGCGAGTACGCTTGATAAGCCCAGCATTAAGGGCTCCACTGCCGTGAGCCCGGACGCACAAGGCGCAACCCCTGTGATCGAACATGCAGTGACACATCGCAATATACCACAGCGAAAAGGCCTTTCACCCTACTTTGTACTCACCGTATTTTCCCTTTTTATGGTTGCTCTACTAGCTTTTGGCATTGGTTCTACCGTCACAAGCACGCCACCAGCCGCCGCTCCTGCGACGAACAATAGCAGCGCGAGCAGCAGCAGTAGTGGGATGAATATGGGAAGCGGTTCTTCACAGCAGACACAAAACATTCCTAACGCCACACAACAATATGGCGGTCAACCCGCACAGTTCACGATTGATGCTGACGGAGCCAAACACTTCCATTTCACGGCAAAACAGGTGATGTGGGAAGTGGTGAAGGGCCATCGTGTGGTCGCTTATACCATCGATGGGACCGTTCCAGGGCCAGCCATTCGCGTTACCGCTAACGATCATATTCGTATCACACTAGTAAACCATCTGTCGCAATCAACCTCGATGCACTGGCATGGTCTGATGCTACCTAGCAGCGTAGATGGCGTTCCCGGAGTCGGTCAGAAAGCTATTCAACCCGGCCAAACATACACCTATGACTTCACAATACACGATCAGGACGTCGGTACACACTGGTATCACAGCCATGATAATGATTTGATGCAGGTCCCCGGCGGCTTCTACGGTGCCTTCATCGTCGACCCGCGCCCAGGCAGCCCACAAGCACTAGCGCAACCAAAAGCCGATGTCGAGTACACTGAATTCATCAGCGAAATGTCAAACTCGGAAGGCGTTTTCTATACCATCAATGGGAAGAGCTTCCCTGACACGCAGCCAATCTTGCTAAAACATGGTCAGACCGTACACATCCGTATGATCGGTGCGAGCGAGATGATGCACCCAATGCATCTCCATGGACAATTCTTCAACATTGTTGCGGAAGATGGGCACCCGTTAGCACAACCGATACAAAAGGATACAGTACAGGTTGCCCCTGGCGAAACCTATGACCTCACCTTCTACGGATGGGCAGACCCAGGCAGCATCTATCCCTTCCACTGCCACATCCTGAGCCACGTCATGAACCCTGGTCAAACAGGCAACGAAATGGGTGGTCTGATTATCCTGGTCGAGTACGCCAAGTAATCGTTAAGAAAGAGTTAAAAGAAGATAAAAGGAGTGCTAGCTGGACAAGTAACGCAGGTTGCTTGTCCAGCTAGCACTCCTTTTATAGACATTTCAGGCATTGACATATCACAGAAACCTCTATACAATCCTGATATTGCCTCAGTAGCCTTACGCGACAGCCTTACGCGACAGCCTTACGCGACACCATAAGCAAATCACAATTATTTGCATTAGCTATAATGAAGAAAAAGAACTATATATGAGGAGTTGATTACGTATGCAACATTTCAATGCAGTTATTCTCGCGGGTGGCAGCGGCACCCGCTTATGGCCATTAAGCACCCCTAGCTTCCCCAAACAATTTTTACCACTTCCTAATGGTAATAGTATGATTCAAGAAACGCTCTCCCGTGTCGCATCCCTGGCAACACCTGAACAATCATGGGTTGTCACTGGCCGTAGCATGACCCCCCTCGTTCACGAACATCTTCCACAAATTCCACAGGCCCATATTTTACGTGAACCAATGGGACGCAGTTCTGCGCCCGCTATAGCCTGGGTTGCCGCGACCATCGCCCGTCAGGACCCAGATGCGGTAATGGGTATTTTCAGTGCGGACCACACCATTGCTCGTGTTGACACCTTCATCCAGACCCTCCAACTGGGGTATGAGTTAGCAACGCAGGGGCATCTTGTGACCATTGGCATCAAACCAACCACCCCTGAAATTGGCTATGGCTACATTCGTTTCGCCGAAGAGGTGGATAAGGGATATGGACACCAAGCATTCCGCGCCGAACGCTTCGTCGAAAAGCCGAATCTTGCCACGGCCCAGAACTATCTCGCGGACGGCCATTATGTGTGGAATGGTGGCATCTTTATCTGGAAGGTTCAGGCGATTCTGGCTGAGTTCCGAGAACACCTCCCAGAGATGCTACGCAAAATTGAAACCATCGTCGATGTGATGGCGCTTTCAGCAGATGAGGCCACACTCGATAAAGTGTGGCCTACCCTCCAGTCCGTTTCTATCGACTACGGTATCCTGGAAAAGACCAGGAATCTTGTCGTCATTCCCGCCAACCTGGGCTGGAACGACGTGGGCAACTGGGAACAGTATGGCAATCTCTTCCCAGCTAATGAGCAAGGGGTACACTCGGTTGGTCAGCATCACGACCTGAATAGCCAGAATACGATCGTCTACAATACGACTGACCGCGCCATTTACACCATCGGCATGGAAGATGTTGTCATCGTGCAAATGGACAACATCACCGTCGTTTGCCATAAAGATCAAGTGCAGCGCGTAAAAGAACTGGCTGAACAGCAGAAGCAGCAGAACAAGAAAAACTAGGGATGACGAACGCCAGCCCCACCGTCA
>JBBPYR010000075.1:0-18881 GCA_038199755.1 Ktedonobacterales bacterium | reverse complement strand
TCTATGTCAAGCAACGAAGTTTCAGTCTGGCCGAGGCACTGTATAATGAAGCCTTGATCATACGAAAACATGTGTTTGGCGACGAGCATCCCGATATTGCGTACAGCCTCAATAGCTTGGGCGAATTGTACTTCGAGCGGCCTGATCACGAACGGGCTGAGCAGTACTATAAACGGGCATTGGTCATGCGCGAACGCTTCTTCGGGCCCGAGCATCCCGATGTAGCCCAAACACTGCATGATCTGGCGCGACTCTATCGCCATCGTAAACGCTACGAAGAGGCGGAAGCACTCTTCAAACGTGCGCTTGCCATTCGTGAGAAGAAGCTAGGTCCTGAGCATCCCGCGGTCGGCACAACCTTGAGCCAATACACGTTCGTCCTCTGGAGCCTGAATCACCGTGCCGATGCCACCATTTTTCTCACGCGGGCACGCCATATCCGCGAAAAATATAACAAGTTTCACAGTATCGACGAGGACAACCAGTAAGAGCACCCAGCAAGTTTCGTAGGGACCAACTTCAGCGCGTCCCTTGCTGGGTGATGCTTCCCGAAAAGGCAACAGCGCATGCCCCTAATTACACACCACATTGCACCTCTAGGGGGAAGGTAGTACAATAGGGGCGATTAACAAAGACACTGTGACGTTATGTCGAAAAGGAACACATACATATGGCTCTTACCATCGGAATTGTTGGCTTGCCCCAAAGCGGGAAGACCACCTTATTCAATGCCTTAACTCAGGCTGGCGCACCCATTGAAGGCTATGCCACCAGCACGGTACAAGCAAATCGCGCTATCGTGCAGGTGCCAGACGCACGCCTCCAGCCATTAGCCGATATATTCAACCCTAAAAAAACCACCTATACCACCGTCGAATTTGTCGATGTCGCAGGTATGGGACAACATGCCCAGACCGGACAGGAAAAACGCGAAGGCTTGAGCGCGGAATTTCTCGGCCATATTCGCAATGCCGACGCCTTTGCCATCGTGCTACGTACCTTTGCCAACGGCAATGTGCCACACATCTATGATACCATTGATCCTAATCGTGACCTCGATAGCCTTAACGCCGAATTTGCCTTGACCGACCTCGCAACGGTCGAGAAGCGGCTTGACCGCACGACAAAGGCCGCAAAATCGGGCGACAAGAAGTATCAGCCAGAGTTGGAGTTGCTACACCGCCTGCAAGAGGCTCTCAACGAACTCACACTGGTCAGCCAGCTCGAACTCAGCGCACAGGATCACGCCATTATGAGTGAACTCTTCTTCCTCACATCGAAGCCACGCATGTACGTGCTCAACGTCAGTGAAGATGCACTAGGTGAGGCAAACGACCTGCTAGATAAGATCAAAGCAGGACAAGACGTAGCAAGCACTGCGCTCTCCGGCGAACTCAAGGGCATAGTCACCGTGGCGAAACGAGCGAAGGCAGAGGGCTCGGAAGTGGTGGCCGTCTCAGCCAGCCTGGAAGCAGAACTCGCGGAACTGCCAGAAGAGGATGCACACGAGTATCTCGAATCACTCGGCCTGCCACGCCTCGGCGTTGGTCGCGTCATTCAAGTTGGCTATCGCCTGCTCAACCTGATCACCTTCTTGACCGCGGGCGAAGACGAGGTGCGTGCTTGGACCGTCACCAAAGGCGCGAAAGCACCAGAGGCCGCTGGCAAGATCCACTCTGATATTGAGCGCGGCTTCATCCGTGCCGAGGTGACACGCTATGAAGACTTCATGGCCTGTGGCTCATTCGCCGCCGCCACCAAGAAAGGACTGCAACGCCTGGAAGGGAAAGAGTACATCGTGCAGGATGGCGATATCGTACACTTCCGCTTCAACGTCGGGAAATAGGATACTAGAGTGTAGTTTCGTAGCGTGTAAGAATTGCAATAGGAGGTCAGAGTTGACCGAACAGCTTGACTTTAAGATCGAGGAATGGAGTATCCGCGAGCAGGGACTCCACCTCGATACCTTGGCGCAAACCGAATCCATTTTTGCCCTCTCCAATGGACACATCGGACTGCGGGCCAACCTCGACGAGGGAGACCCACATGGACTCCCTGGCACCTACCTGAATTCTTTTTATGAACTGCGTCCGTTGCCCTATGCCGAGGGAGGATACGCCTATCCTGAGTCAGGGCAGACGATCATTAATGTCACCAACGGCAAACTCATCCGTATCCTCATTGACGACGAACCTTTTGACGTTCGCTACGGCAAGGTGCAAAGCCACGAGCGCGAACTCGACTTACGCGCCGGTGTGCTCCGCCGCAACGTCCAATGGACCTCCCCCGCTGGTTCTACCGTCAAGATCTCATCCGTGCGCATGGTGTCGTTCACCCAGCGGGCTATCGCCGCCATCTGCTACGAGGTGGAACCGCTTGACGCCACGACGCGCATCGTGGTGCAGTCAGAGCTTGTCGCGAACGAGGCACTCCCCACCCAGGAGAAAGACCCGCGCGTGGGATCAGCTCTCGCTTCCGCCCTGGTGAGCGAAGAGCACCACATGCTGGGCACAGCTGGTTACTTAATCCATCATACCCACGTCAGCAACCTGCGCATTGGAGCGGCCATAGATCATCATATCGAGGGCCCAGCAGGGATGTTTGTCGAGTCTGAAAGCGCACCCGATGTCGTGCGTGTGTCCGTGATTGGACAATTGAAACCCGGCGAACGACTGCGCATCGTCAAATACATCTCTTATGGCTGGTCAAGTCTGCGTTCACAGCCTGCCGTACGCGATCAGGTCATGGCCGCGTTATCCGCCGCCCGTTTGACTGGTTGGGAAGGACTGCTCGCCGAACAACGAGCCTATCTGGATGAATTCTGGTCCGGTGCAAACGTCGAGTTAGAGGGAGATCCGCAGATTCAGCAAGCGGTACGCTTCGCGCTCTTTCACGTTCTGCAAGCGGGCGCACGTGCAGAGCAACGCCCCATTCCGGCCAAGGGTCTGACTGGTCCTGGCTACGACGGACACGCCTTCTGGGACACGGAAACCTTCGTGCTGCCCCTGCTGACACTCACCCTCCCACGGGCCGCTGCTGACGCCCTCTACTGGCGCTACTCGATTATCGACCAGGCAAAGGCACATGCAAAAGAGCTGAAACTGCGTGGAGCAGCCTTCCCGTGGCGAACGATCCGCGGCGCTGAGAGTTCCGGATACTGGCCAGCGGGCACCGCCGCGTTCCACATTAACGCAGACATCGCCTACGCCGTGGCCCACTATATTCAGGCAACCGCCGACAAAAAGTTCGAGGAAGAGGTGGGTGTAGAGTTGCTTGTCGAGACAGCACGACTATGGCGTTCCCTCGGTTTTCTCAACACGACCACCGATCAGTTCCGCATCGATGGTGTCACCGGACCCGACGAGTACAGTGCTCTGGCCGACAACAACGTCTACACGAACCTGATGGCCCAGCATAACCTGCGCTGGGCGGCAAGGGTGGCGCAACGCAATCCCGAGAAGGCACTCACACTCGGAGTGGACGCTGACGAGATCGCCAGTTGGCGTGAGGCGGCAAAGAAAATGTTCATCCCCTACGACAAGCAACTGGGAGTGAACCCGCAATCGGAAGCCTTTACCGAGCACGAGGTATGGAATTTCGCCGATACCACGCCTGACCAGTACCCCTTGTTCCTCCACTTCACCTACTTTGATCTCTATCGCAAGCAAGTAATCAAGCAAGCTGACCTCATCCTCGCAATGCTATTGCGCAGCGACGCGTTCAGTCCAGACCTGAAGGCACGCAACTTCGCATACTATGAGGCTGTGACTGTGCGCGACTCCTCACTCTCGGCATCTATACAAGCGGTTCTGGCCGCGGAGGTGGGTCAACTCCAACTTGCCTACGATTATCTAGGTGAGGCGGCACTATTGGACCTGCACGATCTGGCGCACAACGTGCGAGAAGGACTCCACATGGCATCACTGGCAGGAGCCTGGATAGCACTAGTATCGGGTTTTGGTGGTATGCGCTTGCAAAGCGGCTCGCTCACCTTCACCCCACGGATACCCGAGGCACTGAAACGGCTCTCCTTCCACCTCCTGTTCCGTGGCAGTCGCTTACGCATAGAGGTACGTACAAAGGAAGCGACCTACCGCCTACTCGCAGGCTCCCCACTCAAGGTATATCACTATGGCGAAGAGCTACTGGTAGGAATGGACGAGGTGATCACCCGAAGCATCCCGGACATCCACCCAGGACCGCGTCCCAAACAACCTCCTGGCCGCGCTCCGTTGCCGCGCGGACGCTCACAATAAAGAAAATACTCATGAGTAACGTTGCGGACGGGCAACGTTACTCATGAGTATTTTCTTTATTTTTGCACACGTCCTAAAGAGACAATGCCCACACCACTCAGAATGACAAGCATCGCCACAATACCAATGATCGTGATGTGTTCGCCCGCGAAGCCAACGCCCAGTGCTACCGCGACGAGCGGATTGACATAGGCATAACTCGTGGCAAGCGCGGGACGGACACGCTTCAGCAAGTAGCCATAGGCGCAGAAGGCAATCAGTGAGCCAAAGAAGGTAAGGAACACCATCGCCTCTATTGACGATGGTGCTGGCCAGCCATGCATACGCTCACCCAACAGCAAGCCGATTGCGAGTAGGGCCGCACCACCGATCAACATCTGCACCGCACTCGACATCAACCCCTTCGGCAACGAGAGTCGCGTACTCAGAGCCGTTCCCAAGGCCCAGGAGATGGGTGCAAGCAGCAAGGCAATCGCACCAATAGGGTTTGCCCAGACGTTATTTTCCAGATTGAGCAATATCACACCAATGAAGCCCAGACATAAGCCCAACCATTCCAGACGCGTCGGCCAGCGACCCATCAAGCCAAACAGGAAAGCAGCCCAGAGTGGGATAGTCGCAAGGGCTACCGCCGCGAGGCCCGATGCCACCCATTGCTCGGCAAACGAGACACCACCGTTGCCACCGACGAGCAGGAACAGGCCAACGACACTCGCACCGATCCATTCTACACGTAGCGGCCTGGGGGTGCCACGCAGCCGTAAAAAACTATACAATAAAACGCCTGCAACCAAGAAGCGCAGACCCGCCATAAGAAACGGCGGGAAGTCATGTAAAGCGATGCGCATGCCAAAGTAGGTCGAGCCCCAGATGATATACAGTGAGAGCAGAGCTAATATAATGCCCACGCGATCAACTAGTGACGCCTTCTCTTTTTTTAAAATCTTTCCATCTTCAATAGTCGTTTGTGCCGGTTGTAGTTGTGTTTCATATGTTTGTTTCATCAGAAGAAGACAACCTTATCTTAGGGGAGAATTCCAATACTACAGAATGTATAGTATCATCCTACCACGAAGAGGCCCTCAGTCCTACAGCCAATTTTAGCATTCAGCAGGAGCCATTCAAAAGAGGCAGTGCTGGGTGAGGCGATAAGGCCATCTCACCCACGCTGCACTACCTCTTCTTTGCCAGCTTCTTGCGCCAAGAGTTGTTTTTTGCGTTCCACACCCCAGCGATAGCCGCCGACAGAGCCGTCACCACGCACCACGCGATGACAGGGCACGGCAATGGCCACGGGATTGCTGGCACAGGCCTGAGCAACGGCGCGCGCCTTCTTCGCATCACCGAGTTGCGTGGCAATGGCTGCATACGAACGGGTCTCGCCATAGGGAATGGCTTGCAATGCTTCCCAAACACGCCGTTGGAAAGCCGTGGCCTGCACATCCAAGGGCAACCGTAATTGGGGCTGATTCCCCGTAAGATGCTGCAATAACGCATTCACCCATTGTTGCAGCGTTTCATCATCGCGCATGATAGTGGCCGCCTGATACTCCTCATAAAGCGCAGACTCCAGTTTGCTATCCTCGTCGCCGATACAAACAGAGCACAAGCCCTTCTCCGTTGCCCCCACCAGTAGACGCCCTAGAGGACAATTCACAATCGTATAGCTAATAGCCATGCCCTTTCCATGCTGGCGATATGTCCCCGGCGTCATGCCCAACTGCGTCGTCGCTTGCTCATAGAGACGACTGCTGGAACCAAAACCCGCTTCATAGAGTGCGCTCGTCACTGCTGATCCTTCTTTCATCTGCGCCTTGAGATGCGTGATACGACAACTGTGTTGATATTGACGTGGTGTAATACCCATGACCTGCTTAAACACGCGCTGCATATATGTAGGGCTGAGATGCACCTCCGCGCTCAGCGTTTCCAATGATAGCGACGCGTCGCTGTGGGCCTCGATATAATGACAGAGTTGCTGCACCATCGTCTGATGCTCATTGCCTGTCTCTGCTTGTGCATTCACCTGGCAACGACGGCAGGGACGGAAACCAGCTTCCTGCGCCTCCGCTGGCTGCGTGAAGAAACGCACGTGCTCACGGCGCGGCCTGCGCGAAGGACAGGATGCTTTACAATACACGCCAGTCGAACGGACCGCATACACAAAGGCATCATCATAGCCACGATCATGCGCTAACACGGCTTGCCAATACACATCTTGCTGCATCATAATCTTGCTCCTATCGTGTCTGCTATCTGCTTTATATGATATTATGATAAGGTATTACGGAGGGAGAAACTATCCGTTTCTTGTGTTGCAAACTTAAAGGAGCATGCATGTCTGTCTCAAACCCCGACCAACTGAAAGCTGAAATTGATGAACTGGTGCCAGACCTAATCGCGACCCGCCGCGATTTTCATGAACACCCTGAACTGGCCTTTGAAGAGGTACGTACCTCCGGCATCGTGGCCGAACGCCTACGCGCAATGGGCCTAGACGTGCAAACGGGAATAGCGAAAACAGGCGTGATTGGTCTGCTACATGGCGAGGCTCGTCAAGCAGGGGCGAACACGAAAACAATCGCCATTCGCGCCGACATGGATGCCTTGCCCATTTATGAGCTTAACCAGATTGACTACCGTTCACAAACGGATGGCAAGATGCACGCCTGTGGACACGATGGACACACCTCGATTCTGCTCGCGGTAGCAGATATCTTAAGCAAACGGCGCGCTGAACTCAAAGGGAATGTGAAATTTATCTTTCAGCCTGCTGAGGAGCGCATCGGCGGCGCGGAACCAATGGTGCAAGAGGGAGCGATGGATGGCGTTGATAGCGTCATCGGTCTGCACCTGATCAGTAATTACCCGCTCGGTCGTGTTGGTGTCCGAGCTGGCACCATCTTCGCCAGTGCCGACTCGTTTACGCTTCACGTACATGGCAAGGGTGGTCACGCCGCCTCGCCTCATGAAGCGGTGGATCCCATCGTCATCGCAGCTCACATCACGCTTGCCCTGCAAACGCTGATCAGCCGCGAAACCTCGCCGCTCGAAGCCGCCGTCATCACCATTGGGACCATTAGCGCGGGCACCGCCTTCAATATCATCCCCGAAGAGGTGACAATGAATGGCACCATGCGCGCCTTTAGCAAGGAGCACCGCGCCAAATTACAACGGCGCATCCAAGAGATTTCGCAAGGGATAGCTAGCGCGATGGGTGGAAGTTGTGACACGGTGATGCATGATGGTTGCCCACCCTGCACTAACGACGCGGAGATGACGGAGCTTGTACGCAAAGCCGCCATTGCCGCCGTCGGTGAGCAGGAGGTAGATGGCTCGGAAGATGTCATGACCACTGGCAGTGACGATATGTCCCACTTCCTGAATGCCGTACCGGGCTGCTACTTCATTGTAGGGGCACACAACACCGCCAAAGGCGATGCCTATCCACATCATCATCCCCGCTTCAACATCGATGAGGAAGCCCTGCCCGTTGGCGTCGAAGTGCTGACACGGGCCGCGTTAGATTTCTTAGAACAAGCATAAACAAACCAACGAAAAAATGCTGCGGTCTCGCCACGGCGAGACCGCAGCATTTTTTCGTTGGTTTGTTTACCAGCGGAAGGCATAGCCTACGCCACGCACCGTTTGGATTAATTTCGGATTGGCGGGGTCCTCTTCTAATTTTTCGCGTAGCCAGCGCACATGAACATCAACGGTGCGCGTATCACCCGCGTAGTCATAGCCCCAGACGTTGTGTAACAATTGGTCGCGTGTCAGAACCGTGCCACGATTACGCACAAGGTAAGTGAGGAGATCGAATTGCTTTGGTTGAAGCTCCATCTCCTGACCACGACAATTGATGCGACGGCCCGCTAGGTCGATGCGCAAGGGACCAACCACCAACTCGCGGCTGACACGAGGAACTTCCTCCACGGACGACTCAGCGGGTTTCTCTTCTATCGCCGTTGGATATTCGGAACGACGCAATAAAGCACGCACGCGAGCCAATAACTCGCGCCTTCCAAAGGGTTTCGTCACATAATCGTCGGCCCCCACCTCTAGGCCCACTACCTTATCAATCTCGTCGCTTTTGGCGGTCAGCATAATGATGGGTGTCTGCGCGGTTGCACTTTCGCGACGCAACTGTCGGCAGACCTCCAAGCCATCCATCTCCGGCAACATCAGATCAAGCACAATCAGGTCAGGCAACTCGCGGTGCGCTGCTTCCAATGCACTCGCACCGTCTGCCGCTGTCGTCACCTGATACCCTGCCTGCTCTAGATTGTAGGCAATGGTTTCTACCAAAATCGCCTCGTCGTCCACGACCAGGATTTTGCGTGCCACAACATTGCTCCCAGCTGTTGGTTTAACCGAAGCGTCCGCTCACATAATCTTCGGTTTCTTTTTGCCGGGGATGCTCAAAGAGTGTCGTCGTTGGTGCAGACTCGATGAGTTTTCCCGATAGGAAGAAGCCAGTAAACTGTGAAACACGAGCCGCTTGCTGCATATTATGCGTTACAATGACAATAGTATACTCTTGCACAAGTTCAGTAATCAATTCCTCAATTTTGAGGGTTGCGATGGGGTCGAGGGCGGAACATGGCTCATCCATGAGCAGCACATCGGGCTTGACGGCCAGAGCACGTGCAATGCACAAACGCTGCTGTTGACCACCTGAAAGACCGAGGGCGGAAGCATTCAAACGATCTTTGACCTCATCCCAGATAGCCGCTCCGCGCAAGCTCTGCTCAACGGTCTCCTGAATGTATTTATTCGACTTGCCCTGCACACGTAGGCCATAGGCGATGTTCTCAAAAATGGATTTCGGGAAGGGATTCGGACGCTGGAAGACCATCCCAATGCGTTGCCGTAGCATAACGACATCGGTGCTACTCGCATAGATATTCATCGTCCCATCCAACAATGCCTCGCCTTCCGTACGTGTCCCTGGAATGAGATCATTCATTCGATTGAGCGTACGCAGGAAGGTGGATTTGCCGCAGCCTGATGGCCCAATCAGAGCCGTTACCTGGCGTTCTCGTAAGGGTACAGTGACATCATAAAGTGCCTGCTTTGCCCCATACCAGAAATTCGCCCCTTTTACATCTATTTTCGCGGTCGCATTCGTATTCAGCTTTTTCGTGGGATCAAAATTACCCATGACTTCAGAAGGGGAAGTTGTCTTTGTCTGCTCTTGCACAGTAGCATCCTTCTGCGTGCTATTCGCATATTCATCTTGTAGCGGCTCTACCTTTAACCCTTGCATGGGTTGGTTGAGACGGGAGTCCATGACTCCTCCTTTCATTCGTTATACCACAACGCAGTGATATAGATCTCTTTATTCTATGCCAGGGGATATTCCTTGTGCAATGGGATAGACGCATCGACGATAAGCCGATCTGCCAGCACAACCAGACGAATATAGCGTCCGGCGAGAGCCTTACTGATAAAGTATGGACGACCTTCATAGGAGATATGACCACTACGCGCTACTTTACGAGAAAAGATATTCGCACCCTCGGGAAGAGAGGGACTACCACCGTTTGTGAGTTCTGCTGAAAAGTTCATAAGGTTGTCTTTTCCTTGTCTCTCTGTAGAATGCCCACGTGTGACATCCGAGGGATTGCCCTCGAAGCATTTGGATGTCCACGAGGGACATTCTTACTTATGCAGCTGTGACCCGACGTTGGATATAGCGGCCCAGACCACGTGCAGCGAGATTGATAAGCAGCAGGATGACGATGAGCAATGCTGCCGAGCCTGCTGAGATAGCAGTAGCCTGCGCCGAGGAAATACCCGCAGAACCGGCTCCCTGCGTTTTGATGTACCACAGGTGAATTGTCAAGGTATCGCTTGAAATGAAGGGATTAAGTGTAAACACATTGCGCGGGTTAGTGGTACCTGCTGTGAAGACCAAGGCAGCGGCCTCGCCGATGATCTTGCCTGCCGAGAGAATAATGCCCGTGATGATGCCCGGCAGAGCAGAAGGCAGCACGACAGTACGAATAACATGCCATTTGGTGGCACCAAGAGCCAGGCCACCCTCGCGCAATTCTCTTGGCACAGATGCCAGTGCGTCCTCAAACAAACGCAATGCTAACGGTAAGTTCAAACACAGCAGTGTTAAGGCACCCGCCATTCGGCTCAAGCCCATATGGAAGGTGAGAACAAATACAATCACACCAAAGAGACCAAGCACAATCGAAGGCACACCTGCCAGTGTTTCCGCTGCGAAGTGGATGATTGTCACCAGCGGTCCCTGGCTCGAATACTCTACCAGATAGATAGCCGCCGCCAATGCAATCGGCACCAGGAAAATCTCTGATAGAATCAGGATATAAAACGTGTTGAACAACTCAGGCGCGATGGTGATACCGCGATCAAGAGCGGCTTGGTCAGTAGCGTAGAAAGATGGACTAAAGAGATAGCTAAAACCTTGCACCAGTAAAAGCACAATCGTGCCCACGAAAACGAGCGTCACAATTCCCATCATCACCCACAGGATGGTAACAGCAACATTGTTAGTGGCATGCAAGCGGCCCATCAAGCGAGACAGGTCTTGCGACCGTACACCATCTGCCCCCTCTTGTGGTGCCGATTGTATCTGTTGTGTACTCATCGATATACGCTCCTGCTCGCAAGGTAACGGCTAATGCATATAAACAAAAATGAGATGATAAGCAGAATAAACGCCAGCGTCCAATAGCCATCACGCGAGACGCCAGAGGTCTCACCAAAGTCTTGCACAATTTGCTGCGTGATATTGACATTGGGCTGGAAAAAAACGAGTGGCGTAAAGAGGTTTTTTGGCAGCACGCTACCGAACAAGACCAAGCTCACAGCAAACGTTTCGCCAATGGCACGCGCCATTCCCAACACGACCGCCGTTGCCAATCCTGGAGCCGCGGCGGGAATAATCGCCTTGGACATCGTTTGCCACTGAGTCGCTCCTAAAGCCAGACTTGCCTCACGCACACTGGGCGGGACCGCACGCAGTGTATCAACCGAGACGCTAATCACGGTCGGCAAAATCATCACCACGAGCACAAGAGTCGCCGCACCCCAACCAAAACCTGCTGTAGGGCTGCTATCCGTCAGAGGCGCGACCAGCTTTTGCAAAAATGGCACCAGCACCGTTAAGCCCAGAAAGCCAATCACCACCGAAGGCATGCCGGTAAAGATTTCCAGCAATGGTTGCAAAATATTTGCCAGCCAACGCGGAGATATCTCAGTTAAAAAGAGGGCCATTGCAAACGCAAACGGAATGGTTATCAGCACTGAGAGCAGCGTAATCACGATAGAGCCGATCATCAAACCCGCGGCCCCAAAGTGTGGGTCGCCATTGGGATCGTTATTGCCAGTTGGGTCCCAATTGGTCGAGGTGAAAAACGTCTTGAGATCAGTTCCACCCTTCTCGAAAAAGAGACGGAAGGCATTAGAACCAAGAAAGATAAAAACGGCAACGATGACAAGCACCAAGAATATCGCACAGATTACGAATATGGCCCGAGCACTTCGATCTGCGATACGCTGCCCTTGCATCACTGGTCGCTGCACAGCGTCCAAAAGAGCACTCCTTTCCAAGACACGCCAACCCAATAATGGATGATGTAAAGGTTCCCCCGCCCCTACGGAGACGGGCGAACCTCCACCTTATCTGTTCTTGGGTTGATGGATGCCCCTCGTGGGCATCCCAGAAGACTAGCTGGCTGGCTGATGTGTCTTCAATATATCGGCTGTCAGGTCAGTCGTTGACAGGAACTTCAAACTGGTAGCAATCTGCTTGGCAGAGTCATTTGCCATGTAATCGATTAGGGCCTGGGCCAGTCCGGCCGCGGGTCCCTTCGTGTACATGTGCTCGATGTTCCAGAACTTGTACGCATTCGTCTTGACGGTATCAGCACTTGGAGCACTACCATCGATATTCAGCGTGGTCACTTTTGTACCCTCGCCCACTGCCGCGCCAAGGGTCACATAGCCAATAGATCCTTGAGTTTGCTCTACCGTCTGGAGAACTGTACCTGTGCTATCCACGGTGAGTGCCTTCGCTTGAGCAGGGCTTTCGTTCACCCCACCAAGAATATACTGCTTGAAGGTCGCACGCGTGCCGGAGCTGGCTGGGCGGCTGACAACGACGATAGCCTGGTCAGGACCACCAACCTGTTTCCAGTTGGTCGTTTTGCCCGTGTAGATGCTGACAACCTGGGCCGTGGTGAGGTTGGTAACACCCGTCGCGCTCGGATTGATCACAAGCGCAAAGATCACGACTGCCACCTGATGGTCAACAAGATCGCTCTGGGCAGTTGATGCAAAGACATCCGAATTGCCAATGCCAGATGCACCACTCTCAGCATCGCTGAGACCCTTCTTGCTGCCACCAGGACCGACTGTAATGTTCGCGCCACTGCATTTTCCCTGATAGTCAGAAGCAACCTTCGTCACCAGTGGCTGTAAAGCGGTTGAGCCCGTGATATTGAGGGTGCCGCTCACACAGTTATAAGAACCCGGTGTGCCAGCAGTACTTGCAGCACCAGTACCAGTGGTGGCCGTAGCTGTGGTACCACCACCGCCGCTGCTACCGCCACAAGCGGAAATAAAGATACTGACTGCAATCGCAACTACGAGGATGAGGGCAACACGCCATTGTTTAAGCATACGTTTCTGTCTCCTTAGGAGATAAGCTAGTCATACGGTCTTATCGAAAGAGCATGCATACGGTACGCCTCTATCAGCGTATGTATATATAGCTCTTTTTCTCTTGTACTCATACCGTACCACTCACGCATTAACTATGCTTTATGGATATGTTAAGGGATGGTTAAACTTTCCCTGGGGATAGGAGAACGATTGTTAACAGCATGTGCTTCATCCCCCTTGACAAATAAATCTCCGTAATGCTATGTTATGTATGCGTAACGTTAAGCGAACATAACGTTACGCATACATAACATAGCGGAGAAGAAAAAATGAACTCTCAAAAGATCAACCTTACCCTGGCAGTCGTCACTGCTGTGTTGATGGTTGCAGGCTTTCTGGAAACAATTTTCAACCCCCATTCGGATGTGGGCTTTTCATTGATTATTATTGGTATCGCACTTACGAGCATCACCATGATAAAACCGCGCGGGGAAAAAAATGACGCAGACGCAACGAAATGAGCAGCGGGAAGAGAGACACTTCCGCTTCTCTATGGCGATGAATCTCGCCTTTGCGCGCCTGACACTACTGCTCGTAAAACTGCTGAGAGGACTTGCCAAGCCGCTTCCCCAGCAAATCCAGCACCGTTTTGAAGGAGTCGCCCGGCTACTGGTGAATTTAGCTGGGCTCTCCATTCAGCCCGAATATGTGCGTAAGATGGTGCGCTTGAGGTACACGCGTTACGTGATAAGAAGTTCGCTCGACGGTGCCATACTAGGGGGAATTGTCGGTGCCTGGCTGAGTTTCTACTTATTCGATAGCCTGACACTGCTCAATGTGCTTGTCGGTGTTGCACTCTTTGCGCTCCTGCTCATCATCATGCTGCTCGTCAGTTTTCTCTCCGTCAGTGGCGACCTTTACGTTGAGAGGCAGGACGAATTTCAGCGCATAGTGTCTAACGAGGCCAGCGCCTTTACCTTGCGCGTTGTCACGCTCTTGCTAGTCTTGTTTTTCTTGCTCTACCTCTTCTTTCGTGACTTGCGCGGGGCAGTTCTCTTTCATATCAGCATTATCTTCTTCGTCTCCCGGCTCGTGTATCTCATCAAATTGACACAGTTGCGCTGGCAAGATATGGCGGAAATGGAGATGGAGGGAATGCTGGACTTCGAGACAGTGCAGATTGACGAGAAGAAGGGGGAGCATGGATAAGGAGAAAAAACTGCATGTGGTAAACCGACTGCGTGAGTTACGGCACGAGTACAACTTGACACAGGAGAAACTGGCAGAAGACCTGGAAGTGACGCGCCATACCATCTTAGCCCTGGAGGTAGGACGCTACGTGCCCTCGATTGAACTGGCACTCCGTTTAGCCGCCTACTTTGACCAACCATTAGAAGCGATCTTCTGGCTAGAGGGTATAGGCATACCACTAAAAAAAGCGTTACCGCTGGAAAACGAGAGCGAAACGCACAGCTAGGATTAAAAAAACAAACTCAACAAAGAACAACCCTGCCCAGCCAGCCGAGGTATTATATACTATTAGCAATAAAGCATTTACCTATACACAGGAGGTACATTTATGGCGTACCAAATCACCTTAAGCGATCAAGAATATGCCACGCTTGCTTGTACTGAGAGGCAATTTACACAGGCAATGAAACAGCTAAATAGAGGTCAAAAGCAGCAGCGAAGCGCGCTGCTTTTATAGGGATTGCCTATTGCTCATATTCTGTGAAGGCTCCATTATCAACGAAATACAAGCTAGGAAGCGTCATGGTAGGAACATCCTTGTTCGGCTTGATTTTCAAGCGATAGAGCGCGAGGTCACTATCACTTTTGCCGGTATAGCCGATGCGCCGCGCCTCACCACACACCGTCTCCGGCTCAACTGAGGTGGCGACAGGAATGCGGCCCCACGAATGTTTCAGCGTCGCGCGAGTGATGGCGATTGCTGGTATATATGTTTGTTGTGGTTGAAACAAAAGATTTTGTGCCATGCTCTCGTTCTTCCTCGCTCGTCCTTACATATCCCACATATCATGGTCAATCTATATACATTGATCTAACGTTCTTTCAAAATGGCCGAAAATGGTCTTGAAAAGTGGTTTTGGAAACGTCTATTATTTCCCTCTACAGCTTATACGCATCCAAGCTCAAAAACAGAGACAAACCTCACTCCCAGGTGAGGTGATTTTTTTGCCGCTTTCGGCGTATAATGCAAAGGCACAAACTCCCTACTATAGTGGTAAACCGCAGGGATCCGACTGATCGCACCCGACTATGTGATGTATAAAATAGGAAAATTTATGACGCAAACTGATGAAATACGCCAAGTGCAGGAGGCCACACGCGCCATACGCCAGAACACCGGGCGCGTGATCGTGGGCAAGGAAGAGGTGATTGACCTCTTAATGGTGGCACTCCTGTGCGAAGGCCATGTCCTCTTTGAAGACGTGCCTGGCATCGGCAAAACAACCATGGCGAAATCGCTGGCAAAGTCGCTCGACTGCTCATTTCAACGCATCCAATTTACGCCTGATCTCATGCCCTCGGATATCACTGGCATTACTTTCTATAATCAGAAATTAGGCGAGTTTGAGTTTCGCCCTGGCCCACTTTTGGCCCAGGTCGTGCTGGCAGACGAAATTAATCGCGCCACTCCGCGTACACAATCCGCGTTGCTGGAAGCAATGGAAGAGCGGCAGATTAGTGTCGAACGGCAAACGCTCGTCTTGCCGCACCCCTTCATCGTCATCGCCACCCAAAACCCCATCGAGTCAGAAGGCACATTTGTCTTGCCAGAGGCACAGCTTGACCGCTTCCTGATGCGCCTGCGCCTAGACTATCCCTCACAAGCTGAAGAGCGCCTGATTTTGCAACGCTTCAAAGAGGAACAGCCCTTACTGGACCTAGCACCCGTGCTAAGTGCCGACCGCCTACAGACGCTCCAAAAGACCATTCGTCGTGTGCGCGTCGAGCCGGGTGTCGAAAGCTATATCGTAGATATCGTGCGTGCCACCCGTACCCATAGTGCCATCGAACTGGGAGCCAGTCCACGCGGCACGTTGGCCCTCTATCGCGCTGCACAGGCGCAAGCCGCCATTCATGGCCGCAACTATGTTATTCCCGATGATGTCAAGCGCTTGGCACGCCCCGTACTCTCGCATCGTTTGATTACCACCAATCAGGCCCGGATGCATGGCCGTATGATGGAGCAGATCATAGATGACGTTTTGCATACGATTTCAGTACCCGTGGAGCCATAAGCCGTGATAAGATCGCCCCTCAGCCGTAGAACGCAAGCCAATCAAGCTAATCAAACTAACCAAGAACATGTCAGTGGTGATAAACTCAATCGCCGCTGGTATTATCTCGGTGCAGGACTTATCCTTGCCAGCATCCTCTTTCATCAACCCTTGCTACTCGTTGCTGGTCTGCTCTTTCTGCTCGTTTTTGGCCTGACGGATGTCTGGGCCAACTATTGTCTGCACGATCTCAGCTATCAGCGCCAATTTAGCGAGCAGCGCGCCCTCTTCGGTGAAGCCATCACACTCTCGGTGCAGATCGACAATACAAAGTTGCTGCCCCTCCCCTGGCTTGAAACGCAGGATAGCGTTCCCCGCGATCTACCCATTAAAGGGCAAGAGCTACGTAGCGCATTTGGCAGCAACGTCATGATGTTGGAGTGCCTATTTAGCCCCTCGTGGTATGAGCGCGTCACCCGCCGCTATACCGTATTGTGTAATATGCGTGGCATTCATGCCTTCGGGCCAGCCACATTACGCAGCGGCGATATCTTCGGCTTTCTCAGCCGCGAGAAAAAGTTCACTGACCGCCAGTATGTGCTCGTCTACCCACTCATTGTCCCTCTCACCAGCTTCAACCTACCTGCACGTCATCCCTTCGGCAACCTGCGTACACCGCGCCGCCTGCTGGAAGACCCCTCACGAGTCATCGGCATCCGCGATTATACTTATGGTGATAGTATGCGGCGCGTCGATTGGAAGGCAACTGCCCGTTCCATGCAACTGCAAAGTCGCGTCTATGAGGAGACCACCACCCATACCCTCATGCTCTTCCTCAATGCCGCCACCCGCCTGGACATTCATTATGGCGTTCATCCCGAATTGCAGGAGCTTGCCATCTGTGCCGCCGCCTCAGTTGCCAACTGGGGCCTCGACCAGGGCTACGCCGTGGGGTTACACGCCAACACCATGCTCTTCATACCCGACGAAGAAGCAGGTATTCATGACTATAAGAATGACCAAGGTGAACAGTCAGTTGCCACGCTTGAAGAAACCATCAAGAGTCAGGTACGGAAGCGGCATGTACATATCACCGCCGCTAGCAACGCCGAGCAACGTACACGCATTATGGATATGTTAGCACGCATCCAGAGCTATTTCGGCTCCAGCATCGAGGATGTGATTCAGCAGGAGCGCACGCGCATTCCGGCGGGGGCAACCGTCGTGGTCATCACCAGCGCGATCAGCGAAACGCTGATTGACATGCTCACCCGCATCCGCACTAGCGGCCATTCCGTCAGCATTCTCTTCGTCGGCGAGGCACCGCCCCCACTGCGATTAGCGCAACTCCACGTCCATCACCTCGGCGGCGAAGAAACCTGGCAAAGCCTGGCAGCCGCCTACGGTGCCTCACCCTACGATAACGCAGACAAAGCACCCATACTAGACGCACCCACTTTCAGCCTCTAAAATAGACACACCCTTGCCACTGGCCGAGGCCAGCCAGTGGCCGTCGGGCGACCACGACAGACAGCGCACCCACGAAGGATGCTCTTTATAAGTACACACGTGCTCACCAGTAGCAGCCGACCAGACCTGCACCGTCATATCATCACCGCCTGACGCAACCAGCATACCATTGGGCGACCATGCCAACGACTTCACAGGAGCGTGATGTCCCGTATAGGTATAGAGCGTTTGCCCTGCCTGAGCATCCCAGACATACACGTGTGTATCCTGGCCCGCCGATGCCAGCTCATGACCAGCAGGCGACCATGCCAGAGCATAGACCGGCCCCGCATGGGCAGTATGTCCTGTATGGGCATCGTAGCTCAGGTGGATCGTCCCGTCGTCCGCATTCCAGAGTTGCACCACGCCATCAAAGCTAGCGGACGCCAGTGTATTGCTCTGAGGAAGGGGCGACCAGCCGACGGAGAAGATGCGGTACTGCGTGGTATGCACAAAGTGCTGTTTGCCCATTTGCGCCTCCCACACCTGCACCGTACTATCGCCAAAGTCGCCACCAGAGGCGATCAGGCGACCATCGGGCGACCAGGCGATACTACGCACGAAACGTTTATGCTCATGATAGGTCAACACATGCCGCCACGTCGGAACATGCCAAATCTGGACGACGCCCGCCGTATCGCCCGAAGCTAGATAGGTACCATCAGGCGACCACGCCAGCGATAGCACACAATGCTCATGCAACTGCTGAATGTGCAGCCTCTGCAACGTGAATGGGTGCCACAACTGCACACTATTATCGCGGCCCGCCGACGCGATACACGAGCCATCAGGCGACCACGCCACCGCGAAAACATTGTCGCTATGACCGGAGTAATAGGTGGTGGTCATGAGTATTCCTGTAACCTTTTTTGTCTTTGGGTGTTTCTACGCAAAACGTTGGTAGGTCAAGAAGTGGGTGCCGCTATAGTATAGACAAGATTGGCGGCTATTAGCAAGCATAGGAATAGTGGGGAGTTAGCTCTACCTTATGCTTTTGACTTGGCAGAAAGTTGTGTTTTGTGTTATCCTTATTATCGTTTGATGGGGCTTTTCGATAATAAGGTTTTTCTTATTATCGCAAACGATAATAAGGAGTTGAGTTTCTGTCCTTATTATCGTTTTGAGGGGGTTTGCGATAATAAGGAGTTGAGTTGTTATCCTTATTATCGTTTGATGGGGCTTTTCGATAATAAGGTTTTCCTTATTATCGCAAACGATAATAAGGAGTGCT
>JBBPYR010000074.1:0-26816 GCA_038199755.1 Ktedonobacterales bacterium | reverse complement strand
GGTGGTGTTGGCGTTTGTCATCCTAGTTATTGTGGCGCGGGGCGTGCTGCGCTAAAAACTACATGAGGGATAGCAGTATGCGCAACCACTGGTTGTGCATCCTGCTCTCGCTCTTTTCTGCCTCTGTTAGCCGTTGTTATTTCCGACTTTCTGTACCGTACTGCTACTGCCGTTGTAGATCACCGTGACTTTGACGGGCTGGTTCGTGCCAATAGCCTGTGCGTTCTGGAAGTCTTTCAACTCCGTGGTCCCGCCGATGGTGAAGCTGAAGCTTTTGTTGCCGACTTTGAAGGTGAGATTGCCGTTGGAGCCGACGGCCTGTGTGGTGACACCTTTGAAGTCAACCGTGTTCAGCTTTACTGCATCTTGCACGTCGCTGCTATCGGTGGCATCAATCTTTGTGGCCATAAAACTGCCATCCGGGTTAGCTTGTGCATCTACTTTGACAAATTGGCCGACCTGGGGCGTCGTTTTGAGTTCCGTCTGCCCATTGACCGCGCTCATCGAGAAGGACTGATTGTTAGGCATCGCGACGACCAGCGTGCCCGCGTTGTAGCTTTGTACCTTGCCAATGAAACTGATCGTTCCTGGCTCGTTCACACCAGTGTTATTATCATTGGTGGCTTCCGGCGTGACATTGATCTGCGGTGAGCCGTTATCGGTCTCGGTCGGGTCCGTACCGACGTTAATGTTGTAGTTGCTACCAGATTGTCCCGCCTGCACATTGAAGGTATAGACCTTATTGACCTGTGTCTGAAGCGCAGTGATTTGCTGATCTGTCAAACCACTCACGGTCACCTGCTGACCGCTAACAGTGAGTGTGACGCTATGCGCCGAGGCATTGACGGATACAACGGAGCCTGTGATTGTACCGCCGCCAGTAGTGCTGCCAGTTCCTGCGACACCTGCGCAGGCACTGAAAAGAATCATTACGAAAAGACTACATACACAAACAACCGCCAGCCGAACATGTTTTAAGAAATTTTGTTGCACAGTTTTGCTCCTTGTTATTATCACCTAAGCTTCATGCTTTGCCTTTACTATCTATGACGATTGTAGCCTATATTTTTAGGGCTTACTATGCCCCATGGCACAGTTTTTGTGTGACCTGCGTCACGCACCTCATTAAAGCAAAATCCTATTACCCCTACCACATCATTTCACAGCATCATCACAGGTACAAAAACTACGCATTCCGAACAAGTATTTACAAATATGTAGCAACACGGTATTATCAAATACAACCTCGCTAAAAGCAGCGATATACATCAAAATTTGGCGTTTCACTAGATGGGAAGATGATGTTTATGGCCTTTACTATTAAACGCACCCGTGACTTGCTGCAAGACCTCAACTACAAAGCATTGTTCAATGAGCTTGGATGGAGCAATCCCGGAAACTCGAAACCTGTCATCGTCGAAATACCAGTATCCTATACACAAAGAGAGATTGCTGAACTTTCAGGTGTGGCTATTTTTGAAATTACGATGTCAGATGGCAAAATTCCTAATGAACACATCCGTAGAGATATTCATAAAAATGTCTCTTTACATCATCTCGAAAACCTCTTACTATTTCTGGACAGCGAACGTACACAAAGCCTCTGGTACTGGCTTAAACGCACTGACAAAAAATCTGAGCCGCGTACACACCTTTATGTAAAAGGACAACCCGGCAACCTTTCTCTTGGTATGCTAGAGAACATGGTATTTGATGTTGCCGATTTTAATGCTACTGGAAGTGTATCTGTCCTTGAGGTTGCTAAACGGCTCCAGAATGCGCTTGATGTTGAGCAGGTTACTAAGCGTTTCTATGAAGACTATAGAAATGAACATCTACGCTTTCTTGAGAAAATTACAGGCATTGATGATGACCGCGACCGTCGCTGGTATGCCTCTGTATTGCTAAATCGCTTGATGTTCGTCTATTTTCTACAGCGTAAGTGGTTCATCGATAATAGAAATGCGGACTATCTTCAAGAGAAATTACAGGAATCGCAACGTCTTGGTACGAACATATACTATAGCGATTTCTTGCAACTGCTCTTTTTTGAAGGCTTTGCAAAACCAGAAAGCGAACGCAGCGAGGCAGCAAAAGCAAGACTTGGTATTATCAGGTATTTGAACGGTGGTCTCTTTTTGCCGCATCCCATTGAGAAACGCTGGTCCAACATTGCCATCCCCGACGAAGCTTTTAGTGGGCTATTTTCCCTCTTTGAACGCTACTCCTGGAATTTGGATGATGCCCCAGGAGGAAATGATAATGAGATTAGCCCCCACATTCTTGGTTATATTTTTGAGAAATACATCAACCAGAAAACCTTCGGTGCATACTACACACGTCCAGAGATTACAGAATATCTCTGTGAGCAAACGATACACAAACTTATTTTAGAGAAAATCAATACAGTAGATATTTCGGGTGTCATGCGAGGACGCCAATTTGATAGTGTAGAAGAACTTGTATTGAGGCTTGACGCCCGTCTCTGTCGTGATTTGCTCGTTATTCTTCCCAGCGTTTCACTGCTTGATCCTGCCTGTGGGTCTGGTGCATTTCTGGTTTCAGCTATGAATGTGCTTACAAAAATGTATGGAGCAGTAGTGGGACGAATTGCGTTTCTTAATGATTCATATCTCACAGATTGGCTGCGCAAGGCTAACACAGAGCATGATAGCCTGAATTACTACATCAAAAAGAAAATCATAACCGAAAACCTTTTCGGTGTAGACATCATGGAAGAGGGCACTGAAATCGCTAAATTGCGTCTCTTCCTCGCCCTTGTCTCTTCAGTACAGAGTGTCGAACAGTTAGAGCCACTCCCCAACATCGACTTCAATATCTTGCCCGGTAATTCACTTATTGGCTTACTTTATGTAAATCAAGAGCGACTTACACAGTTAAACTTGTTCCAGCGCGATTATCAAGAGGTTGTGGATGAGAAAAATCGCCTTGTTGAGGAGTATAAGGGGACATCAAAATATACAGATGACTTACGTGCATTGCGCGACAATATTCAAACGAAACGCGATGAGGCAATCAGCACCCTGAACGAACTTCTGCTGGATGACTTCAATAGATTAGGCGTCAAGTATGAACAGGCAACATGGGATGAAGTGAAGCAGACCGATGGTAAACCAAAGAAACGGGCACTGCAAATGAGCGATATTGCCAGATTGAACCCGTTCCACTGGGGCTACGAATTCGACAAGGTAATGGCACATGGCGGCTTCGATATTATTATTACCAATCCACCATGGGAAATTCTCAAGCCACAGGCCAAAGAGTTTTTCGCAACACATTCTGTCCTTGTTACTAAAAACAAGATGCGTATCGAAGACTTCGAGCAAGAGAGTGCAAAGCTCCTACAGGATAGCGAGATTCGCGAGGCATGGCTAGACTATCAAAGTGCTTTCCCCTATCAAAGTGCTTATTTCCGTGCCACACCGCAGTATATCAATCAAATTGCTACTGTCAACGGCAAAAAAGCGGGCACAGATATCAACCTCTATAAGCTCTTCACAGAGCAGTGCTACAATCTGCTTCGCAACGGTGGACAATGCGGTATCGTCATCCCCAGTGGTATCTACACGGACCTCGGAGCGAAACAACTTCGTGAAATGCTCTTCGACAAGACGCTTATTACGGGGCTATTCGGTTTTGAAAATCGTAAACTGATTTTTGAAGGTGTCGATAGTCGCTTCAAATTTGTAGTACTCACCTTTGAGAAGGGACCGCAAACGCAAGCATTCCCTACTGCCTTCATGCGTCATGATGTTGCCGAACTCGAACGCTTCCCCAGATCTGGCGCATTGCACATGTCGGTTGAGCTTATCCGCAAACTTTCGCCCGACTCCCTCTCGATTATGGAGTTAAAAAGCCCAATGGATTTGCAAATCGCCCAAAAGATGCTCCACTTCTCCCCTCTAGGCGAGAAGCTCGCAGACACGTGGAATGTTACGCTTGGTAATGAATTTCATATGACCAACGACCATCGTATATTTAGAAACGAACCCGGGACGGGACGTTTGCCTTTGTACGAGGGGAAGATGATTCATCAATTTATGCATCAATGGAGTCGACCGCGCTACTGGGTGGATGAAAAGGAAGGACGAAAGGCGGTATTAGGTCGAAATACAGATATGGGACAAACCCTCAACTATCAGACGTATCGACTAGGTTACAGAGCTATTGCCAGAAATACTGACGAACGGACAATGATTGCAACTGTCTTACCACCTCTCACCTTTTTTGGCCATTCTATAAACGCAACTCACGTTAAACTGAGTAGTCAGGAACTTCTTTTTATCACTTCGATGCTGAATAGCTTTGTCGTGGATTTTTCACTACGGCAACGTGTCACTGCCAATTTGACAATGTTCTACATCTACCAGCTACCAGTACCACGTTTCATCAAAAACGAGGCGATTTTCTCGCTTATAGTCTCCCGTGCTGCTCGGCTTATTTGCACAACGCCAGAATATCAGGAGTTGTGGCAAGCGGTCATGCCTGGCTCCGATTGGTCTACAGATGTGGCGGCTACTGACCAGAAAGAGCGTGCTAAACTCAGGGCCGAGCTAGATGGGATTATTGCACACCTCTATGGACTGACTAAGGAAGAGTTTCAATACGTGTTAGGAACATTTCCCTTAGTGGAGCAGCAGGTAAAAGACGATGCTCTCATAGCATACGATGCATTTTCTGATGAACCAGAAAATATGGAACTTGTTCAACTTATTGAGAGTGATGAGAGCCAAACGGCAGAGTTCAAAGTTGCGGCGTGCTGGAATGCTCAAACAAATAGAAAAGATGATGGAATGAAAAATAATATCGTCTATGCTGTTGCCTCATTTTTGAATAGTTCAGAAGGTGGTACTTTGCTTATAGGTGTCGATAATAATAAACAGGTTATAGGCATAGAAGAGGATATCAAAGCCGCTAATCCACAAAGAGCAAACCAAGATGCATATCAACTCTTTTTGCAAAAGATATTGACGGACAATCTACAAGGTGTGTGGACAGATTTTTATGAAATCTCGTTTGGTGTTGTACGGGGAAAAACAGTGTGTAAGATTGCTGTTTCTCCTACTAATAAGGTTGTCTTTCTTAGAAATGGCGATCTCTACATCAGAGATGGAAATAGCAAAAGAAAACTTAGCGCATATGAGGCGACTGAGTATCGGAAGTTGCAAGGAAGTAAATAGCTTATGCCCAACATCTACGACAACATAGAGGAGAAATTGCTCGACGCTCTCAAGGATACGTTGCGCGTCTCGTATCGCGCTGACTTCTGCGTGGGCTATTTCAATTTGCGCGGGTGGCGGCAGCTTGACGAGTTGATGGAGCCGTGGCAAGGTGGCGAGCATGCATGTTGTCGTCTCATGATTGGAATGCACGATTCTTCCAGTGATGAGCTGCGCCGTCTGTTTCGTATGAAGCGCAAGCGTGAGGATGACGAAGAGGAAATGATGGATGCGGCTACCGCTGTGCTGTATAAGCGACGCGTGGCCCAGGAGTTCCGTGATCAGTTGATGGTGGGTGTGCCGACAAATGCCGATCAGCAGGGGTTACGTCGCCTGAGCGAACAACTCAAAAGTGGGCGTGTCGTCGTCAAACTCTACCTGCGGCAGAAACTTCACGCCAAGCTCTACCTGCTCTATCGCCATGACCGCAACGTTCCCATCGTCGGCTACACGGGCAGCAGCAATCTGACCTTTGCTGGTCTCTCCGGTCAGGGTGAACTCAACGTCGATGTCCTCGACTCCGATGCCTGCAAGAAGCTGGAACGCTGGTTCGAGGAACGCTGGGAAGACCGTTGGAGCCTTGACATCTCCGAGGAACTCGCGGATATCATTGACAACAGTTGGGCGCGTGAGGAGACACTGCCGCCCTACTTTATCTACCTCAAGATGGCCTATCACCTCTCGCAAGAGGCACGCGCCGGACTCAGCGAGTTCAGCATCCCGAAAGATTTCAAAGGGCGTCTCTTCGAGTACCAGTCCGCCGCCGTTAAAATAGCCGCGCACCACCTCAATAAGCGCGGCGGCGTCCTCATCGGCGATGTGGTTGGTCTGGGCAAAACGCTGATGGCAACGACGTTAGCGCGTATCATGCAGGACGACTATGCCATGAACACGCTCATCATCTGCCCCAAAAATCTGGTCAAGATGTGGCGTGACTATCAGCAGGAGTATCATCTCGCCGGAACCGTACTATCCAGCAGCAGGGCTATCAACGATCTGCCCAACATGCGCCGCTATCGCCTCGTGATTATCGACGAAAGCCACAATCTGCGCAATCGTGAGAGCAAGACCTTCAAAGCTATCAAGGACTATGTTGATCGCAACGAAAGCAAGTGCATCCTGCTGACTGCTACACCCTATAACAAGAACTACCGCGACATCTCGGCCCAGTTACGTCTCTTCATTCCCGACGACAAAGCTAAAGATGTCGGTCTGCGCCCCGAAAAGCTGATAAGCGAGGTCGGTGAGTCGAACTTCACGCTCAAATATCAATGCCCCATACGCTCACTTGCTGCCTTCGAGGAAAGCCCCTACGCCGATGACTGGCGCGACCTGATGCGCCTCTACATGGTGCGTCGCACGCGCAGCTTCATTCAGGAAAACTACGCCCAGACCGATGCCACCAATGGTCGCAAATACCTGGTCTTGAGCGATGGGACGCGCTCGTATTTTCCCATGCGTGTTCCACGTACCGTGAAGTTCGCCACGGACGATGATGTCGAACGTGTAGGAGGAGTAGCAAAGCCTCATTCGTTAGGCTCGTACAACACCGATGTGAGTGCGCAATTCATTGCGTCTGCTGGCGATGGATACGAAAATCAATATGCGCGTCTCTATTCGGAGCCTGTGTTGAGAACGATCAATCAATTATCGCTTCCTCGTTATGGGTTAGCGAATTATCTTGTATCGGACGCGAAACAACGTGCTATCAAGCCGACGCCCAGCGAAAGTCAGGTGATCAAAAATCTGTCGCGTGGCGGCAAGCGGCTCATGGGCTTCTGTCGCACGGGCCTGTTCAAGCGACTGGAGAGTGGTGGCCCCGCATTTCTACAATCGCTCGAACGCCACGCACTACGTAACTTCGTAGTGCTACACGCACTCGAAACAGGTCAGGATGTACCCATCGGAACACAGAGTGCAGAACTGCTCGATGCCACGAACGACGAAGACGAAGACGTACCGGAGCAGAGTGCGATGGACGAAGAAGAGGCTACGAGTAGTGTGCCAATCGAAGCTATTTCGTCCAATAACGAGGACGTGTATCGCAGACAGGCGGCGAATATCTACGAGCAATACGCGACGACGCTGCGCAAACGTTTCAAGTGGATTCGCCCGACTTTCTTCAACGCGCAATTCAGAAAAAACCTACTCGCAGATGCCCAGGCTCTGCTCTCGGTACTCGCGCTGTGTGGCACATGGAATGCGGATAGAGACGCCAAGCTGAGTGCGTTGATAGACCTGCTCACGCGGCAGCACCCGCACGAGAAGGTGCTTGTCTTCACGCAATTTGCCGATACCGTGCGCTACCTGACACAGCAACTCAAGACACGGGGCATTACAGACCTTGAGGGCGTCACAGGTGATTCCGCCGATCCGACGGAACTAGTCTATCGTTTCAGTCCCGTGAGCAACGGCAAACATAAGATGCTCGATAACGCAGAGTTCGGGAAAGATGGGAAAGAGTTGCGCGTACTTGTGGCAACGGATGTGTTGAGCGAGGGCCAAAATTTGCAGGACGCGGCAATCGTCGTCAACTATGACCTGCCCTGGGCTATCATTCGCCTCATTCAGCGTGCTGGACGTGTCGATCGCATTGGGCAGCTAGCCAACACCATCTACTGCTACTCGTTCCTGCCCGACGAGGGCGTCGAGCAGTTGATACGTCTGCGCGAACGTGTACACCAGCGTCTACAGGAGAACGCCGAGGTCGTCGGCACGGACGAAGCCTTTTTCGAGGATGATGGAGACGCAGGAACCAGGACCACGCTGCTCGACCTCTACAATGAGAAGGCGGGCATTCTCGATGGTGATAGCGACACCGAGGTAGATCTGACCTCACAAGCCTATCAGGTATGGAAGAGCGCGACAGAGGCGAATCCCAAGCTCAAAGGCATCATCGAGGCATTGCCTAATGTCGTCTTCTCGACCCGCACCCATCAGAAAAGCGCGACCGCACCTGATGGTGTGCTGGTCTATGTGCGAACGCCCGATGGCAACGACTCGTTAGCCTGGGTCAATTGCAAGGGCGAGAGCGTCACGCAATCGCAACTCGCCATCCTGCGAGCGGCGGCATGCAACATCGACACACCCGCGCTCCCTCTAGACCCGCGGCATCATGACCTCGTACAAACGGGTGTTGAACACATCAGCAGCGAAAGTGGCGACACAAAGGGTCAATTAGGGCGTCCATCCAGTCCACGCCGTCGCGCCTACGATATCCTCAAAACCTACATCAACGCGCGCCGTAACGGCCTCTTCAAAGAAGCCATCTCGCCCGAACTCGACAAGGCCGTAGACGCCATCTACGCCTACCCCCTGTTGCGCTCGGCGGCGGACACCCTCAACCGCCAGATGAGGAGTGGCATTGACGACAGCCAGCTAGCCGAACTCGTCGTTACCCTCTACACCGACAACCGTCTCGTCATGAAAAGCGACGACAACGACAATGAACAAGAACCCCAGATAGTGTGTTCGCTCGGATTGTCTTCGGACGTGTAAAAGAAAAAGACTTCCTTGTAGGCTTACACCTAGCCATCCATCTAGAAAAAGCTCCTAAACATCAAGAAGCACTCAGGCATAACAAACCCTGAGTGCTTCTTTTTATGCTAACTTCCATCCCGAACGGGCAGGTCGGAACTATTTCTATAACCCCTCAAACAACCCGCTGAATAATGCCAAGAACCGCCACCAGAACGCACCCAAAAACAGCAGCGAAGCGCGCTGTTCGCCCCGTAGGGGTGAGATTTATCGCACCCTGCACGCCCTACTTCTGTAGGGAGAGCTTTTCGACGCCAAAAAAGAGGCGTTTTTGGTGTCATTTCCTGTTAAGCGACTTGTGGAGTGCCGCGAGTCATCACGCTCAGCGAAGTCATCATTGCGTGTCTCTCGGCTGAGCTTATAATACCCGGGCGCGATTCGTAATCACAACAAACGCTGGCTAGAAAAACTGAAACAAGTGAAACATTTGAAACAACTGAAACAACTGAAACAATGCTCGTACAACGCAGCCACCTTTGCACAAGGGCGAAGCAAATATCGTACCGCAGAAAGACCATGTGCTATAATTGCTAAGCACACTAGCACGTACGCAAATAATTTCAAGAGGAGTAAACTGTGACGGTTGAGCATCTGCTGCCGAATGGCATCTATCCCCCATTGCCCACTTTCTTTGACAAACGAGAAGAGCTAGACCTGGAGACGTTACGTCGGCATATTCGCCGCTTGCAGGATACTGGCATCGCTGGCTATGTCCTGCTGGGGTCAAATGGCGAGGCCGTCCACTTGAGCCTGGAGGAGCGAGAGCAACTGATCTCGACCGCCCGCCAGGTCATCGGAGAGGATAGTAGCATGCCACTCATCGCGGGCTGCGGTGCTCAATCCACGCGTACTACCATCGCGTATTGTCACCTCGCCGCCCGCAACGGGGCCGATGTTGCGCTGATCCTTCCCCCCTTTTATTACCGCAGTAATATGGATAAGCGTGCCTTAATTGCCCATTATGAAATGGTTGCCGAGCAAAGCCCCATTCCTATTTTGATCTATAACATGCCTGCCAACACAGGAAACCTGGATATCGACGCCGCCACCATTTGCACCCTGGCAGAACATGCCAATATCATTGGTGTCAAGGATAGTGCTGCCAACATCGTCAAACTGGCGCAGATTGTGGCCGATGCACCCGCAACCTTCCATGTCTTCGCCGGAAGTGCCAGCTACTTATTGCCCGCCCTCATCGTTGGGGCCGTGGGCGCAGTCGCGGCCCTGGCGAATGTCTTTCCTGATGAGGTGTGTGATGTGCAAGCTCTGCTAGAGGCGGGGCAAATGGAGGAGGCGCGTGCCCTGCAAGCACGGCTGATCCCAGCGAACGCCGCCGTCACCACTAGCTATGGTGTGCCAGGTTTGAAAGCGGCACTCGAACTTACGGCTGGCTATGGTGGCAACCCGCGCATGCCCTTGCAAGCCCTTACGAGCCAGGAGCGTCAAAAACTCGCTGATATTCTGGAGTCAGTCCAGCTCGAATAAACTCCATCTGGTGCTCTATCACGATACTAGTGCGTGTGGGAGACTCTATTATGACCTTAGATATCGAATTTTATCGCCGTACCGTGTATGTGCCTGGGCAGGGCAACAAACGGACACCACGCCGTGTGAGCGTGCTTGACTTGCAGCCAGTGAACGCAACAGGCACCATGGTGCTGATACATGGCTATGGCGGCAATGCCATGCAATGGCTCTACCAATTACGCTACTTTGGGCAACGCATGCGAGTGATCGCTCCAGATTTGCGTGGCCATGGTTTGACGGATGATCCTCATAGTTTGCCCTACAGCATGGAGGGTGTGGTAGATGACCTGGAGTATGTCCTTGCGGAACTTCAGGTTGCGCACCCGTTTTCACTGGTGGCACATTCATTCGGTGGTGCTGTCGCAACTGAATATGCCCTGCGTCACCCAGAGCAGGTGAGCGGGTTAGTGCTGATTGGCGTGCCATCGCGATTTATTTTACGTCCAATCTTACGCAGGCTGATGAACATTCCCGACCCTGTTTTTAGCTCTGTAGCTAAAACGGTCGGTGTCGCGCTCTTTGCTCCTGTCCGCACCCTGCGTGCCCTGCATGACCATGCGATGGCTACTTGGCGTGGCTATGAACGTTTGCCATTGTTGCGCGTGCCAACCCTGGTGATTATGGGTCAGCGCGATACCGTTTTTTTGCGTGAGCACTATGAGGATGTGCCGCGCAGCATTCCACATGCTCAGCGCGTCGTCATCTCGGTCTCCGCCCATCTGGTGCAACTGGAACGGCCCGATGCCGTCAACCGTGCTATTCGCCGTTTGGTTGATGCAACACTAGAGCCAGCATTGGCAACGCACAACGGCCTCAATGCCACGGCTACGGTAGCTGTACGCGGTGAGCGTGGGAAAGCTCCCATGGCGGCAGGTGAGACCGCCACGCGTAACCGTGTGATTACAATGCCCTGGCTGCAATATTACGACGATAACGTTCCTGAACAGGTGGCACCTTCTCGCCAGTTGTTGCATGATCTATTGAGTAATGCGGCGCGTACCTATCCTGAGCGTACTGCCCTTATTTTCTTCGGCCAAAAGATTGGCTATCGCGAACTCGATCTCCTGAGTAACCGTCTGGCCCATGCCTTGCACTCCTTGAATGTGAAGGATGGCCAACGTGTGGCTATTGTGCTACCCAACATTCCGCAGTGTGTGATTGCCTTTTATGGTGCGCTCAAAGCGGGTGCCGTGGTTGTGCTGGGAAGCCCCTTATCAAGTGAAGAGGAGTTACGCTATCAATTGCGCGACTCTGGCGCGACGGTCCTGCTCACACTCGCCTCATATCGGCAGCAGGTGAAGCAGATGTGTCGCGAGACCGCCATCACGCATGTAGTCTACACGGATGCCCGCGAATATCTTCCCCTGCGTCAACGCGTGTTGCTGGCCAGCCTGCTTGAGGAAAGCATGCCTCATAGCCAGCAGCAGGGGTTGCAAGGATTGCAGGAGCAACGGGGGCAAACGCTGGCTAATACTCATGCTGTGCTCCACGCGTCGTCTTCGTCATGGCATGAGCATGCCTTGCAACACCTATTGCGGCGTCAGCCAGCCACACCGCTTGATAGCCGTGTCACTTCAGATCAGCTTGCACTATTGCAATATACCTCTGGCACCACAGATACCCCCAAGGGCGTGATGCTTTCACATGCAAATTTGCTAATCAATTGTATCCAGATACGCCACTGGACGCCGGAAGCACAACGCGGGCGGGAAGTGTTCTTATGCGTTTTGCCGCTTTCACATGCCTATGGCGTGACTGATGCGCTCAATTTATGCATTGGCCTTGCCGGTTCGCTGGTGTTGCTGCCCACGAATCGCATTGAGAGGATTATGGATGCCATCAAACAATATCGGCCTACTATTTTGCCGGGGGTTCCCTCACTGTATCTTGCCATTGCGAACTATCCCCATGTGAGGCGTTATGGTGTAAGCTCGATACGCACCTGTATTAGCGGCTCTGCACCCTTGCCCGTTGAGGCGCAGGAAGCGTTTGAGAAGCTTACCAAGGGTCATCTTGTGGAGGGCTATGGCCTGACCGAGGCTTCTCCCGTGACACACTCTAATCCGCTCAAAGGAGAGCGTCGTGTAGGCAGCATTGGTTTACCATTACCCTCTACCAATGCGCAGATCGTGGATATGCAGACAGGCGCAGCAGTACTACCCGGGGAGGTAGGTGAGTTGTTGGTACAGGGTCCACAGGTGATGCTGGGCTATTGGAATAAGCCTGAGGAGACAGCGCAAGTAATACAAGGTGGCTGGCTGCATACGGGGGACCTTGCCCGCATGGATGAAGATGGTTTCTTTACCATTGTTGACCGCAAAAAAGACCTGATTCTAGCAGGTGCCTACAATGTGTATCCACGTGACGTTGAAGAGGTGTTATACGAACATCCAAAAGTGCTTGAGGCAGCTGTGGTAAGCTCTGGCTCTTCTGCTTCATCTTCACCCTACATAAAAGCCTTTGTCGTGCTCAAACGTGGCGAGCACGCGACGCCTGACGAATTATTGGCCCTCTGCCGTGAACGTCTAGACTCCTACAAGATTCCGAAGCAGATCGAGTTTCGTAAAGAGTTGCCCAAAAACTTGGTGGGCAAGGTGTTACGTCGCCTGCTTGTTGATGGATAAGCCGAAGCCTGTAGGGACCAGCTTGAGCGCGTCCACCGCCTGATTGATCACGCGAGATTCGACCTATTTCGCTCAATGAATTGAGCGGTGGACGCGCTCAAGCTGGTCCCTACGGACTTTTGCAGCAAATCTGCTGGCTGCTAAGCAACATTGAAATTGACGACGAGGGCAAGTTGCGAATCGCTTAAATCCGCCTTCGTGCCCCAATACATCGCGGCTGCTCCCTGGCCCGCTTCATTGTAGGGGAGAGAGAAGTAGCCATGATCGTTTGCCGCACTATGAGCTAGCTTGTCAGAGGTGAGTAACTGACCATTCAAAAACCACTTGACTGCAATGTAGCCATTGTTGCCTTGAGAATCTACATGGAAAGTCAGGTAGATCGTCTGTTTTGAAGTGAAATTTTGGGTGGGTTTGGTCGGCAGGTAATTACTATCAACTGCGCTGCTCGTTTGTGCTTCAGTAAGAATAGCAGCTGCCGCCGCTGAAATCTGGCTGCTAGCCGGAACGGCTCCTACCGGAGCCTTCGTTGCCACGGTACCCGGTGTGGATGTTGTGTTCGATGTTGCTGGTGCTTTGGAGCCGATGTATGCTAACGTGGCAAACAAGCCACCACACCCCAGCACGAGCACGAGAATGACGATACCAATAATCAAGCCAACGCGACTGCGCCGTTTGGGGGGCGGTTGTGGTTGTGCAAAGCCACCATAGCCTCCTGGCATGGCTGGCACCGTTCCACCAGGAGCACCCTGTTGATAGCCATAACCCGTGGGCGGTACACCATACTGAGGTGGGTTAGGAGCAGGGTTGCCATATGGTGCCTGACTAGGCATCGTGGCTCCATAGGATGGATAAGGATTATTCTGCTGTTCATACGGATTCCCCTGTGGGTAGCCATAGGGGTCTGTCGGTGATCCATACGCTGTTGAGGGCGGTGGAGCACTTTGGGCATTAGGGATATTCTGTGGTGCCTGTGGCTGCGACGGTGACCCATAAGGATTGTACGGTGAGGCAGCGGGATCGGTAATATTGTATGGATTAGATGCTCCGCAGTTTGGGCAAATCGCGGCCCCCTGTGGTAATGGAGCCCTACAATTGGTGCAGTTCATAAAAACTCCTATAATTCCTGTTCATAAGAAGATGGCTAGTACAGTACGTCAATAAAAATAGACACAATCTCTACTTAACTATATCATGTCCATACAATAGCATACATGTAGCTACTTTGTTATGAACTACCTCACGCCGTAACTGTGAATTGTGTACGTTGTGCTAGTAGCTTATTTGGGTCCGTGCATGAAGCGATGGAAGACCAGTAAATCTCTACATAGCCTGCACCCACAGTGGTAGAAGATGCATAAGAGTAAGCCGAGGTGGAACTGCTCACAGGAAACGCGAATGTCGTAAACATCTTTGTATTGATGTACCACAGTAAACAAATGCCGCCCGTACTGTGATTAATCGTGTGTACTTCAAACGTGACATACATTACGTGTTTTACCTTAAAGGTATTCGATACAATGATAGGTGCAGCAGTCGTGGTGGCGACCGCGCTTGCCATCGCAACATTATCGACATATTGTTGGCCAGGATTCGTAGGCGTTGAGGTCAAAGTGATAGCTGTTGGTGAGAGTAAGGTAATGACGGTCGGTACCTTCTTTGGATGTGCTGCCGCTGATTGTAGTGCGGCATTATCGGTTGCCAGAACGCCCAGAGAAAGAAAGTAGACAAAGACCAAAATAAGTCCGCCTGTGATAACACAAAGAGAAGCCACGGTAAAGCCAAAGGGTATAAGCATTTTCTGAGCATCAGTGGCTTGCTGGAATGGCAGTCGCCCTGTGGCAACTGGGGGTGGGAGTATTGGCGAAAATCCTGGTAATGCGGCTTCCTGATAATGCAGTAAGGGATCAGGCGTAGTCGTTGGCGGTGCCTGAAAAAATGGCTCCGCTGATGGACTTCCTGGCATTTGGACAGGTGGTGCGGCAGGCATGGATGATGATGGCGTTGGCATAAATGCTGGCGGCTGCGAAAATGCTGCTTGCGTCGCCCCCCAGGGAGTATTCCAGTCTTGTTGTGGTTCTACTCCCCCATTTGCCAGGGTGTTGGTTCCTCGATACTGCTGTGCTGCAAATGCTTGCTGTTGTAATTCAGCTATGGGAACGTGATTGATTCCACCGTTCTGCTGCCCTTGAGCTGGTTTGCCGCAACTTCTGCAGATCGAACCATTGGGCGCGAGTGGAAAACCGCAACTAGCGCATCTCATGAAAATCTTCCCCCGTTTGTACTTGACCTTCTATAGCTACTATCCTTGTAAGACGAAGCATACACGAAATTAGGCGTGCTGCTAGCCAAAATAGTACATTTGGTGATATCTATAAAGCACTTGACACCTGTACCATCCGCCACTACAATACGCATAGGAATGCAAGTGTTGATTGCATCTTTTGGTATAGCTAAAAGTTGGGTCGAGTAGATAGATGTGGTTTGACCTACTGTCCGGTGTGGGCAAGAAGAAGTGGAAAAGAACGTGATACAAGGTAGTGGCATAGAGCAAGTGCTGGCACAGCACCGAACCCGTTTAGAAGTGCGCCTACAACAGGTTTTCGGTGATAGCTCTGGCCCCGAGAAAGGCAGTGATGCCTGGCTTCTCCTCAACGCGCTTACCAGTGATGAATACGCAGATAGCCAGGAATGGCAGACGCGTTTCGAGCAATCGGGCCGCTCGTTAGCTTTGCAGGGTGGCAAGTTAGATGCGCGTGTAACCGCCTTACAACAGTATGCTGAGGCGTTAGTACGCGAATTGAAAGAAATCGTTGTCCCCGATCAAATCGCTGACGCCATCCAGCATCTCTATCAAATCCAATCCATATGTGTACTGGCTTTAACACGTGGTTATCAAGGTGTGTTCGCGCAAGTGAATCTGGAGCGGGAAGAGACCTCACACCGGCTGGACCATCGCTTCCAAACGCTACAACGCATTAATGCCGTGACCAATTCTACCATGGATCTTGACCAGACGTTAGAAATAACGGCTCAAGCGATTGCGGACGAACTGCATACTGATCTTTGTTCCATTTTCTTCTATGATGAACTGCAACGAGTCTTAACCCTACGGGCAACGAATGGACCTCGCCCCTTGGGAGGAATGCACTTTACCCTGCGTATCGGCGAGGGATATAGTGGCTGGGTGGCTGATAAAGGCAGACCCTTGCTGGTGCAGAATGTTGCATCCGACGCCAATTTTTCTTTTGAGGCCAATACCTATACAGAAGAATATCATGGCTTGATGGCATTGCCGATTATTTTCTTCGGCACAACCGAGCGTTTGATTGGTGTCATCAGTCTGCAATCAAAGGAACCACGCGATTTTACACGGGATGAAATTAGTTTTGTTGAGGTCGTTGCGGGTATTGTGGCCATCAATATTGAGAATGGACACTTGTACGAACAGACGGACGAGCAGTTGCGGCGCAAGGTGTATGAGCTTGCAACCATACACCGCGTCTCATCGATTATTGCCTCCACGCTAAACCTTGATGAAGTGTTACAGATTATCTCGACCCAGGCTGTTCATCTCTCCGGCGCGGAACGTTCATGCATCTTTGAGCTTGATCCTGAGCGGCAACGTTTGCATGTCGTTGCCCATTATGGGCTCGATCATACGATGGCGAAACAGGTACATCTTGATGTTGGCCAGTGTTGTGCGGGGCGTGCCGTCCAATCCGGTCGTCCACAGATGGATGTAGATTGCCAGCATTCCGACGAGCATTGTATTCTGCGCCATGACCCATTTGTATCGGCTGAAACGCATTCTGTCTTGTGCGTGCCCTTGCTGGTGAAGCAGAAGATTCTGGGCTGCATTTGTATCTACAGCAGCCATCGTCACCTGTTAAATCAGGACCAGATGCAACTGGTAGTGACCTTTGCCAATGAAGCCGCGATTGCTATCGACAATGCGCGTTTGTTCGAGGAGGCACGACGCGGGCTGGAGCTAAAATCGGTCTTGCTACGCGAGTTGCATCATCGTGTGAAGAACAACCTAGCAACGGTAGCAGGTATTCTCTCGTTGCAGCGTCGACGCACGCGTTCGCCTGAGGTGCGCTATACACTGGCAGAAAGCGTAAACCGTGTGCAGGGGTTGGCCGCGACCCACGATTTGTTGGCCCATGAGGATGTCAGTGAGGCGCGTGTAGACGATATCGCCCGTAAAATTGTCGGAGTGGCGAACGCAAACTTGAAACCACCAGATAAATACATCACCTTTGTGGTACAACCCTGCGCTGTCGTTATTCCCTCGCGGGCCGTCTCTGTGCTGGCTCTGGTCCTCAATGAGATGGTATCGAACGCCATCAAACATGGTATGGCGGATCAGCAAGAGGGCTTGATTGCAATTACAGGCCGAGAAGAAGACGGTATCGTGGCGGTTCAGGTGATCGATACGGGAAGTGGCCCGCCAAAAGACATGTCGGTAGAAGAGACAAGCGAAAATGGAAACTTCGAGGGTTTAGGTCTTTCTCTCATAAAAAATATGATAGGTGATCTAGATGGTTCTTTTACCCTCCAACGAAAAATGATAGCTCTTCCAATCGCAGGAAGCGAAGAGAAGGAACTGAAAGAACTTAAGGATGAGCAACTTGTTGAGTGTACTGTGGCTGAAGTGCGTTTTCCACTCGTACGACGAAGGCATACCCGCTAGGAATGAAAGGTAACACTTTCGTTGTGACGTTTGTTGGTGGTTAGTAGAGGTGAACAATGATGCCTATGGGTTCTACAACGGAACACAAAATTCTTGTTGTTGAGGATGAGGCGGATATACAGCAGGTGCTGTGCTTCTTTTTCAAACAGGCAGGTTTTGATGTACTAGGGATTTCTGGCGGAGAAGAAGCGATTCGCTGTATCCCTGACTATGGCCCTGATCTTATCGTGCTCGATCTTATGATGTACCCTGTTTCTGGTTGGGATGTGCTGCACTGGTTGCGTGACAATCGCTACACGCCCCCCCTGCCAGTGCTCATCTTGACGGCAAAGGTGAATCTAGCGGAACAAATACATGGTTTTGAAGAAGGTGCAGTGGAGTACTTAACCAAGCCGACCCAACCGCATATCATTGTTGAACGGGTGCGCGCACTCCTCGCGCTGAGCAATGAGCAACGCACGATGCTACAGGCTATCAGAATGGATGAGAATCGCAAGAAGCTGGAGCGTGTTCGTGCCCCACAACCTGACGAGTTCATTTTTGAATAAGGCTCAGGTCTAGAGACCTAAGCCTTGTCCACACTGTGTGCAAAAGCGGTTGCTGGCAGGATTTTTTGCGCCACAAACACGGCACTGATTCAAGGTTGTGCCACAACGGGTGCAGAAGCGCGTTTGTCCACGGTTCAAGAACTGGCAGCTTGGGCAGGCATAGACCAATTGCATTTGATTATAGGCAAAGCCCTCTTTGTTGCTTTGGGGAAGAGGTGCTACTGGTTGGCCAGGATATTGTGCTACCCCTGGCGGATTTCCATAGGAGCGCATCGATGTAGGGTTAAGCGAGGGCAATGACTGTGTGAGTGCATGCGCGATAGCATCTGCCATCTCACCTGCGCTCTGATAACGTTGTTGTGGCTGCTTGTTCAGCGCGGTTAAAATCACATCCTCAAAGACACGGGAAATTGTCGGTTGCAAGAGCCGTGGGCGTGGTGGTGGTTCGTAGATATGACTATGAGCCAGGGCAGGATAGCTGTCCCCCTGAAAGGGCGCACGGCCTGTTAACGCCTCAAAGAGCATAATGCCAAGTGCATAAATGTCCGCACGTCCATCTATGGCACTCCCCAGGCATTGCTCCGGCGACATATATTCAGGTGTGCCAACACCAGCCCCAGGGCGTGTAAGGTTGTCTGCTGTACTCGCGAGTACTTTGGCTATGCCAAAATCGGAGAGGATCGGACGGCCTGAACGATCCATGAGTACGTTTACTGGCTTGACATCGCGATGAATAATGCCTTGTTCGTGTGCATAAGCCAAGGCATCGGCAAGCTTCACAAAAATGGGGGTTGCTTCACTTTCATCCATGGTGCGGCCCTGTGTTTGCAATTGCTCCATGCGCTGCTTGAGAGTACCCCCATCGACAAGTTGCATCACGATGTAAAGATGACCCTGTTGTTCGCTTGCATCGTGAACGGTGACAATGTTGGGATGCGAGAGGCGTGCGACCAGCCGCGCCTCTAAATTGAAGCGTTCGACAAAATTGCGGTCCGCCGCAAACCAGGGGGGAAGAACCTTCACCGCTACTTCGCGATCAAGGTTCTCCTGATATGCTTTATAGACACGGGCCATTCCTCCTTGCCCAAGAGGAGCAAGAATGCGATAGTTGCCAAGTGTCGTGCCAATCAATTCGTCTTGTTGCATGCCCACTACCGTCTGCTAAAGACCAACACCGTTTGACCCAATTGGATTTTATCACCCTCGTTCAATGGACAGGTCTGATATTTGCTTACCAGGGTTCCGTTGACTTTTGTGCCGTTCGCGCTGCCTTCATCCTTCAGAACATAGGTTCCGTTCCCTGGATTGAGAATAGAGGCATGCAAACGGGAGACGGCTAGGTCTTCAAGGAAGATGTCGCTTTCACGGCTGCGGCCAATACTGAGCGAGTCTTTACGAATTTCGTAGACACGCCCTGGCTCCTTACCTTCCTCAACCCGCACAAAGCCAAGCGTACCCATGCCTGCGGGCATCTGTGGTGAGATGGGGGCGCTGGCCGAGCGAAGGATGGTCCTCTCGCTATCTGGCGTGGCGAATGGGTCAGGTCGTGCGCCTCCATTAGGCTGCGGCTGTTGCCAGGGAGCGTTATTTGCTGCCTGCGTACCCCATGGATCGGCTGTTGCCTGTCCGCCCCCATTCCCATTGCCAAAGTTTGCTTGATTGTTCCAGGCGGCACCCGAACCACCGCCACTATAGGCGGTGGGTGCTACTGGTTGCGAAGGAACATCACTATTTTGTGTTTCCCAAGGGCTGGCCGCTTGTTGCCCCCAAGGGTCTTGTTGACGAGCGGCAGGGGTGTTATCCCAAGAATTTTGTTGTGCGGCTCCAGGCGCAGCCTGTCCCCCCGGCGCAGCTTGGCCACCCTGACCCCATTGAGGAGCCCCTTGAGCTGGTCCTGCATTATCCCATGGGCTGGTAGCTGGTGCTGGTGCCGCGTTGGGTGTTCCCCATGCAGGAGGTTGATTGGGGCTAGAAGCACCTTGTGCTCCTGCTGCCCATTGATTCGCGGCAGGCGCACCCCATGCTGGTGCTTGTTGCTGGCCGTTATTAGCACCCGTAGCTCCCCAGGGACTGGCTGCTTGCGGTTGCGCATTAGCGGTGTTGCCCCAGGCATTCGCTCCTGGCTGTGCATTCTCGGTTCCCCAACCACCAGCCTGGGTTGCTCCCCAGCCGCCTGGTGCTTGCTGTTGTTGTTGTGGCTGTTGCGGTTGGCCCCAGCCTCCCGGTGCCTGCTGCTGTTGTGCCTGCTGGCCCCACTGGGCATCTGGTGCCTGCCCAGCCGCGCCCTGTGGGTTCCAGCCGCCAGCTGCTTGCGGGTTCTGCGGGTTCTGTGGTTGCCAGTTGCTGGCTCCCGTTCCAGCTGCTTTTGTCCCTTTGCCCTTGCCGCTTCGGAGAAGAAAAACAGCTATGACAGCTATGATTGCTGCAAGTACCAGACCCGCGACCACAATGACAATTGGTGAGACAGGAAAGGTTAGCGCAATAACTAAGGACATAGATGCTACATACATTTCATTTACCCCTCTGATCGTAGGGGTGGCATTGCTACTTCCCGCTGCATTCGCTTTCCGAATACTCTGGATGCATACCTGCCACCCGATTGAATCGGGCACTCATCAAAAGAGTACCCCTACTTGGCGACCCCATATAGAGCCGTTTGGCCATATGATCGCTTGCTAACACCACAGCTATCGTAACTCAAAACGCACTTCGACCGTGCCAAAGCGCAGAATATCTCCATCTTTTAATATACGCTCCTCGTGGGGTGGTAGGATAACACCATTGAGACGAGTCTTGTTCATCGCGTTTAAGTCTTCAACTGTAAACGTTCCATGCTGATTATGCAGGTAGGCATGACGGCGTCCCACTGTTTTATCCATGAGATTGATTTCTGGGAAATTGCCCATTGTCGGATCTTGTCGTCCCACGATCATGTGCTCACCAGTAAGTGGAATAGATTGCCCACTTGAGAGAACTAGTAAACGAGCCTCTTTTTGCATAGGTGTGACAGGTTTCATCGCACCAGAGAATCCCCCCCGAGCCTCTGGATTTGGCGGCGGGGGCGTCACGCGCGGTGCCTCCGTTGGCAGGTGCGTTTGCAATTGCTCTAATGCTACGAGGAATTCCTGTGGTGTCGCGAAACGGTCTTTGGCTTGCTTCGCCAACGCCTTTTGCATGAAGATGTCCATTTCCGCTGGTAGGTCACGTCGTATACGCGTAATTGACGGTACTTTGTCATTCATATGTTTGATGACAATATCCACTGCTGAATCTCCCTCAAAGGGGGGATGGCCTGTAAGCATTTCAAACAAAACGGTCGCAACGGAATAAAGATCAGAGCGCGTATCCGCTGAACGCCCACTCTCTGCCTGTTCAGGCGAGATGTAGTAGGCAGTGCCCATAAATACATTGGTTTGCGTTAAAGTAACAGTATCTTTTCCACGTGCCAGCCCAAAATCACCGATTTTGACGATGTCGTTGGTGGTGATCAGAATATTTTGTGGCTTGATGTCACGATGAACGACACCCTGTCGATATGCCGTGTCTAATCCCTCGACAATCTGATGGGTGTAGTAAAATGCGCGTAATGCCGCCATCGGCTGGTCGTTGATAATATAATACTTCAGGTTTTGGCCATCAACGTAGTCCATCACGATATAATGCATGTCAAATTCCTCCACATACTCAACGATACTGATTATGTGCGGATCGTTGAGATTGAGGAGGATGTGCGCTTCCCGTTGGAAACGGGCGATTAGGTCATCATCGTTTGAGAGTTCCTGGTGCATGACCTTTATGGCAAAGATGCGATTGGTCTCAAGGTCGCGCGCGACATAAACGGTGGCAAAATTGCCCCGCCCGCGTTCGTCAATTAATTTATAGCGACCCTTGATGACACGCCCAATCATGTCACCATGCATAATTTTGAACTCCTAGCCCGAAGAAGGGTACTGTCAACCGCTACATTATACACCATCCATGAAGAGGTGTCATGTATGAACACAGTTTACTACTTATCAAATTGTTTCATCCTAGAGGTGCTGCTATTCCCCTTTTGGATATCAACGAATAATACCATGAAAAAGTCAGCTTTTAGGCTGAGAGACCTGAAAATAGGCTCCTATAGACCCTCTTTGAGAGTATATACTTTATACTATTACATAATACTTGAGCTAGGGTCAACACAAGTACCATAGGAAAAGAGGGCTATGACGAAACTACAAGGTATCCTTCTGGATATTGATGGTGTCTTGCATACGAGTATGCAACCGATAGCGGGTGCCGCTGACACCTTACGCTGGCTATCCCAAAATGCCTGCCACTTCTGTTTTGTGACCAATACCACGATATTCTCACGGGCAACTCTGGCACAGCGTTTGCAAGGGATTGGCTTGCCCGTTGTAGAACAACAACTCATCACAGCTCCCGTTGCTACCGCGAACTACATTCGTCAACACTATCCTGGCAAACGCTGCTGGGTGCTGACAAAAGGCGATACGTTGGCAGATTTTGCGGGCATCGAACTGGTCACCACGGATGCGGATGTTGTTGTGATCGGTGGCGCGGAAGAGTTACTGAGCTATGAGGCCATGAATCGTGCCTTTCGTATGCTCATGAATGGTGCCGTCTTGCTGGCAATGCATACCAACCTCTACTGGCGTACCAGTGTGGGACTGGTGTTAGATAGTGGTCCCTTTGTGTATGCCTTAGAACGCGCAACGGGTCAGCAGGCGACGGTGTTGGGCAAGCCCAATCGTGCCTTTTTTGAGCAAGCTCTTTTGACGATCAACGCGTCCGCGGAGACGAGCTTGATGATTGGCGATGACATCGAGAATGATATCGCCGCCGCACAGCACGCAGGCATGCGTGCCGTGCTGGTGACGACAGGCAAGCACAAGCTAGACTCCCCTTTATTGCAAAAGATTCAGCCAGATGCAATTTTAGCTTCAATCGCTGCTTTGCCTGCTTATCTTGAGCAACAGAGCCAATAGCAGCCTGTGCTAATTTGTGAACATTTCGCTGATACTTTCGCGGTTATGAATTCGCTTGATGGCCTCGCCAAAAAGCGAGGCAACTGAAACAACCTCGATATTGTCCGAGAACTCCACTGGCTGGTTCTCTACCGTATCCGTAATGAACAGGCGTTTAATGGGGCTGCGGTTAATACGCTCAACGGACCCAGGTGCGAGAATTCCGTGCGTCACAACGGCGTACACTTCGCGTGCGCCGCGCTCTATTAATTTTACGGCTACGTCTGCCAGTGTACCGCCAGAGATGGTGAAGTCGTCGACGACGACCGCTGTTTTGTCTTTGACATCGCCAATAATTTGCAGGACTTTGGCTTTCTCGTCGTGGGCAACACGCTCCTTGTCGGCAATAGCGATAGAGGTGCCAAGGCTAGATGCATAGCGGCGCGCCTGTTTTGCGAAACCCACATCGGGCGAAACAACCACACACTCCGCTAATTGTAACTGCTCGATGCACCCCGTCAGAATAGGTAATGCGTAAAGATTATCCACGGGCGTATGAAAAAAGCCTTGAATCTGGGGAGCATGCAGGTCCATGGTCACCACGCGGTCAGCTCCCGCAACCTCGATGGCATCGGCACAGACACGGGCACGAATGGAGACACGCGGTTCATCCTTTTTATCACCTTTCGCATAGCTAAAGTAGGGGATAACCGCGGTCACTGACTCGGTTCCTGCTCGCTTAAAGGCGTCTATCCAGAAGAGCAATTCCATAAAATTATCGTTGGCGGGAAACACGGTCTGCTGCACAATGTACACGTGCCGCCCGCGCACATTCTCTAGAATGCGTACGAAGGTGTTGCCATCAGAGAAGTGGAGCGTTTCATTTTTTCCTTGCTCTACCTTGAGATAGTCACAGATGCGTGCGGTCAAACGGCGGCTGCCGCTACCCGCGAAAATGGCGATGTCATCGGGTTCCATGTTTTCTATTCTTCCTCGTAACGTCCACCGAGATGGCTAGCAAGAAACTTCTCGGCGGCAGTATAGAATTTGATGCGGTTTTCTGGTTTGGCGAAGCCGTGCCCTTCATCGGGGAAGAGCATGTATTCGTAGCTGATACCCTTACTCTCCATTGCTGCGACGATCTGCTCCGATTCAGCTTGCTTGACACGCGGGTCGTTTGCGCCCTGCGCGATAAGCATGGGAATCTTGATCTGATCGACCTTGAATAATGGTGAACAGGATTTCAAAAACTCCTCTTCGGTGTCAGGATTGCCGACACGGGTGTGGAACTGCGCAATCATGGTGGACCAATAGGGTGGGATGGTCTTGATCAGCGTAATCAAGTTGCTGGGGCCCACGATGTCTACCGCGCAGCAGAACAGGTCAGGCGTAAAGGTAGCACCAACGAGGGCGGCATACCCACCGTAGGAGCCGCCATAAATGGCCACTTGCTTGGGGTTGGCAATGCCTCTTGCAATGGCCCAGTTGACGGCATCCACCAGATCCTCGTGCATTTTGTGGCCCCACTGTTTGTTGCCCGCGTTGAGGAAATCTTTCCCATAGCCAGTTGAGCCGCGATAATTGACCTGCAAGCAGGCATAGCCACGGTTAGCAAACCACTGCGCTTCAGGATTATAGCCCCAGCTATCGCGTGCCCAGGGGCCGCCGTGTACATCAAGCACGAGCGAGAGATTTTTTGCTTCCATATCAACAGGCAAGGTAAGATAGCCGTGTATTACTAGGCCATCTCTGGCGGTAAAGGAAATCGGCTCCGTTTGTGCCAGTGTATAGTTGCTAAGTTCGGGCTGGTTATCGAACAGAAAAACGGCACTCTGGCTCTTTCTGTTATAGGCGTAGAAGGGTACGGGCCCGTTATCGATCGTGAAGGCAACCAACCAGGTGGCATCGGCGTCGTCGCGGCTGATAATCGAGAAATCGCCCTGGTGAATATCTTTGATGCGGTCGAAATCGAGCTTGATCGCCTCATCTAGCGCAGTCCACTCCGTGCGATCACGGTTGAAGGCCACGGCTTGCACTTCATAGGTATCTTGATTGATCAGCACATTGCCAACATCGTAGTGTGCATCTTCGGCGATCACGCTCAGCTCGCCTGTCGCGATATGCAGCTTCACGAGGCGACCCGCGTTCACATTGCGCGCATCTTCCAGGTACATGGATTGCCCGTCAAGCGTAAAACCGAGTGGCCCGCTGTTGAGTGCTTCATCAGGACTCCATTTGACCAAGGTTTGCCACTCGCTTTGCTCGGTGGCACGCACGAGCAGTTGCATGCCGCCATCGGGTTGAGCTGCCAGCGCACCGCGCACCTTGAACTGTGGGTCTGTCAGCCAGCCTGCGATGTTGCCAGGGTTTTTGGCGACCAGCTGTAACTCACCGCTTGCCAAGTCCAGGTGGTAGACATCATGCACCTGTGGATTTTCTTTGTTGATGCCGAGAATGAGTTCGTTGGGGAATCGCTTGTCTCGGTTAATGATATGGACCTGCACGTTGTCGAATGGTGTCAGGTCGCGTGTCTCTCTGGTCTCAATGTTGGTGGCATACAGGCGAAAGTTTTCGTTGCCGCCCACGTCCTGAATGTATAGGATATGTGTGTTGTCAGCCGCCCAGAAATAGAAACGCACGCCGCGCTCAGTGTCTTGTGTGACTGGCTGATAGTTGTGCTCGGCCTCGCTGCCCATATCGCCCACCCAGACATTCAATACATCGTTAACGGGTGCGATATAGGCCATGCGCTTGCCATCCGGCGAGATGCGTGGGCTGGTCTTGACCGGGTTGCCAAATAGCACCTTTTTGGGTATCAGCGCAACATGTGATGTTGTGGTCATGTCTTTGTTCTCCTCGTCGTTATCTTATTGGTTCCAAGCGAACAATGCCCTCAATCTTATCGAAATCAGTGTCCCAACTATAAATGGTAAGCACTTCTTCTGAAAGCATATAAGCAGCATTGTACGCATCCGCGAATGAAATATTTTTCGTAACGTAGAGATCAAAAGCTCGGTAGTAAATCTGCTTTTCGGGTAGGTGGAGTCCTCGTAAGGAGATGATGGGAAGCAGTAAATCCTTGATATTTGCTCTTGGTACTTTATAAAAACTCTGTAAGGTAAAGATGGTCTCAAAAATAACGAGAGAAGAGGTAATAATTCTCTCTTCTCCTTGTTCAACTTTTGTGAGAAGCTGTAACGCTTTTTGAGCTTTAGCATCATTATCTCGTGTAAAGTAGCGTAGTAGGATATTCGTGTCAAGGAAAGATGCAGGCATTATTTTTCCTATGCCTCAGAGATGACTTCTTCGGCAACCCCTTTCTCAAATTCTTCTCTTATTTTAGCATCATTTTCTAACGTTGGATGTGGCTGAACTGCTCCAAAGCCTGCTAGAAGTTTTGATGTTGCACGCATAATCTTTACTGTATCACCATCTACTTCAAAGCGAACTTTGTCTTTTGGCTGTAAACCGATGATACGCCGAATCTCTATCGGAATAGTTACCTGTCCTTTTTCTGTGAGCGTAGTTTCAAAATCTTGCATAGTAATACCTCTAATTTTAGAATGACTATTGATTTCGTAATAATATATTACTTCGGTAATACCATTATGTCAAGTAATACCTACGCATTATATTTGGGTGTAGAAAGCCCACAACAAAAGAGCAGCAATGTCGCG
>JBBPYR010000073.1:0-12178 GCA_038199755.1 Ktedonobacterales bacterium | reverse complement strand
TATGACATAGCTTAAAGCCAGAACATTTCATCTTATACAGAAAGAGAAAAATAGTTATGACTATCAAAATCGGAATGATCGGCTGTGGCGAGATCGCGGCCTTTCACGCCGAAGGCTATCTACGAGTGGGCGATGCTGCACGCATCACGGCAATCAGTGATGTTGTAGAGCAGAACGCACAAAACATGGCCGAGCGTGTCGAGCATGGGGGCAGTAGTGGCAGTGGGGGCACAAGGCCAGCCATCTATAACGACTACCATACCCTCATTAGCGAGGCCGATGTGGACGCGGTAGACATTTGTTTGCCACATCACCTGCACAAAGACGCCATTGTTGCCGCCGCCACCGCTGGAAAGCACATTCTCTGCGAAAAGCCGCTCTGTCTAACGCTCGCCGAAGCCGAGGCTATCAGTGAGGCCATCGCTACCTCTGGCGTGACGCTGATGTGCGCCCACAACCAGCTCTTTCTACCCGCCATCCAGCAAGCACATCAATTGCTCAGGGAAGGACTGATCGGGCAGGTCTATGAATTACAAACCTCGGACGCCTTCTATCACCCCTGGAATATGAGCGGTGCCAGCTGGCGTAGTAGTCGCGAGACCATGGGTGGCGGCGAATTGATCGATACTGGCTATCACCCATCCTACATGCTCCTCTACCTAGCGGAGAGCGTGCCCACTGAGGTCACTGCCATGATTAGTCGCCACCGTATTCACACACTGGACGGCGAAGACTCAGCCCAGGTGTTGGTGCGCTTTGCCAATGGTGCCGTTGGCCACATCGTGACCAGCTGGGCCTATGAGCCGCCCGCGAATATGAACAAGTTCTCGCTGGTGGGCGAACGCGGCCAAATCTGGTGCGCTGGCAATACCTTATACTATCGCATCCGTGGCGCGGAGACCGTCGCCGCCGAATTTCCCAGCATCAACACCTTCCATGCTGAGACAGCGGATTTTGTTTCGTGTCTCACCGAAAAGCGCACTCCTATCCAAACCCAGGTGGATGGTATCAACGTGCTCAAAGTTATTCTTGGGGCCTATCAATCAGTGGACGAAAAACGCACTATTGTCTTCAATGCCTGATATACAACACATGACAAACAAGGCCACACTGCGAGCTCGCAGCGTGGCCTTGTTTGTTTTGTGTTTTTTCTTTTAGCCTACGCGCCCACCTGTAATCTCTAGCACGTGGCCAGAGACATAATTCGAGAGCGGTGAGGCTAGAAAGAGCATCGGCCCGGCTGCCTCTTCGGGCGTGCCGGGGCGTCCCAGCGGAATCATCATCGCTCCAATCTGGCGCATCTGTTCGGGCACGCCGAGCGCGATATCTTCGCCAGCGCGCTGTATCTTCTCGGCACTCTCTTTTGCCGCGGTCAGGCGTGTATCAATGAAGCCATAACACACACAGTTAACCTGTACATTATAACGGCCCCATTCTTTTGCCAGCGTCTTCGTCAATCCCGTAATGCCCGCTTTCGCCGTGGAATAGTTGGCTTGTCCCGCATTGCCATACACCCCGGATACCGACGAGACATTGACAATCTTGCGCGGATTCGCACTGCCGTGCGCGGCCTGCTCTTTCTTCGCGGCATCACGAATATACTGCGATGCCTCGCGCAGAATGCGGAACGGAGCCGTCACATGCACATCCAAAATAGCCTGCCACTGCTTGTCGGTCATATTCTGGATCACTGCGTCCCATGTATAGCCTGCGTTATTCACAATAATATCTATCGCGCCAAAGCTATCGAGCGTCCCCTGAATAATTTGCTTCGGAAATGCCGCGTCGGTCACATCGCCAGCGACCACAACCGCCTTGCCACCCGCATTTCTAATCGCGGCAGCAGTCTCCTCAGCAGGTGCCGCATCCAGATCACTCACCACCACAGAGGCCCCTTCAGATGCGAAGAGTTTGGCAGCGGCGGCTCCAATACCGCGACCCGAGCCAGTCAAAATAGCAACTTTGCCATCAAGCATACCCATGAAAAAGAATCTCCTTATTGTCGTTTTGGTAGCGCGGCGACAAAGGTTCCGCTCACCTTCACATCACCATTTTGATCTGCGGCCTGCACCTTGCCCGCAATCCGTGCCTCACCGTCGGCCTCGTACTTCTCGGTGATCGTTCCCGTACAGGTAATCACATCATCCAGGCGCGTCATACCCCTGAAGCGCACGCCAAACTTGCGTAGAGCTAAAGGGCCCACATAATCGCTGAGCATCTGCCCAACAAAGCCCATGATGAGCATGCCATGTGCGATGATGCCACCTGTGCCGATCATCTCGCCGATCTTCGCATCAGTGTGCAGTGGGTTGAAATCGCCCGAGGCACCAGCGTAGCGCACCAATTGCAAGTGCGTTACTGGTGCCTTGATCAAATGAGGAATTTCATCACTAACCTGAACATCTTCATAGTAGAGTTTTTTTGTAGCCTGCGTGGTCATGTAGATAACTCCCTCTTATTCGACTTATTCGCGCACGACAACCATTGTGCGTGTGTTCAACACGGGCTGATTGTGCTGATTGGTGTAACGAGTCTCCATCGTGATAATGTCCATCGTAGAGCCATCCCTTCCCTGGCGACTCTTGCCATCAAGCACCGTCGAAACCCCTGTCAGCACATCTTGTGGATAGATGGGGGCCAGGTATTCATACTCCTCTTCTCCATGCAAAATACGCATCACGTTGATACCCAGACTAGCGAGGTTTCGTCCTCCCTGTGTATTACCCCAGAAGCTAAACAGGGTGGGAGTCGTTGGCGAAATAGGCACATCTTGAAGGCCTGCCGCCTCTGCGCCCTCACGGCTATGATACACAGGATTATCATCACCAATCGCAGTCGTCAGCTCGTGTATCTTGTTACGTGCCACTTCAATAGTGAAAGGGGAAAAGCTTTGACCAATTTTACTTTTGTCAAACACGCTTCTGCTGCTCCTTAGCAAAACGGGCGTCAAAATCGTCATTAACAAATTAGCCATGAATTTCATGGCTAATTTGTTAATCTCTCTCATGCCGCCCCTACATCGTTGTTTGCCACTACTATACCACATCAGCAAGATAGTATTCTTGCTGAGCATATGGTATTATCGAGTTGTGAAAGTTGCATCCTTTATCTATAACAGGAGGATCCTATGGGCATGACCAACGATGGTCTGTCTTACTGGCAGGCCGATTCCTCACCGACTGCTGGCAGCCAACTCCTTAATGTGACGATTGGCGATCTTCTCGATCAACGTGCTAGCGAAATCCCAACCAAAGAAGCGGTTGTCTATTCCGGCTATCCAGAATTTGGCGGTCTACTCGATATTCGCTGGACATACCGCGATTACCGCGATCACGCCGACGCCTTGGCGCGTGGCCTGCTCGCACTAGGCTTGCACAAAGGTGACCACATAGCTGTATGGGCTGCGAACCTCCCCGAATGGCTACTCCTGCAAATGGCCACGGCTAAGGCAGGGCTGGTCTTAGTGACCATCAATCCGCTCTACCGTGCCGCCGAACTGGAATATGTCTTGCACCAGGGTGACGTCATTGCCCTCTTCTTCATGGCACGTGTGCGCGAGCATGATTGCGTGCAAACGGTGCGCTCGCTGGTAACGCCTGGCACACACTTCGGTGAGGTAAGCAGCGAACGCCTCCCCAAGTTGCGCTATGTCAGCTTGATCGGGCCATTGCCCTCTGGCACCGTTGACACCGCAGCGGGTGGCTGGCGACCCGCACTCTTCAGCGAAACACTTTCGGCTGGCGATAGCATCAGTCAGGAGACACTACACGAGCGGCAAGCCTCCGTGCAGCCATCCGACCCCGTCATGGTGCAGTACACCTCTGGCACAACAGGCTTCCCCAAAGGTGCCGTTTTGAGCCACTACGGATTATTGAATAACGCCGCAAGCATTGTCCATCAGGGCGGCACACGACCCGATGATCGTAACTGCGTCGTCTTGCCCTTCTTCCATGTCGGCTCCTGTGGCCTCGCTGTGCTTGGCGCGCTCTATATCGGTGCGACCCTTCATCCAATCCTGGCGTTTGATCCCGTGAAAGTTATGCAGGTCATCAGTAGTGAACGCTGCACCTTGATTGGTGCTGTTCCAACCATGCTAATGGCAATGCTGCACCATCCCGATTTTGAAAAATACGATCTTTCCTCGCTCCGCATCGTCATTTGTGGAGCCGCTGCTGTACCAGTGCATCTGATGGAGCAGGCCAAAGAACGTATCGGAGCCGATATCGGCATCATCTTTGGTCAAACTGAGGCCAGTGCTGCTATCACCATGACCTTACCTGACGATAGCTTTGCCTTGAAATCCGCCACCGTCGGCATTCCCATTCCGGCCATTGATGTCAAGATCATCAATCCCGCCACAGGTGAGACTGTTCCCAGCGGAGAGCGCGGCGAACTTTGCTGCCGTGGCTTCCTCGTCATGCAGGGATACTACAACATGCCTGAAAAGACCGCGGAGACCATCGATAAAGAAGGTTGGCTGCATACTGGCGACTTGGCAACCATGGACCCCCATGGCTATATCAACATCGTAGGGCGTCTCAAAGAAATGGTGATTCGTGGTGGCGAAAATATCTTTCCACGTGAAATCGAAGAATTCTTGATTCGCTATCCCAAAGTCGCCGATGTACAGGTAATCGGTGTGCCCGACCCCTTCTTCGGCGAAGAACTCCTCGCCATCGTGCGCCCGCAAGAAGGACAACAGGTGAGCGAAGAGGAGCTCCGCGCCTTCTGTCAAGGCCATATTAGCCATCAGAAGATACCGCGCTATTTCCAATTCGTTGCCGCTTACCCCATGACCGCGACCGGCAAAGTGCAAAAATATCGCCTGCGCGAACAAGCCATCAAAGACCTCGGACTGGAAGCAGTCTCCACCATAAAAACAGCCTAAGGTCATAAAACGGTAGAAGGGCATGAGCAGAGCCAGCTCGTACGAACTGGCTCTGCTCATGCCCTTCTACCGTTTTATTTTGCCTCTTTCAAGAGGCGCGGGTCCGCATCTGTAAAGGGGCCAACATTATATAAATCATCGTGGTTCCAGGCCGCCTGGAACGAAGCTGCCGTGAGAGCCACCAACAGCCAGGCAAACAACGTGGCTAGCGAGAGCGCAACCTTCGTATCTTTTAGCTTGAAGAGAGCCACAAAGCCACTGGCAATCGTCAACACAAACATGCTCAGTGTCAAGAAAAACGCATTGATAGGTGAGCGCAGACTGAAGTATGCCGCGTTAAACACCACAAAGTTGAGCCACGAGGCCGCCTGTAAAGCCAGATAGCTATTACGTCCCTCGGCGTTTTTGGGCATATTCAATACCCGCAATGTTCCCCAGATGACCGAGATGTTATTGATTGTCCACGCAGGCCCGAAAACCCACGAAGGCGGTGTCACAACCGATTGTTTCAGTGATCTGAAATAGGGTACATTGCCGAACAAGTTCTCACGTAAGTCTTTCCCAGTATTGCCACTCACGACACTGGTCAAACCAGCCAGTCCAAAAGTGATAAGCTGCGCGAGGACATAAAAAGCAACTCCATGATACCAACGCCACTCCATTTGTTGCGCTGGCAAATTCTCGGTGATGCTCTTTTTGAATGTCGTAATTGTTGACATGTCGTATGTTCTCCTAGTCCTAGTAGCAAGACAAACCGTTGATGATCTCTTTTATGTAACACATTGATTATCTTCTTGACGTTAAACCGCCCACAATCAGGTAATACATTCCCCTCTTCTATCTTACATTCCACCATTTATACATATATACCAATATGGCTTTTTGTGTATAGCTTTGCTTTATGGTTCCGCTTACACGTTACCTTCAACTTGCTCAAGACGTTACTAAATACGGAAGGATTTCCTAGGGAACGCGCTGTGTGTAATCTCTTAGCAGAGAGGGACGTACTTTCTTAATATAGGCTTTTTCTTCACTAATTGATGAGTAAAAATAATCTTGCTAACAAAATTATGGGTACATCTCATTCTAATTATATAGAAAGCATTCTTTGAGCAGAAATGATAATAAGGGTAGGGTAGATGGTGCGCTATATGTACCCTGTTGTGTAGAAAAGAGGGGGCAATGCAGATCGGGCAACGTCCAAAGAAACATACTTCGCTAGTAGAAACATCAGCCACGGAATTGCAGAACAACCAGCAAGCAAGCACAGAATTGAAAGCGACAACGAATGCTGCGAGCATGTCCGCAAAGCTACCGACCCATAGCCGTGCTGCCGCAGCTCAGCGTTTATCTGATATGCCTGCACATCCCACGCGAGGAGTATACTATTCCGTACCACATCGCAAGACGCAGCAAACAGGTTGGCGTACCCGTCGGCATCTTAAAAGAAAAAATTTGCGCCAAAGCAATATGCGCTTTGCGGCCATTGAGCGCTTAACCACACAATGGGCCATGCTACCGATGGCGATTGGTGCGCTCATCTTCGTGGTGGTTGCGGCAAGCGTGCTTGTCACCTTGTCGGCAGCCGTGCAAGCGACGCAGCAACGTTATAGCCAAGAAGTGACGACGCTACAAGATGTCTTACCTCAGGACAGCTTGAAAGCCTATGACTCACACGGCACCTTGATTTATCAGATGATAGATCAGGGCCTGCAAACCAGTGTCCCACTCAATAAAATTTCGCCGCACTTGGCCCATGCTGAGATAGCTATTGAAGACCAATACTTTTACACGAACCCCGGCTATGATATTACGGGTATTGTACGTGCAACCCTCTCCGATATGACACGCGGACACATTGTTTCCGGCGGTAGCACCATTACGCAGCAGCTTATCAAAAACGCGATTGTGGGCAATCAAGATACCGCTATTCGTAAACTGCAAGAGATTATTCTGGCACCCTCATTGACACGCCAATATACAAAAGAGCAAATTCTCACCATGTATCTCAATACCACGTATTATGGTGAGCAGGCCTATGGTGCTGACGCCGCCGCCTTCCTCTACTTTAACCTGAAAGATAGTCCTCATGCGACGGCGGCATCACAACTCGATATCGCCCAGTCGGCGATGCTCGCGGGCATTCCCAGTTCGCCTATCGCACGTGATCCCTTCTTACATCCCCAGGCTGCCCTTGCCCGTGTCAAAGATGTTTTGCATCAGATGCGCATACAGGGCTACATCAACTATACTCAGGAGGCCGCGGCCCTCGTAGAGGTGCAATCGCCCCACTTCCTGCATCGTGGTACCATTAATAATCGCTTAGCACCTCACTTTGCCGCCTATGCCATGACCGAACTGGCAAAAGACTTGCACGTTAAAATACGTGATCTCTCGCGTGCGGGTCTGGTCGTATCCACCACGTTAGATTTGCCCCTACAAAACAAGGTGCTTCAGATTGCACAGCAGCACATCTCGGCTCTGGCTGCATCTCACCATATGTCGAATGCGGCAGAGGTACTGATCGACTATCACAATGGCGACATTCGTGTGCTACTGGGTAACCTCAATCCCAATGATCCCCAGACAGGCGACTTTGATGTTGCAACTCAAGGCTACCGTCAGCCTGGGTCATCCTATAAGCCATTCATTTATGCCACCGCCTTTGGCCAAGGCGTTAGCCCCGGCGCGGCGGTCTACGATGGCCCCTTAACCGTACAGATGTGTTGTGGTCTGCCAGCTTATCGACCATCAAACTACGATTTGCGCTATCACGGCTTGATTACCTACCGTTACGCCCTACAAAACTCGTTCAATATTCCTGCGGTTAAGCTGCTTATGCAGACAGGGGTGGACGCAGCCCTTCATACTGCCGTCAATATGGGCTTAGGGGATTACCAGGGCGTGCCGAACTATACCATGGTGCTTGGTAGTCTAGGTGTTCACCTACTCGACGAAACCTCTGCGTATGGTGGTTTTGCTAACGCGGGCTTGCATGTTCCCTACCATGCCATTGATACGGTTCTCAATGCGACCAGTGGGCGCGTGATCTTCCATTTCCAGCCCATTGGCAAGCGCGTGTTAAGCAAGCAAGTCGCCTTCATGGTGACAAATGTGCTCAGCGATAATGCCTCGCGTACCTATGAGTTCGGCAAATGCAGTTCCCTCTACCTGTACAGCAATACCATGACGGATTGCTACCAGGGCAACCCCGGCACCATTCGTCCGGCTGCTGTCAAGACGGGAACTTCGACTGACTTCCGCGACAACTGGACGGTGGGTTACACTAGCGATTATGTGATGGGCGTCTGGGCGGGCAACAATGACAACTCGCCAATGGTCAATATCACTGGCGTTGATGGTGCCGCCCCCATCTGGCACGACAGCCTGTTACTTGCAGAGCAGGGGCGTCCCGTCAGCGATTTTGTCAATCCAGGTGGTGTTGTCAAGAAGACCATCAATAACGGTGGTCTTGTGACGAGCGACTTGTACCTACAGTAAATTAGGCCACCAACAAGACGCCCTTTTCGCTGGTGAAAAGGGCGTCTTGTTGGTGGCTTAGCGTATTGAAACTCCCATGCGCTCCAATAGCTTTTGGCTCACCTCTGCTTTATGCTTTGTGGGCATGCGTTGAGTCGTGGCGTGTGAGTCAGAGCCTGTGCTATATAAAAGATTATGCTTATGGACATAGTCCAGGTAGGTCTGAACGGTTTCCTTGTCGTGATAGGGATGATACACTTCAAGCCCATCAATGGGTATCTCGGCGCGTAACTGGTCGAGCATTGTCGTGTCATAATAGGTGAAGTTGCGTTCGCGCCGCCCACCATGCGCGATCAGACAAACCGCCCCGCTGCGGTGTGCGGCCTCGACCGCCTCGGCCATATCTACTTTGATTGAACGAAAACCCGCTTCAGTAATGGTCTGCATGGCCGTGTGCATATCTGGCACATGTCCATGCCGATGCAACAAGATAGCATTATCGATGGGACGATTGAGCTTGCCGCCATTCTCCGCTAAAATTTCGGCTTGTCGTGGAAAGGTATATCCTCTTCGTTGCAATTCCGCATACACTTCGTGTGTGTTCTCTAATTGGAGGCGCACCACATTTTCCGTTAGTGGCCCAAGTTCGTTTTGCTCCGGGTCAAAACCATAGCAGAGCATGTGGGCCATGTGCTCGCGCCAACGTGTTGTTAGCTCTACACCAGACAAAACTGGCAGCTGCTGTGCGGCTGCCATATGTTGTATCTCTGCGACTTTATCCACACGATCATGATCGGTCACGGACACCAGTTGAAACCCCTCATGCACGAGGTAGTCAACCAGTTGTTGGGCAGGCCAGCGGCCATCGCTATAGGTGGTATGCATATGAAAATCAACGGGAGCGTCAGGGGCTAGGGTCAGTTCAGCAAATTGGGGTAGTAAGCGCGTCAAATTACATTCCTCCGGCTTAAGGACAATACTGCATTTCTCTATGACTCTTTCTTTAGTATGGTATCACACCTCATAGCAAACGTCCTAATACAAAAGTCCTGTTTTATCCAAATATGCAGATATACGACGGTTTCTCTAATAGCTTCATTGCTAAGGTTACATGAGAGCAAAAGCCGTTAGTGTAGTACTAGGAAAGGATTCGTTTCTATGATGTTTACCCACCCCCAGGGAACAAAAGCAGGACATCCAGCATCCCCCATTTTCCGCTATGTCACGCGTCATGCCGTGCTGTTGATCGTACTTGCGCTGGTTGCCACGGGTGTCGTTGGTGGCTCAGTGCTAGGCTTGAGCACGTTCGCCGCTGGCCCGTGCCGCGCCTCGGATCACACCTATTATGTTAGGTGGGGGGACACGCTGGGCGCAATCGCGTCTCGCAACCAAAGTAGTGTTTCGCGTCTCGCCAGCTACAATCATATTTATAATGTCAACATTATTTACGCAGGTGAGCGCCTCTGTATTCCCCGCACTGCTGCCCCTGTTTCGAGTGGTGGTACAACGGTCGTCTTCCAGAATGGCTATGTTGGTGTCGCACGTCAGGAAGCTGCTAACGCTGGTATTTCGGCTGACCTGTTTGTGCGCCAGATCAACCAAGAAAGCGGTTTTCAGCCGTATGTTGTCTCCTACGCTGGTGCGATTGGTATCGCGCAATTTATGCCCGGCACAGCCGCTGGCCTCGGCATCAACCCCTACAATCCCTATCAATCGCTTCACGCCGCCGCCCGCTTAATGGCATCCTACACATGGCAGTATGGTAGCTACGCCAAGGCACTGGCCGCCTACAATGCTGGCCCCGGAACCGTCAACCGCGCCACCTATGGCTGTGGTGCTTCCTGGATGTATTGTCTCCCCGCCGAGACACAAAACTACATCCATACCATCATGGGCTGGTAATACCATCGAGAAGAAAAGAGGGCACAGCATGTCGACATGCTGTGCCCTCTTTTCTTCTCGATGTAACTATGCTATACTCCACTCGACAAAGACAAAGCGTGGGGGAGAAAGCACATGACTTGTACAATCTGTGGCTTACAGCTTCAAGCAGGCACAACCATCTGTCCTCGCTGTGGCACGCCGACCCAATATGCACAAACCCCTTATCAGTACACAGGCCCACAGTCGCCAGCCGCAACGCCTTATGGGGCTCCTCCACCCACGCCGCTACCACCCTATAATGCACCTGCCACAAACTATAACCAGTACGGCCCACCGCAACAGGGTTATGACCCCTACACGAATCCTTATCGGGCAAAAGGGCGATTATGCCATCGACACTGTCAACTTCCAGAACACAAAAACGCCCTACACCATTCTCAAAAGTGGTAGTAACAACTCCATCAACAAGGGCTTGGGCGTAGCAAACGTGGCAGCCGTGGTTGCCAACGGCAACACCATTGGCCTCTACGTCAACCATCAGTATGTTGATAGCGCGACCGACAGCACTTATACGCAGGGACAAATCGGCGTCTGCGCCTTCGGCAACACCGCCGCCTTCGATGCCTCCATTGCTAACGCTCGAGTATGGAAGCAATAAACTTACACCCCTCGCTGCTCGCTTGTCTGTGAGCCGCGCACCAACCCTATCGCTTGGTCACGTGACAAAATCTTATATTTTAGCTTGAGGGCCAGAATACGCGCCACCGACGCATCGATCTGAGCTTGCGTAATCTGCCCGCTCATCACCGCTTGGCGCAGCCCATATAGCATTGCCTGTGTCTCCGCCAAGCTCCGGGGACCGAGCAGCAGATCGGTGCCTGCCTTGACTGCGAGTACAGCAGCCTGGGCAAGCGTATACGTATTGCTAATGCCACCCATCCACAAGGTATCGCTGATAATAACCCCCTGGAAATTGAGCGAGTCGCGCAAAAGCTTGGTCACGACATTAGGAGAGAGCGAGGTAGGCAATTTCGCATCCAGTTGTGGATTGAGGATGTGTGTCACCATCACCATTGGCACAATGCCCTCTTGTATCATCGTACGATAGGGCACCAGATCAACCGCGTTGAGCGTGGCAAGGCTGCGATTCATCGTGGGTAGTGCAAGGTGCGGATCCAGATTAGCACTGCCCAGACCGGGAAAATGCTTGAGGCAGCCCACAACGCCGCCATCGCTCAAGCCTTTCAGATAGGCGCGCCCCATCTTCGTCACAAGCGTCGGGTCGGCACCAAACGTACGCATTGGCAGGCCAGGATTATGAGGATTGGTCAGCACATCAACAATCGGCATGAAATTCACATTGAGTCCCAACGATGTCAGGTCTGCCGCTGCGCTGTGACCCGCGTTATACGCTACCTGTGGATTACCCGTGGCGCCAATCGAAGCATCCGATGGACGCTCACCTGTGATCTGCCGCAACTCATTGACAACGCCCCCCTCGAAATCAGTACTGATAAACAGGGGAAGATGAGCCTGGCTTTGCATCCCCTGATTGAGCGTCACCAACTGCTTACGCGTCTGTGCATTGCCATTTTTATTTTCGATAAGCACGCCGCTAATCTGCTTGCTCTGAATCATCTGCGTTAGATCGCTATTCACTGTTGAGCCATAAAACTCGACAATCACCATCTGCCCTAACTTTTCGTCGAGTGTCATCGTATGTACAAGCGCATTTGCCAGCGCGGCATCCGTCAACGCAGTTGGTGTTGGCACCACTGGCGTCGCAGTTGGCGCAATGCTGCTGGTGCTCGTCGGCGTTGTTGTGGGTGTGGGGGGTCCTTGTCCAGCTAGTGTGCAACCACTTATGATAAGCAAGGCACAAAGGAGGGCAGAGAGTGGCAAGTGCAGCCATGGCAACCCGCATGT
>JBBPYR010000072.1:0-8161 GCA_038199755.1 Ktedonobacterales bacterium | reverse complement strand
GTGCTTCTTCAAGCAACGCGGCGACAAGTGACGCGACATCACGCACAACGGCTTGCTCGTCGGGCAGCTTCCAGTGATCCTTGCTATATTGTGGTGCCATCTGCGCGATCAATAGCCCTGTTCCTTGCGGTGTCCGTTCAGGTGTCTTCTCGTGTTCCCAGGCAAGCCAGGAGATGGGGTGTGCTTTGTCGTTGTTGACAAGGGCATAGTAGGGACGTTTGCGCGGTGTCGGACGATAGCCGAGCATGACCGAAAGCAGCGGATTATAGCGTGCTGCCCCTAATACCTGCTGGATACTCCCTTGGATGTTGTCTACAAACAGACTGTGCTCAACAAGTGTCAGTGCCTGTGGGATGGGAATGGTGATGAGCAGTTGGGCAAATTCGCCAAGTGCGAGACCGTCGCTATCGAATAAGACCCAGCCTTGATGCGTTTGTTGCAGCAGTCCAACACAAGTGTTAAAGTGAATCGTGAGCCCTTCCGCCATGCGTTTTGCCAGCGATGTCATGCCGTTACGATAGGACCACTTCGGCTCCGCGTTCTGCTGCGGATCACCTTCCTGAATATGTCCAGCGTGATCAAAGGTCCAGACAGGCTTACCAATATCAAGCAGGTCCGTTGTACGAAAACGCTCAGTAATCAACGCGTGGCTGATGGCACCCGCGCTATTGGCATCTTTGATGTATTGTGCCCCGTGATCATAGATAAAGCCTTCACGCTGGCGGGTCGCCGCACGACCACCCACGCCGCGACTTTTCTCAAAGATCGTGACGCTGTGACCAGCAGCGCGGAAGACATGGGCCGCTGCGAGTCCGCTACTTCCCGCACCAATAATGGCAACTGTGGGCATGATGAGTTCCTTCTAGGGCTATAGGGCGCGATAAATCTCGCCCCTACTAATTCGCGCTACTGGCATTGCTGTGATGCGTCCAGTTTTCTTTCCACAGATAGGAGCGTGACAGTAATTCTTCGGCACTCTTCTGTGAGAATTCGGTGACGTTGCCACCCATGATGTGGGCGATTTCACGCACACGTTGCTCTGGTCGCAGTTCATTCACAAGGGTAAGCGTGCGATTATCGAAGACCTGTTTATTGACATTATAGTGAGTATCAGCGAAGGCGGCGATCTGTGGTAAATGTGTTACACAAATGATTTGATGGTTGCGCGTCAATTGCCACAACTTCTCCCCGACCACTTGCCCGCTGCGTCCGCTAATGCCCGCGTCTATCTCGTCAAAGATTAAGGTTGGCGTCGCATCCGCCCCCGCGAGAATGGTTTTGAGGGCCAGCATGAGGCGCGATGTTTCACCGCCAGAAGCGATTTTAGTGAGCGGCTTGAATGGCTCACCAGGGTTGGGAGCGATCAGGAACTCGACGCGATCAATGCCGGTGGCGTCGCAAGCGTAAGTGCGCTCTGGCTGGTCGTCGACATGCGCGGGCACTCCGTTCTCATCGGCAATTTGTTTGATCTCGACTTGGAAACGGGCACGACGCATATTGAGGTCGTTGAGTTGTTCTTCCATCGCCGTCGCCAGCCGCAGTGCGGCCTCTTTGCGTACAGCGGAGAGTTGCTCGGCCAGCACGCCAATCTCGCGGCGAAATTGTCCATCCTGCTGCTGCAATTGCGCGACCAGTTCGTCACGATGGATGATAGTATCTAATTCAGCCTGTGATTTAGTGGCGTGCGCTAAAATATCGGCAATGGTATGACCATATTTGCGACGTAATTTTGTGATCTGATCCAGGCGTTCTTCAATATCGGCGAGGCGGTGTGGATTATCCTCGATATCGGTTTCGTAGCTACTGATGTTGGCGGCTACATCCTCAAGCTGATAGATGGCTTCGGAGAGCGCATCGGCATGTTCTTCGAGGCTGCTATCCAGGCGTGTCAGTTCACTCATGCTGCGCTGTGCGACGCGAAGTTGATCCAGAGCTGGCTTGAACTCATCGCTATCACCCAGGTCAGCACCTTTAATGGCTGTATAGATAATGGTGCAAAGTTCGCGCAATCGTTCGGCATTGCTCAATACTTTACGTTCAGCCTCAAGCTCTTCTATCTCATTGGGTTGCAGATTCGCCTTATCAATTTCATCAATCTCGAAGCGCAAAAATTCAGCGCGTCGCTCTTGCTCACGCTCATTTTGCTGCAAGGATTGTAGCGTCTTGCGGGCGTTACGCCATTCGCTGACTTTGGCCGTCAGTTGTTCACGTTGCGTGACTGTTTCGGCGTAACGGTCAAGGAAGTTGATATGCTGCTCTGGTCGCAGCAAGCTCATATGTTCGCTCTGCCCGTGAATATCGACGAGCCAACTGGCGATCTGTTGCAGAATTTGCTGTGTCACGACACGCCCATTGACGCGGGCTACCGTGCGGCCCGAACGGGAGATGTCGCGTGAGAGAATGAGTTGCCCATCTTCCGGTACGATGCCATACTCGTTGAGCAGGGTGGCGAGGGCAACACGAGCGTCCGCACTGTTGGCGTCGGGCCTGTTCGTCTGTTGCACAGGGGTGGCTTCAAGGCTCTCAAAGAGCGTTCCTGCCGCATGATTATTGCTATGAACACCGTTGGCAGAATGCTGGATGAGGTCGGGCTCCGACTCAATCGGCGGCAACGCTTCAATAGAGAAGACGCCTTCCACGCTAGCACGCTCACAGCCTGCGCGCACAAAATCGGCCCCGATTTTGCCGCCGAGAAGTGCGTTCACTGCATCAATGATAATCGATTTGCCTGCACCTGTTTCGCCGGTGAAGACATTAAAAAGACGATTGAGGCGCAGGTGCAGGCTCTCAATGATGGCGAAATCTTTGATGTTTAACTCAAGTAGCATGATGGCTTTCAGTAATGTATGGCACGCTTTCAGTAGCTTGTTGTGCGCTTTCAGTGCTAAGCTTTACGTTAATGATCTTATAAAAATTGGTTGGTGGCCTACGTCTCAAGAACATGGCCTCATACTGGCTTTTTTGTACGGTGACAGTCGTATTATCTTGCAATTCTCGATTCATTTGTCCGTCGGCTGAAAAGACGCCGGGTTGTGAGCCTGTCGAAATTTGCAATTTGATGGTGATTTCAGGCGGCAGAATGAGTGAGCGATCAAAGGCTAGGTGTGGCGCGATAGGAGTAAGCACACTATTCTTCACCTGCGGATGGAGCAAGGGGCCACCAACAGCCATGTTATACGCCGTTGAGCCTGTTGCTGTTGAGACAATCAGACCATCTGCGTACGTCGTATTGTAGAAGTCGCCATCAAACCATATCTGTATATGTACCATGCGTGGCCATTTACCACGTGCAATGACAATATCATTTAGCGCGGTGAACTCTTCCTGCTGACCATCCTGTTCAAGGATCGCATGAAGCATGGAGCGTCTATCAATCCACACTGGGCTGTCCCTATTAAGATAATGTGGCAGCTGATCGTTCAGTTCGTGCGGCTCCAATTCGGTCAAGAAGCCAACACGCCCAAAGTTGACTCCCAGAATAGGGACATCAACGCAAGAACAGATGCGGGCGGCATTAATAATGGTGCCATCTCCGCCCAGAACAATTGCCATCTCGCTACCTTTGAACGAAGGGTCGACACAATCATTTTCCTCATCGCGAATGTCAATGCTGCGTACCGCGTACCCTTTTTGCTGCAAGATAGGCACAAGCTGAGCGGCAACTTGGGCTGTAGCATCTTTCCGTCCCTGGTAAAATATCGCAATTGTCTTCAATACACTCTCTCCAACGCTTGCTTGTAAGAATGGCCTTTTGATTTCTACGTAGCAGCCAATTCTTTCGCTACAAAAGGATGATTATTCGTGGCGCAAAGGCTATTCCCACAGATAAAGCCTCTGTAATGGTACGCCATGCAAGTAGCATTGTCAACTATTCCATGTAGACCACTCAGGCGACCAACGGACGCGCTAAATCGGGTTCCTACAATGGTTTAGGCGGCTGTCGCGGTGATAGCTGGCAAAAGATGGCGTAGCTCTGTTATCCAGTTCGCACCAAGCAAACGGCGCGGAATACGAATCACCCCTTGCTGCACACGCGCTTCATTGCGGAAACGCCGATAGAGCGCGATACGATTGGGTACAATCGTGCGCCTCACCGTCAGAACCAGTTCGTTATCTTTAATGGCTACCGATTCAAAGCCGAGTTTTGCCGCCTCCACTTTTAAGCCTATCAGAGTGAGCAGGTTTTGTACTGAGGGTGGTGGCGCACCAAAACGGTCATTCATTTCAGCTGTCATGGCCTCGACCTGCTCCGTGTGTGTCAGATTGGCCAGCCGTTGATAGAAGTTCACCTTCAACGTGCGGTCTCCAATATAGTCGTCTGGTAGGTAGGCATCCAATGGTAGATCGACGGTGGCCGTTTGCGTGGCCGCCTCGATTTTCTGTCCTTGCAATTCCTGAACTGACTCAGCCAGCAACTTGCAATACAGATCGAAGCCAACCGTATTCATAAAACCAGACTGTTCCGCGCCGAGCAAGCTCCCCGCTCCACGAATCTCCAGGTCTTTCATCGCGATGCGGAAGCCTGCACCTAACTCAGTTGCTTCGTAGATAGCGCGTAAGCGTTTCTCTTGAATAGGAGTGAGCCTGGCTTCTTTGCCATAAAAGAAGTACGCATAGGCTTGATGCGTGCCACGACCGACACGGCCTCGCAATTGATACAACTGTGAAAGGCCAAAAAAGGCCGCGTTATTGATAATGATGGTATTCGCGTTTGGAATATCTAGCCCGTTCTCAATGATCGTGGTTGAGACTAACACATCATATTCGCCGTTCGAGAAATCTACCATCACACGTTCGAGTTGGTCTTCATTCATTTGCCCATGACCCACGGCGATACGCGCCTCTGGTAGCAGACGCTGAAGTTTTTGGGCGATGACCTGAATGCCCTGTACGCGATTGTGGACAAAGAAAATCTGCCCACCACGATCAATCTCACGGATAATCGCTTCCCGTATCAGGTTTTCGTCGTACTCACGAATGGTGGTGCGAATGGGCAAACGTTCCTGTGGTGGTGTCTCGATCACACTCATATCGCGCAGGTTCACCAGCGACATATGGAGCGTGCGCGGTATCGGTGTCGCGGTCATGGTGAGGACATCGATCTCGCTACGCAATTGTTTCAGCCGCTCTTTATGGCTAACGCCGAAACGTTGCTCTTCGTCAACAACCAGTAGGCCAAGGTTGAAAAAGACCACATCTTTTTGCAGCAGACGGTGCGTGCCGATGATAATATCCACCTTGCCAAAGGCTAGGTCTTCCAATATCTTCTTCTGCTCCTTTTCTGAGCGGAAACGGCTCAACAATTCGACGCGTACCGGATAGGCCTTGAGTCGCTCTTTGAAGTTGTTAAAATGCTGTAGGGCGAGTACCGTCGTAGGTACCAGGATGGCGACCTGCCGCTGGTCGAGGACCGCTTTGAAGGCGGCTCGCAGTGCGACCTCTGTTTTGCCATAGCCCACGTCTCCACACACCAAGCGATCCATCGGACGCGGACGCTCCATATCGCTCTTCACCTCTTCGATGGCACGCGCCTGATCGGGTGTCTCCTCGTATGGGAAGGCATCTTCTAGCTCCTGTAACCAAGGCTGCTCTGAATCTGGTGGGAAGGCATGTCCTTCGAGTGCCTCACGTTTGCTATAGAGTTGCAGCAGATCATGCGCAATGTCCTGTACATCGTCTTTTACCTTCGATTTTGCCCGTGTCCACTCCGTAGTTCCCAACTTGCTGAGCGCGGGAACAGAGTCGCCCATGCCGATGTAGCGTGTGATGCGGTCAAGTTGATCTGTGGGGATATAGAGCCGATCAGTGCCAGCATAATGAATAAGTAGGTATTCACGCTCAACACCTGTCATGTTCATCCTGACAAGTCCCTCAAAGCGACCTATACCATGCTCCTGATGCACGACATAGTCGCCTGGGTTCACCTCAGCCAGGAAGGATGCGGGCGTGATGGGTTTGCGTCGTTGTGCGTTGCGCCTGCGCGACCAGCCGAAAATCTCTGTGTCAGTATAGACAGACAAGCCGAGCGAGGATGATTGCCACCCTTCGCTTAGTTGCCCCTGGATCAGCGTCAGGGTGCCAGCTTCTGGTAGCTGTTGAATATTGCTGCCAGGGCTCACCTCAATCGTGTGCTCGTGTAAGATGCTTTCGTCACCGAGCACTTCGGTCAACCGTCGCGCCTGGGCGGTAACGATGACCACGCGCTCTCGGCTATCCAGTGCTTTGCGGCAATCCTGCACAAAGGCACGCAGGCGACCACCATAGGAGTTAGCACTGCTATAGCTGGGCATCAGGTGCTCTGTTCCACCGTGCTGCCGTAGATCGAAATCACCTTCCGCCGTGGAAAGGATGTCGGCGAATTGCAGTTGACGGCGTTGCTGCAGCTGCGGCTCTAGTTGATTCCATGTCACGTAGGCACCGCGCAAATGCGTGGGGTTGTCACGCTCGCTTTCAAAGCGCGCACGGATGTCCTCTGCTTGTGCATCAAGTTCGCTGATGCGTGTCTGAATATTAGCGGGATTATCGAGGATCAGTAACCCATTACGCGGCAGATAATCCAGGATGGTGGCCGTTGGGTGCAGGTAGGGCAGATAGAACGTAATATCATCAAAAGAGTGCTGCTGCCCCAACTGTTCTATGTCACGCTTCCAACGTTCCTCGGCATCGTGGTGAAGCAGCGAGGTTTCGAGTTGTGCTAACTGTCTTACTGCTTCTGGCCCCTTGATCGGTAGGGCTTCACGGGCGGGACCAATCAAACACTGCGTGATCGGATTCAGAGAACGCTGTGTTTCCTGGTCAAACGTGCGTAGCGACTCTACCTCGTCACCAAAGAACTCAACACGAATAGGCCGTGGCAATGTGGGAGGAAACAGATCAATGATGCCACCACGATGGCTGAATTGCCCTGGCTCCTCGACTTCCGTCACTGGCTCATAGCCCAGATTATAGAGGTGTTCCAGCATGAGTGTCAGGTCCACCTCTTGCCCAACTTGCAACGTGAACAGTACCTCGGATAATTCTCGCGGTGGAATAATTGTCTGTGTTAAGGCACGGGCGGAACACACAACCACAGGCACACGATCATGCTCGACCAGCGCGAAAAACGCCTGCATACGCTGCTGCGTCGTCTGTGCATCGCTCATCAAACGTTCATAGGGCAAGGCATCGCGGTCAGGGAGAAAACACACCTCCTGCGCATTAGGCAAAAATGTCTTGAGCGTCTCCGCCATCTGCTGAGCCTGCGTCTCATCGCCAATCACGACTAGGATAGGTTGTTGTAGTGTCGAAGCAAGAGCAGCAACCACAAATGGGCGTGCGGCTTCCGTAATGCCCGTTAGAGCTGGTATGCCCTCGGCTTTACGCAGTTGTTCTACCAACCGACGGTATTCTGGTCGCTGGGATAACAGTGCGAGTAATCCCTGTAATGTCACATCTTCCTCCAAAAACACATAGCTAGCACCCCTACGTACGCAACATAGGGGTGTATCGATGAGCACTGTCTTGCTCTCGCATTTGCTACCATCATACCGTATTCCGGCATTTCTTGCAAATCTCATAGGAACCCTAGCGATTAAAGCAGCAGCGAAGCGCGCTGCCCGCCCGTAGGGACCAGCTTCAGCGCGTCCCGTAACCCGCGAATCGCTAACAGGTACGGGACGCGCTAAAGCTGGTCCCTACAGCATCCTGTTGATTCCCAGTTTATTTCGTTCACCTGCATTATCGCGCCCGTTGCCGGGGATACCCCTCGCTGGCCAATCACACCCCAAACAGGAAACACCAATCGCCCTTGATACATTTAAAAATGAACAAATGTTTCCACATTTCCGCGGCTATACCGCTAAAGTTGCCTCTTGTCGGGCAGCTTCGGCTTCTTCCCGCTCCTGCTGGCTTAGCAACTGTTGCTCCGGTGTGATCGTGGGAGGAGCTATCGCCCTTTTCGTGCGTACAAAGAATGCCGCCACAATTCCTAATAAGGTTAGCACCAAGCTGATACGGAAGGCATCCTGCATCGCCAGGATGGTCGCCTGCTTACGTACCAAGCCAGAGTTGAATTGTGCCAAATGGTGTGTTAGGACCGATAAATGTAAAGAGCCAGAGCGCAACACCTAGTATCACCAATCCTGGTATCACCACAGCGCGGACGCCAAACCTATCCACCAAT
>JBBPYR010000071.1:0-2552 GCA_038199755.1 Ktedonobacterales bacterium | reverse complement strand
TGAGATTGGTATACATTTGCCACCATTCAATGGGGCCTATTATAACACACTCGTTCTTTCAGGCTGAACTACATGGGACTATTGCCACTGCTCTTATGTAATAGAACGGATTGCGAATGAAAAGAGACACATAATAAGACATTTTGTTAGGTATAGTAAGCATCATCTTTTTGCATGGCGACCGCAAGGAGCAATCGCCATGTTACTTCGGGGAAAATGCGCCTCACGCTACAACGTATTAAAGGAGGCGAAGAGGTCGGGGCGGTCTGTGGTGATGGAATCAACACGCAGATTGGCGAAGCGGCGCATCTCGTCCAGCGTGTCCACCGTCCAGACGCCGAGTTGAAAGCCGTTCTCATGGGCAACGCGGGGCATGTCGTCGGTGAATAGTTTACTATCCATATTAATCCATTGCACGTTGAGGTCTTTCACCTGCTCGATCAGAGTTGGCAGGGCGTTTTCGGCACGATAGGCCCAGACATCGTCGGAAACGAGGGCACCCAGTTGTAGCCTTGGTTCTAGTTCCTTCAGCTGGGTCAAGGCATACCAATCAAAGGAAATGATGAGCACCTGATTGAGCATGCCAACTGCTCGTATTTCGTTGACGATGGTCTCGGCAATGTGAGGATAACGTTCGTAGAAACCGTTGCGCTTGCCCGGTTTGACCTCGATATAGACCTGCACACGGTTCTTTGCCAGGTCGAGCACTTCGCGCAGAGTTGGTATCTGCTGGGGCTGCGGCCAGCCACCGGGGAAGTGGGCGGCGGCATTGAGTGAACGCAGATAGGCAAAATCGAGGTCGAGGATATTGCCCTCGCCATCGGTGTGTTTCTCAATGGTGTAGTCGTGAAAGACGATGGCGTGTCCATCACGGCTCATGTGTACATCAAGCTCAATCGCATCGACGCCCAGAGTAAGTGCATTGCGAAAGGCGGCCATGGTATTCTCAGGGGCCAACTGCGACCCACCACGGTGCGCCACACGCTGAAAACGTGACACCATAAATTGTCTCCAATAGTAGGGATGCCCCTTGTGGGCATCCAAATCGTCTCCAATAGTCCCTTGTGGGCATCCAAATTCTTTATAACATCATATCATGTTAGGTGCGCAGGATGACAAACTCATGGACAATCGCAAGCGGGCTATTTTGTTGTATAGTATGGAAAATATCAGGGCGAAAGTGAGAAAATATTGTTATGTCATTGACAATTGGTATGACTGGAGAAGCAACAACAACGGTTGTGTATGAGAATACGGCGGCTGCGGTAGGGGCTGGCGGCGTCAAGGTCTTTGCGACGCCGTTGATGATCGGGCTGATGGAAAACGCGTCGTGGCACACGGTGGCTGCGGCACTCGATGAGGGGTATGTGACGGTAGGCACGGTCGTCAATGTTCGCCATCTGGCGGCTACTCCCATTGGGCAGAAGGTGCGCGCCACTGCCGAGCTAGTGGAGATTGATGGACGCCGCTTGGTCTTTCATGTGGCCGCCTATGATGAGCAGGGCAAAATTGGCGAGGGCCAACATGAACGGGCGATTGTGAATTTGGAGCGTTTCCTGACACGCATTGGGCAGGGTGCTTAGCGGTTTCAGTTTGTTACACTTGTTACGATGGTTTCAGTTGTTGTGGCGAACCGCATCGCAAGCAGGGTATCATAAATGTCACCCCGACGGACGTTGCAACAGTCCTGATGATGGAATCTGATAGCTTGTTATTTGTCAAGTTAGATGCTATAATGGATGCGTAGCCAGAAGTCCAGTGCATGGTGTTTTGGCGACGCTTCATCTGGGGATGTCGGGTTTCGACAGACGCGCAGATTGAAGAATTGCAGGTCGAGGTGTCGGTAAGCACTCTCGTTAAACAACCGACAAAATAATAGCTGCCAAACCGACAGCAAACTACGCTCTCGCTGCCTAACTAGTAGTAAAGCGTCGTCCGCCCAGCCTTCACCTATGGGGTTGGATCCGGGCGTCAAAAACATAGGTTGCTCTGACGGCGACCGCCTTCTAGCCGTTAGTTAAGACCAGAGGGCCAGCGCGTAGAAATCCTGTCGGTGGGAGTTCGACGCGAAAAGCAAAACATCGACTACGCCTGTAGCACATTTTTCGATAGGTTCGTTTGGACGGGGGGTTCGACTCCCCCCCATCTCCACCAACAATAAGGCTAGAAGCAATTACATGAAGCGGCTTCTGGCCTTGTTTTATACAATACCCTACAATTCACAAACGCTCAATTATGGAGCAATGACAGCTTCATTGACAGCTACAGCTAAAAGACAGCTAAAAGGCTACTGTGCTTCCTTATCTTTACTATCTTCACTCTGGCCCTCAAAAGCACCATCCCATTTATCAGCTATCTCTTGCTGCATGGAGGGCAATAAATGACCATACAGCCCTAACGTGATAGAGATGTCACTATGTCCCAACTGCTCTTGAATGACCTTCATTTCCACACCTATGCTTAACAACAGGGTTGCTGCACTATGTCTGAGATCATGAAACCGCATACGAGGTAAGTCAGCATCTTTGGTCTCATAGCCACTTTTGAAACGT
>JBBPYR010000070.1:0-71782 GCA_038199755.1 Ktedonobacterales bacterium | reverse complement strand
TGCCCGTTCTGCCCGTCTATGCTTCACTATAAAAACCTTAGCCTGTGTTGCGCACGCCAGCTGCGATGCCATTGATGGTCAGTAAGACGGCATAGGTCAATTGTGCCCTTTCCAGTTCGCTGGCACTGGCTGTCTGCTGCTCTTCCAGACTGAGGGTGAGCGGGCCTCCGAGGGCGCGCAGCTTGCGCAGCAGGTCAACCTGGAAGTAGCTGAGTGGGTCTACATAGGGGTTACGTCTGCGGATGGAGCCTTGTAAGACCTTGGCGTTGTCGAGCAGGGCACTGCCACCCACGATGCGTAACACCATCGCACGTGTCCGTTCAAATTCTTCGCACACGAGACGCGTCATATGTTCGCGTACTGCTTCGTCGTCAACGAGGGTGGCGTAGTGCTGGGCAATATGCATGTCAGCTTTAGAGAGCGTCATTTGCAGGTTGTCCAGGAAGGCACGCAGGAAGGGCCACTGATGGTACATCTGTTGCAACTGGATGAGGTGGACGTCATCAGTGGTGATGTATGCCTCTAATGCGCTACCAACACCGTACCAACTGGGCAGGACGTAGCGACTCTGCATCCAGGAGAAGACCCAGGGAATGGCGCGTAGCTCTTCGATGGCACGACTCCTGGAGCGGCGTGCTGGTCGTGAGCCGATGTTGAGCCAGCCCAGCTCCAGAATGGGGGTAGCCTGCTCAAAGAAGGGGATAAAGGACGGGTCTTCATAGATCAGGCGATGATAGGCCGCAGACGCAGTGTCTGAGAGGACATTCATGGTGTGTATCCACTGCTCTTGCGCCTGTGGGTGTGCCTGCTGTACACGATACTGCTGTAAGACCTCGCTGGGAATGCTGGCTTGCACGACACCAGCAACGACCAGTTCCATGTTGCGTAACGCGATTTCGGGCAGACCATATTTGAAGGAGAGCATTTCGCCTTGCTCCGTAATGCGAATATGCCCGTTGACCGTCCCAGGCGGTTGGCCCAGAATGGCTTCGTAAATGGGGCCACCACCACGGCCAATGGCACCGCCACGACCATGAAACATGGTGATACCAATCCCATGTTGCTGCCCTAGCTGCGCGAGGTGACTCTGCGCCTGATACAGTTCCCAGCTAGAGGTCAGAATGCCACCATCCTTGCTGCTATCCGAGTAGCCAAGCATCACCTGTTGGCGTTGCTGACAATTGGCAAGGTAATTTTTGTAATCGGGGTGGCGAAAAATGGTATCTAAAATGTTGGTGCAAGAGTGCAGGTCGCTGATGGTTTCAAATAAGGGAACGAGCGGCAGGTCATCGATGCCTGCCTCTTTACAAAAGAATTGCACCTCTAACAGGTCGCTTACGGTGTGGGCCATGCTAATAATGTAGCAGGAGATGACCCCCTTGCCATATTCTTCGCGGGCCTGCCGTATGGCATGGAAGGTGTTGATGATGTGCTGCGTCTCTTCGCTCAGCTGTAGACCGGGGCGATAGAGGATGCGCGGATCACGGAGCAGCGTTTCGAGCACCTCGATCCTTTGTGGCTCACTGAGTTGCATATAGTCATCTTGACGTAAACCTGTGACATGCAGCAGTTCGGCTAAGGCGGTGGCGTGCCGTTCGCTATGTTGGCGGACATCAAGGGCGGCAAAGTAGAAGGCGAAGATTTCGACCTGGCGAATCAGTCGGCTGAGCTTTCCCTTGGCAAGTTCTAGTTCGCCATCGTTGAGCAGGCTGCTGCGTATCAACAACAGGTCTGCCAGTAGTTCGTCTCCGTTGTTGTATGCGTACGAGGGTGGAGGGGATGGTTGCGTGTTCATGGAGGTGTATACACCTGCATAGAGGTCGTTGGGACGTTTGGATTGCAGGGTTTGTTCCAGGCGTTTCCACATGAAAGAGAGTTTGCGCCGATAGGGCTCTAGCACGACCTGTGGCCCCAGCTCGTTGTTGTAGTCGGGTAGCTGGTGTGCGTCCAGTTCAAGGGAGGATTGCAAGGCGTCGGTGATGTGCGAGTGCGTGAGGGATTGTGAATACTCTTCGGCTAGCTCAACGATGGCGGCGCGGTAGTGTTCGATGATGTATTTTCGTTGTAGTTCGAGGGCCGTGAGTAGCGTGGTGGCATTGATAAAGGGGTTGCCGTCCTGGTCGCCGCCGATCCATGAGCCGGGGCGTAGAAAAGGTGGCACGCCCACGCTAGGATAGCGTTTCTTGAGCAGTTCTGTGAACTCGCTATAGAGGTCGGGCAAGGCATCATAGAGGACCTCATTGAGGTAGTAGATGCCCATTTTGATTTCGTCGAGCGGCTGCGGACGCACCTGACGCACTGCATCAGTTCGCCAGAGCAAGTCGATCAGGCTATCGAGGTCGCGTTGCCACTGTTCGCGCTGACGCGGCGTCAGTTTGTCGATGCGGTCATGGGTTTCGAGCAGTTCGTTAATGCGCCGTGACTTGATGATTAAGCTGCGGCGTGTGGCCTCGGTGGGGTGCGCGGTGAAGACCAGTTCGATCGAGAGATTGTCGAGCAGTTGTTGGACGGTGTCGTCATCGAATTGGTAGTCTTCAAAGAGATGGACGAGGGCAGCGAGGGAGCCGTGGGGAGGCTTATCCGGTTGTTGCAGTTCGCTGGCACGGCGCCGCCGAATGCGATGATACTGCTCTGCTGTGTTCACAAGATGAAAATAGACGGTGAAGGCACGAATGACGCCAATGGCGGTATCAAGGTCACAATTGGCGACAATCTCGGTAATCTCGGAATCGAGGGCGTTGATCTCGGCTTGTAGGCGCGTTGTTTCTTCGTCAGTGGTGGCCAGAACGAGTTGCTGTGTGGTGTCGCGCAAGGTACGGCACTTTTGCCGTAGTTGCTCGACGACGGAGAACAGTTCTCGTCCACTATGCCACTGAATGGCTTTGCCGAGGGCATCACCCAGTAGGTGAATATCCTGGCGCAGCGGAGCATCACGCTCGCTGCGCGTCTCTGTTTCAAGCATCAAATGAAGTCCTTTTAGCGGGCAGAAAGCTCCAGCGCTTTGACGTGTTGGCGCGTCATCGGGCCTCATTGTGCATTGTGTTCTCTTACAATTGTATCATACATATGCGTATGATCGTTATCACCTCGCTGTGGTGGATTGAGCAAGTGATCCATGGCCATCCAGATGGCGCGTGTGGGTCGGAAGAAGAGTATCGGCAGCAATATGGGCAACGGTATCCCGGCCAGCAATATTGGCACAAAGGGTATGCTGGGGTTGAGGCCTGCCATGATCGAGAAAGGAACGACGGCAGCCGTCACAAGCAATTCGCTCACGACGAGGTTAATGGCCATAGCACTCGAAAAGTAGCCCTCTTCACGCTCATAGGTGAAGTGGCAGACAGGACATTGTTCATACATTGTAAACCAGCGGCGGAAGAGCTTTCCTTTGCCACAAACGGGACAACGCTGGCGTAATGCCCGTAGCAGGAGCATCCATGCACGATCCATACATATCACACAGCTTTCTAGCTAGACTTGGTCACAGCCATTCGCAGGAATAACAGACATAACTCATAAAAAATATATAGCACGAGACGTGCGAATCGTCCATAGCGGTTGGAATAGGATCTGCACACGCGCTATTATGGTAGTTAAAATAAGAGGATTGGCAATAGTTTCTATTATGGAGAACAAGTATGCGAGCTGATATTATTCCTGTTGTGAGCATCCAAAACCCCAAAATCATCCACTAAAACCATTTGGTGTAACGTCTAGTAGTTGACCCTTGGGTCATATAGCCGCGATGGTCGGATGGATCCGACTGTTGCGGCTGTATTGTTCTCGCAGTACCCTTACGCTCTCTATGGGAAATGTTCTATGATAAAGGGGAAAAGTTGCTACATTGGAGTAGGTCAATCGTAATATAAGCAGAGAGGTTTTTGTTAGCACGTTGAGGAATGGATTGGAACAACTTTCTATCGCACAAGGCGCGCTATCACCCAAGCAGCGCATGCAGATGAGCTATCGTAGAGCCTTGTCGAACTATCGCTTGCGTCATGGCTTGGCGCGTGTTTCCTGGGTCACATGGAGCATCCTCCTGGTAACGGTCGCGCTCTGGTGCTGGACTGCCTATCAGACAGCACTGCTGAGCGGAGCGCAGGGTTGGCAGGCTGTTTTGCAGAATATTGTCAACAATGCCATCGAGATACAAAATAGGGATAACGATGCCTTAGCAACCGTGCTGGTGAAGTATGGTGCCAAAGAGAATGACCTGATTCAACAAGGGCAGTACTGGCGTTTTGTAACACCCATTTTTTTGCACGCTAATGCTTTGCATGTTGGCTTGAACATGCTCAATTTTTTTGTGCTAGGCATCTTTTTAGAGCGGCTGGTCGGGCATCTGCGTTTCTTGCTGATCTATATCGTGACGGGTGTCGTTAGTATCATTGCCAGTTATATTTTTTCGCCGCAAGAGGTGAGCGTGGGCGCGTCTGGTGCCATCTTTGGGCTGGTGGGTGCGTACAGTATTTTCGTGCTGGTACATCGGAACGCTTTTCCGCGTGGTGGCATTCCCGCCCTGTTGTGGTTGGTGGTGATTATCGCTATCAACTTGGGGCTTGGTTTCGCGATCACTAACGTTGATAACTACGCCCACATCGGCGGTCTGGTGAGCGGCTTTCTCTTAGGCTGGTTTTTCATGCCAGTGTATCAATTCTCGCAGACGAACGTCTTAATAGATAAGCATAGCTTGCGGAGACGCTGGCTACTGGCAAGTTTGACAATTGTAGGTGTAGTGGTATTGGCATATATCGCAGTTCTTTATACTGGAAGGTGACTTGTGGAAGCACAAACAGACATACAGACCTATCTTGAGCAGGGGAAGGAAGCCCTTTCTCACGGTGATGGTCGCAAGGCGGCTATCGCCTACGCGCATGGGGCGCAGTTGGAACCTGATAATTCAATGGTCCATCTGGGGCTGGCCGAGGCCAACCTCGCGCTTGGCAATCTTGAAGTAGTTGGTATGGCCGCGCATCGTGTGCAGCAGTTGGAACCCGCTGGCAGTGTTGAGGCGCTGATAGCACAGGCGTTGCTCGATTTGGTAGCGCGTCGCTATGATCGGGCTTTGCAAAACGTGGATGCGGCCATTGAGCAGGACCCCTCGATTGCTTATGAGCACGCTCTACGCTCATATCTGCTCCGTGCCACGGGGCAGGATTATGACGCGAACCTTGCCCGTGCCCGTGCGGGTCGTCTCGCCTATGGAGGACATTTCGACAATTGTTTCCCGCCATTGCCGACGACCTATGCGGCAGGATACGTGGAGCGGCCACCAGTTGCTTCTCCGCCGCCCTATAATGGCACGAGCAATGGCAGTACCGCGGAAGCACCACGCGCTGAATCTGTGCCAGCATGGTCACGACCAAATCAAATGCAACGCCAGGTGGTGCGTACACGCTTTGCCTTGAGTCGCTACTCGAATCTGGTGACGATGATTCTGATTGCTCTCAATGTGATTGCCTTTGCAATATCGTTTATCTATCCCAGTGTGGTAGATCAATTTGCTCAATATAATAGTGCTATTCTGAATGGTGAATATTGGCGCCTGTTTACTGCTATGTTCTTGCACGCGAATATTATTCATATTGCATTTAATATGCTTTCGCTCTACTTTGTGGGCAGCGGTGTTGAGATGCTTTTTGGCAAATGGCGCTACCTTGTCATCTACCTGTTATCAGGCCTCGTGGGTGGTGTGCTCTTCTTGTTTACCGCGGGCCCTAGTGGTGCGGTGGTAGGTGCGTCTGGTGCCATCTTTGGCATCTTTGGTGCGCTGGGTGTCTTCTATATTGTGAATCGTCGTGCCCTTGGTAGAGCTGGCCTGAATAACTGGGTTTTCTGGATTGTGCTCAACCTCGTGTTCGGCCTGGTTCCTGGCTCTACTATCGCTCTAACCGCGCATATCGGCGGTCTGGTCGCTGGCCTGATTCTCGGCTTTTTGCTGCTGCCCCGCGTGGGCGGTCGGCGCATATAGGCTAGGGTAGATAGATCAGCAAAGAGGGTGGGCAAGCCTACAAAGCTTGCCCACCCTCTTTGCTGATCTATAGTGATACTTTTTGATATAGAATGATACACCCCTTGCTTGTTGGAAGGATGCGTACACTAGAAATAGGAAGTCGAGCATGCAATCTCGCTGTGACCCCGGCTGAGTCACAATTGATTCCTATCCATGCCCTTTACCCCCCCGCTTGACTTCCTTCTTTTTCTTCTCTGTGACACAAAGCATAAAATGGCCGGAGCGGCCAGAATATGGTTTTTTGGGGCATTTCCGCACTATTTTGTGCGCCATCCCAATAGTGTATTCGTTAGCTACAAGTAGTCGGCAAGCAACACTTGAAAACGATTTGCAGTAACAGCGTTTATCGTGTTCTGTATAGTTTTTCTGTTTTCGATCCTTTTATTTACGAACATTCGATAAAGCTTGCCCTCAAGTCTGTCCAGTTTTCTCCATCCTCTCGATTACCCTTGCTTCTTAATAGGAAACTGCACCTCTGTGACATAGTGGTCTGGGTCCATCTGCACTCCATCACGGAGGCGCACCAGACGCGGCACGTCAATGAGACGGTATTCGTTGTCTTTCATCCAACTGTAGAGGGCTGCGTATGCCCGACCCAGGAAAAGATCAGCTCCAGTGTGAATGGTGGAGGCCATTAATCCGCCCGGTAGGGTGCGGATGTTGATCTGTTCGTTGCCTGCTAGTGTTGTTGATAACGGAATGGCCGCTTCTGCATCGATGTACAGGCCATCATCGCGTTGCTCAGACTTGGAATGTAATAATAGGATAGCTGGTTCTCCGGATTGCACATGTTGCTGCTCAAGGTAGGCCGCGACTTTGCCAAATGATCGTTCGAGGCCAGCATGGAACGGGACGGTTTCACGGTAAGAGGCGACGAGTATGGCGTTCACCTGTTTCAAGAGCACTTCGTAGACTGGCATTTTTCCCTCCTGTTCGATCTGGCGCAGCCGAGTGGCAATGCGTGTGAGGCGTGCCTGCTCTGCATCTAGCATCTGTTGCGTTTGTGCCTGTTTGAGTTGGAACATGCCGCGCAATTGCGCAAAGGAGAGCCCTTCTGCAAGCAGTTGGGCAATCTGTTCCAGCGGAAAGCCCAACTCTTTGAGGGCCAAGATGCGATTCAAGTGCGGCAATTGGTCGAGCGAGTAGTAGCGATAGCCCGTGTTTGGGTCGAGCAGCAGCGGTTTGAGCAAACCACACTGATCGTAGTGACGAAGGGTGGCAATAGAGACCTGACCAACACGAGCGAATTCGCCAATTTTGAGCATAGTAGGTTCTTTCATTTCTTACAATGGTTTTCGCCCACTTATTACAAAGCCGCCCACTCTGGCGAAAAAGTGTTGTTCTTTGTCAGCCTGCTCCAGAGCGTTCCAGAAGCGTGTCAGTTCTTCCTCTGAGACAGCACCACTGACCTGGGCAAAGTCCTGAGTATCCTGGCCGGTTCCACAGCCGACATCCAGGATCGTAGCACCCGTTTGTGGTGCAAGTTGCTCCATTATCTCTTGCTTGTAGCTGCGCGCTGTTTTCTGCGCGTGCGATGTATCCATGAATTGCGTGAAGAATTGGGGATTTGTTGTTTGATCGACTGAGTGAAATTGTGTTACATCATCAGTAGGCTTCATCATCTTGCTTCCTCTCTTATCTCATCTAAAACTTTAAAGAAAGCTTACACCCTCATGTAAGGTGAGAGTCAAGAGGGAAACAACTGCTTTTTGATATACCATCTATCGGTGTGGTGGTCCTTGACGAATGCGCTCGCGAAATTCCTCTAAGGTCCAACCAAGCCCTTCCTCTACCCACCACGTGGCTCCTGCCTCTTGAAATGACGTAACCATATCGATCCCTTGCTGTCGGTCAGTGGGAGTCTCGCCGCTCATGACCACGTCAAAAGGAGTTTGCTGTGAGCGATGGGCTTGCACGTAGGCAAGGCAGGCCCGAAAATCATCAAGTGTGAGCCACCGCTTCTTCTCCACATTGACAGACATGAGGCTGACGCCATCCCATTGAGCGGCGCGACGGAACGGTGCCCGACGTGGCCATCCTCCTGCGACCCAAAGTGGGATGCGAGGTACTTGGATTGGCTTGGCATGAAGACTCACTTGCTGCAAGTGATAGTGCTCTCCGCTAAAGGAAAACGGTTCTTCGCTCCACAAGCCGTTCAGAATGGCTAAGCCTTCATCCAGTTGCTTGGCGCGCACGAGCGGATTCCTCTCCTCACCAAAGGCGGCAAGCGTTTCCTCGGAGTGTCCTAGCCCGACGGTGCAGATGACGCGTCCACCGGAAAGCTTATCCAGGTTGGCGAGCCTTTGTGCCACCAGATAGGGGCGATGACGGGCGAGTGGTGCCACCATGAAGCCGATCTTGATGCGTGCTGTCTGCAAGGCAATTGCTGTCAGCGCAATCCAGGGGTCAATCACAGGATGCTCTATTGGCAGCACATCCCATATAAAGAAGCCATCCCATCCTGCGGCTTCGGCGTCGGTTGCCAGTTGAGCTAAGACACGCGCATCGGCGTAGGCGGCTGTTGTTGGGACATCAAGTCCAAATTTCATCGTTTCCTCCGTGATAAAATATATTCTTCTTGCAGTCTATCACTGATTCTGGTCAGCTTATGTCATATTTGTGAGCATTTCCGTCTGTGCTTATATAGATGCTCACAAGGAACATCCTTATTGAATAGAAAAAATATGTCTAAAAAAGGCTTGACCATGACGTTACGTCATGCTTTATAGTTATTTGCAGAGAGGAGAACATATGGATCACGGCTTATACCACAGCGGAGCGTTCGCGCAGAAGGCGTGCGTATCGATACGCACACTGCGCTACTATGATAAAGTGGGTTTGCTCTCCCCAACACAGTATACCGAGGCGGGCTATCGCTTGTATAGCGATCAAGACTTTTCTCGTCTACAGCAGATACTCGCCCTAAAGTTTCTCGGCTTCTCGCTGGACGATATCAAGCATTGTTTACAGATCGGGCCAACGGGCTTGTTGGAGTCGCTGACCTTGCAAAAGGCGATGATGCGTGAGCAGCGCACGCGCCTGGACGCGGTGATAACGGCCATCGACGAGACGGAGAAACTGTTACAGGCGGATAGAGAGAATTGGGAAGCGATTATCAACGTGATCCAAGTGATGCAAATGACACAGAATGATGATTGGCAGAAGAAGTACTTTAGCGACGAGCAATTGCAAACGATGCAGCGGCTTAGTGAGGACTCCTATACTGCCGAGGATAAGCAGAAGATAGCGGAACGTGGCAAAAACTGGACTGAGGCAGATCAGCAGGCCATTACTCAGCGTTGGGGAGTAGTTTTCGCGAGGGCCAAGCGGCTGTTCGCGGAGGGTCAAGACCCCGGCAGCCCTGAGTCACAGGCGCTTGCTAAAGACTGGTTAGGGCTGGTGCGAGAGTTCACCCAGGGCGACCCCAGCATTACGACTGGCCTGGGTAGGTACTACAAAGCCTATAATGCCTTGCCTGCTGAACAGAAGCCATTCTCCTTCCCCATGAGCCAGGAAGAGTGGGCCTTCGCACAGGAGGCAGTGAAGCTCTATAGCCAGAACGAACAGCAATAGGGGATAGAAAGAACCGCACGCAAATAATGGTGATTACCAGATTCATTTGTTCATCACCATTATTTGCGTGCGGTTTTTCTATCCCCTATTGTTGTCATGATAGTTAATGTGCCATAAAGTTTTGCCAGAAGAGGTGCATACGTTCCCGCAGGGCTTTATGCTCTAGTTTGCGTAGGTAGGGGTCACTATCCCAGAGTTTGCTGGCCTGCGTTCTGCTCTCTTCAATCAGTTGTGTGTCGCTGAGATCGGCCATGTGCAGTTCGGGCATACCGCTCTGGCGCACTCCTATGAAGTCGCCGGGACCACGCAGGCGCAGGTCTTCTTCGGACAGCTTGAAGCCGTCATCGGTATCCTGAAAGACGCCGAGGCGTTCCTGGGCCTGGATGCTGGCATCGGCACTGAGCACGTAGCAAAAGGATTGATGTTTGCCGCGCCCAACGCGACCACGAAACTGATGCAACTGCGAGAGGCCGAAGCGGTCTGCGTCCTCGATCACCATGACAGAGGCGTTGGGTATGTCGATTCCAACCTCGATGACAGAGGTTGCTACCAGAATGTCTAGCTCATGGTCGCGGAAACTCCGCATCGTCTGATCTTTCTCGGCGGCTTTCATGGCACCGTGGAGCAGACCCAGACGCAAATTGGGGAAGACCTCGCGTTTCAAGCGTTCATACTCGCTGGTCGCCGCTTTGACGGCGAGGGTTTCGGAGTCCTCAATCAGGGGGCAGATAATGAAGGCTTGTCGCCCCTCGGCAACCTGGTGCGCGATGGTGGTGTTGGCTTCGTTGCGTCGTGTGCCAGTGCGCCAGCGCGTAATAATGCGTTGTCGCCCCGGAGGTAGCTGGTCGATGACGGAAATGTCGAGATCACCGTAGAGCGTAAGTGCGAGTGTGCGCGGAATCGGCGTGGCGGTCATCACCAGCATGTGAGGATGATAGCCCTTCTGACGCAAGGCATCGCGCTGCTCAACGCCAAAGCGGTGCTGCTCGTCAATGATGACCAGACCCAGTCGTTGAAAGTTGACATCCTCCTGAATGAGGGCGTGTGTGCCAATGGCAACCATTGCCTCGCCATTTTCCAGGGAGGCGCGCCCCATGTTGCGTTCACGCTGTTTGAGGCTGCCTGTGAGCAGTACGGTGCGAATGCCGAAGGGTTCTAGCATGGCACTGACGCTGCGGGCATGCTGTTCCGCGAGCAGTTCAGTGGGGGCCATTAACGCGCTTTGATAGCCGTTGAACGCTGCCATCAGCAAGGCTCCCGCCGCGACTGCCGTTTTACCTGCGCCAACATCACCTTGCAGCAGGCGACTCATGGGCCTTGTTTTGGCGAGGTCGGCGAAAATCTCGAGTAGCACGCGGCGTTGTGCATCGGTGAATTGATAGGGCAGCGTCGCCTCGAATGGTTGCTCGGTGGCGATGGTTGACCAGAGCGTGCTGCCAATATTGGTTTGTGTGCTCTCCTCCGCTTCGTTGGTGGAGGATTGGATGCCCACAAGGGGCATCCCTACTGTGTCGGTGGGTTGGATGCCCATGATATCGGTTGTGTCAGCGGGTTGGATGCCCACAAGGGGCATCCCTACTGTGCCTATGACGGACATCCCTGCTGGGTTGGTGAAGATTTTTTTGAGGTCGATGTGAAAAGCGTTGCCCTGGGGGGCTTCGCGCTGCCAGCGTGTGCGGCGTTCTTGCATGCCAAGTTGGATCATGAAGAGTTCGTCGAAGGCGAGGCGGCGGCGCGCGGCCAAGCGCATCTCTTCACTTTCGGGATAGTGGATCTGCGAGATTGCTTCTGGCAGCGGTAATAGGTGAGTGGCGAAGCGAACGCTATGGGGAAGATGATCGGGTACCATGGCGGCATAACGGTCAACCACCCACTTGGTGAAGCGGCGTAGCGTTTTGGCGTGCAGCCCCTCGGTGAGGGGATAGATAGGCACGAGCCGTCCAGTATTGAGCAGGTCGCCCTCTGGCAACTCGTGACTGCGCACCGAAAAGTCGATTTTGTTGCCATAGCGTTGTTTGATGCCAGTCACGATCAGGGGCGAGCCTTTCGCGGCCAACAACTGCTTTTGCAGGTAAGGCTGATTGAACCACGTGACACGCAGCTTGCCCGTCTCATCGGAAATCGTCGCGCCGGTCAGCGAACGGCCACCCGTGGTGCGGCGCGTGTCCACTTCCCAGATCATGCCCATGGTGGTGGTCAGTTCTCCAAAAGGAATCTTGCCGATCTTTTCGATTTTGCTATAGTCGCGATGCTCACGCGGGAAATAGAATAAGAGGTCGCGCACCGTGCGAATACCGAGCGACTGCAGGCGGGTCGCCACCGACGGGCCTACACCCGGAACAGCTGTTACATCGGCAGTCAGCAGTGTCAGGGCGGTGTGACCATGCGACATGCCCGCCTCCAGATGAATGGGCTGATCTTGCGCCTCTTTTATGGGGGCAGATGCCTTTGGCGGCGGTGTCGCGCTACCTTTACCGCTACCTGTGGAGGGGCTAGTAGGTGGCATCGCCAGTGCCTCCTGGCTGGCTTTAATTTCCTTGGCTGCCGCTCGTGCCTGCATGAGGACTGATTCTTGACGTGGCCCGGCCTCTGCTTTGTTGGATGCGGCTGGCTGGCTGGCTTCCTGTTGCGCTACTGGCGCAGATGTTGGCTGGGGAGCTTGGGGGGATTGGCGCATTGCCCTACTGCCGTCTTTGCCTTCGAATTCGTTGAGTAGCGAGAGGGCGGCGCGAATGCTGGCGGCGCGTTGCATCGGGTCTTGGCGACGATAACCCTCAAGGTGTTCGGTAAAGCGGTAGATGGGACGCAGGTCGAGACCGTTATTTTTGTATAGGTCACTCATCATATCGGCCCAACGTACTACAAATGATTCCAGCCCACCCGGTTTGATGGCCTGGTCCTGGTGATTGGTGTGCTGCTCGTGTTGCAACACTTTGCGGGCGCGCTCTATATATTCGCTTGCAAGGGCTGATGTTTGATTGGTCATACTTCTCGCGATATTCTCTTCACTGTTATGGTTTTGCACACATCATAGGGATAATTGGAACAGATGTCAAGCCAATGATTGCTTTTGTGCATAGAATGCGAGCACCTCTTGCGCCCTTTGTAGCACGCGTTCGCGTAGGCTTTGTGGCTCTAGCACCTCGGCCTGTGGACCGAGGCCGAGCATGTATTGGCATGCCTCCGCTTCGGTCTCGAATTGAATGGTGAGTGGCAGCCATCCTTCGGCGTCGGGCGGGCCGCTTTGCTCGATGTGGGCGTATTTAAAGGTGTAGCGTATCCATGACAGGCTGTCGGGGTGAATGCGGATGGTGGCGTCGTAGCGCGGCAGTTGAGCCTTGAATTGGATGGCCGATTCCGCCCAGTAGGTCGCGAGGTCAAAGGATGGTGGTCGGTATGCCATTTCGTCCAGAACGGTCGCGTCCTGTATGCGTGAGATGCGATAGGTGCGTGTCTCGCCATCAATGGCTGCTACGAAATACCACGTGCTGCCCTTGGCGACCAGGCCGAGGGGATCGCCGATGCGTTCAACTGGCAGGTCATGGCTACGATGATAGGTGAAGCGTAGTTTGCGCTCTTGCCAGACTGCTTCTTGTAGTATCGGCAAACACGTAATGTCCTCTTCCGTGCGGTGCCAGCCACCAATATCAACGTGGATGCGTTGCCGTGCATATTCGGCATTGTGGCGTGAGAGCGTTGGCAGCGTGGCGAGCAGTTTGATCAAGGCCGATTCTGCCGCGCCGTGTAGCCCCAGATCACTCAATAACTGCGCTGGCCTGCTCAGGAAGAGCACCTGAATTTCGGCCTCGTTCAACCCTGTGAGGTTGGTGCGGTATGAATCGAGCAATAGCCAGCCACCACCAATGCCGCGCGCGGCGGTGACTGGTACGCCAGAGGCACTCAATGACTCCATGTCGCGGTGAATGGTGCGCTCCGACACCTCTAGGCGGGTTGCCAACGCACGTGCCGTCATGCGCTTATAAATTTGTAGCAGCAATAAGATAGAAAGCAGGCGGTCCGCACGCACGGTATCCCTCCAATCAAGCTGTGGATGCGCTGAAGCTGGTCCCTACAGCGGTTTGCAGCGTTTCCAGATTATTTCGTTCATGTTCAGCGTCCGGTTTCAGGATATTTACCATGATTATAGCAGAAAATATGACAGGGGATGTCAGCTTGAACGGTTTCTCTATCAGCCCCAGATGGCGTTGTGAGGCTGTTCAACTGTACTACTCATCCACATACCACATCGTTTGACATCGCTATGGGTTCTCCGCCAAGTCAAGTGAATCGAGCCGTCGTAGAATACACCTGTTCGCACAAGCGTTCAAGAGCCAGCTCGTGATTGGCCGCACGTGCTTGCAGGAAGGTGCCATCGTGCAAGCGCACATCAGCCACAGCTTGCCCTTCCTCGATGCCCATGGTCACGACGCCACCTGCCACCGCTTCAATCTCTTCTTGATAGTGCGCGTTGCGTTCGGGAAACGGATGCTCATGAGGAGTCTCTCCAGATGAGCAAAGGAAGGAACGGTATTCATGGTGTGTGCTTCTTTCTTGGAGAAAAACACGGCCCACCTCGTCTTCGAGGAAAGCCGTGTGGCAATCAAACAGGTTCTATAGGAAGAGGTGAGAAACCGAGAGCGAGAAACCAACTTTTCCTTGCCAAAGAGCGCGCTCGGCTGTGCTATACTACAGGAGCGTGAAGAGGAAGAGACTTCATTTCCTGCCAACAAGGAGGATCATACGATGAACAGGTACAGGCGTCTGCTACGCAGACGCATCATCTTGTCCTTCCTGCAAGGTCTGGTGATCTTGCTGATCCTGCTACTGTTGCTGGTGGGCAAGCTCCCCCTTGTAGCAGGCCGAGCCATCTCCTACAACAGAGCTGCTGGATACGTGCTCGTCCAACTGGTCGAACTGCCTGAGCCAGCGGAAGCAGAACGGCACGCGGAGGCAGAGTGGACCCTCTATGGCGATGGCCGACTGCTGTTCCCTGCCCCCTCAGGTGATGCATTCTGGCAAGCGCACCTTTCCGCCACCGCCATCTGGCAACTGCTCGACGTGCTGATCAATCAGGATCACGTCCTCAGCATCTCGTCGCCTTGCACCGTCACGAGCAGCACGGATGATCCCATGTGCCTGACGGTTGCGGCTAATGGTCAACAGAAGGACATACTCCTGCAAAGCATTCCCCCAGCGAAAGGTTCTCCTGCGCTGGCTGGACTGGAAACGTTTCTGCTGGCCTATCACCCCATGCAGGCGACGGTGTCTGCCGCCAATCCCGACCGCGATGGGGATGTGGACACGGAAGGGGGAAACGGATAGCGTGGCATCATTGTGCGTTCTCTCGTCATCGTGGATGAGGCCTACCTTCTTTTCTTCGCGTGGAAAAAGGACGCAGGTCTGTTTGCCTGCATCTCCTCTCAACGGAGAAGAAACGGTAAGCCATCTTTTTCCTCAAGCTCTAACACCCCCAAAGCCCTGCAAAACCATGATATGCTGAAACAGCAAGACAGAGGTACATGGACAAAGGAGAGTCATCATGCTCGCTATCACCATCGAGACAGCCCGTCGTTTCATCCTCGGCAAGCAGGGCTTGTGGCCCGGGCGGCGCTGGCGCGGCATCGAGGGCACCGAAGCTGCCATGCGCGACATAGAGTACCTGCAACTCGACCCACTGCAGATCATCGCGCGCAGCCAGGACATTGCGCTGCACAGCCGCGTCCTCGATTACACGCCTGGCCTCTGGGAAGAGTTGGCCTATCAGCAGCGCAAGTTCTTTGACTGGGGTGGCTGGCTGGCCGTCCGACCGATGGACGAGCTGCCGCACTGGCGCGTGGTTATGCGCCGCGAGCGCGATGGCGACTATGGCGACTCGCGCATTCGCCGCATGGCGCGCGAACACGCCGATGCCATCGACGAAATGCGGGCCATCCTGCACGAGCGCGGCACCGTGAGCAACCGCGACTTCGAGATGGCGACGCGAACACGAACCCAGAGTTATCGGGGCCGCAAGGACAGCGCCCTGGCCTTGTATTATTTGTGGCGCATCGGCGAAGTGATGACGCACCACCGCAAGAACTTCGAGCGCGTGTACGCCCTCACGGAAACGGTCGCGCCTGCGCATCTCATGTGCGAAAGCGACGAGGCCGAGGCTGACCGCTTCTTGATCAAGAAGGATGTCAGCTTCTCCGGCCTGTCGCGGCCGAGCCGTGTGGCCGAGTCGTTTCGCGGGTACGGCGAGTCTGATCGTGCAGCGAAGAAGCTGCTTGGGGCGATGGTGGCCGACGGAGACCTCATCGAGGTGCGGGTGGAAGGCTGGAGAATGGGACAGTATGCGCTCGGCAGCGACGCCGAGGTGCTGGCCGAGGTGAGCGACGGGCGCGTGCCGCAAGCCTGGACGCCGTTGGAAACGACCACGAAGGAAGAGGTTGTCTTCCTGTCACCGCTGGATCACGTCAGCGCACGCGGGCGAGCCAAAGTGGTCTTTGGCTTCGACTACGTGTGGGAGGTCTACAAGCCTCTCGACCAGCGCAGGTTCGGCTACTACACGTTACCGATTTTGTGGGGCGACCAGCTCGTCGGGCGGTTCGACAGCAGACTCGACCGGACGACCAACACCTTCGTCATTCTGGGTTTGTGGCTGGAGGAGGAGGCGCTCGGTACCGATGAGGCATTTGCGGAGGCTTTGGCTGGTGGGTTTGCGCGCTTCGTGAGATTTCTCGCTGCGAGCAGGCTGGATGCCACGGCGATTCGCGAACCGCTGCTGCGTCGACGCTTCTGCGCTTCAGACGAGACAGAGTAGGTACTTGTTCCACGCTAACTCGTTTCTGGCGTACTTTTTCTACGATGACAGTAGAGTCATTCCACGTTTACGGCTGGCCTTTTCTCCCTCTCACGCTTATTCTATTCCACGATAATGAGAGATCGCACATGATGGCCCAGCAATCGTAGCGGCCTGCTCACGTGAGCTAGTGCCCTCACATCCTCGCGATAGGCACGCACGGCACGATGACGTTGCAAGTGTTTCACCACGCGCTGACGGATGGCGTACACCACTTTCACGGTGGGAAAGAAGTGGGGATAGCGTTGCACCAGGTCCCGTGGCATGTCCCCATCACGATAGGTGGCGATGAGAAACACGCGCTCTTGCGGGTGAGGCAACAGCGAGAGCAGAAGCGTCCAGAGCGGTTGTATCGCTACGTCGTCCAGGCAGCGATCCAGTTCCCCCTCGTAGAACTGGGGCATGTTCTCTGTCTCGAAGCTGACGAGAGTTGGCCTCCGTGCCCGCGTCCGCTTCTCATCGGCCAGCACACTGAACGCGCACGTGCGCAGATAGCCCAGGAGCGCGGACAGGTGTGCATGGGCTGTCCATCATGGGCTCTTGTTGGCACAGATGCATCCCTGGCACAAATTGCGCTCCGTTTTTGTCTCAGTCATCCTGCAATCACAACGGTTGTCACCGGTGTACAAAACATGCAGCAAGTAACGTGCATTCTTGCGGCAATAGAACAAGGTCCCTTACCTCAAGAGGTATCGTTACCCGCAAGTCAAACGCTTCTTGCTTCAGGAAATGCATCAGCGTCACACCTCGTTCTGGGACTGGTCGTATGAGCAGTGGGTCGAGATCATTGGCATACGTTCCGTGATTTTTGTCAACGAAATGCTACAACTCAACTCGAAGTACGCCTTTACCTGACGGTGATGGGCTATGCACTTGACCACATTGAGCACACAGATGTGTTTGAAGGGATATCGCCCTACACTTTGGCAAAAAAGGTTTTTGGGATTGCTCGTGTGGAGGAGGCTGTTCAGCAGGTCGTTACTTCTATCAACGACCTTGGACACACCCAATACTGGCAGACACGCTCTGCGGCAACGACCATCGGATATGTGCTCCTTATGAATAAGAGTCCTCGCTTGACTGATATCACGCTTGAGATTCTTGAAACCGCGCGACAGAGGAAACGGGAGTCCTACTTGAGGCGTAATCTCGTTGCCCTCTCCCAAGCACTCACTCATATGGGCATTCTCACACGTCCCCTCGACCATCTGAAAACAGGATTCTCACTACAGCGTGAGATAGATATTGCGCGTCTGCCTACGACGTATGGTCCTCTGCGATCTGTCGCTGGCGAACAACACTTCCTTCTCGACCTGACACTGTCCTCCTCAAACATATGTCCAGATGCGGTTTGGTCGCCAACGCTTTAGTGTCACTTTCAGGAATACCCCAAAAGAACGGCAAGCGGACTATTATGGACAAGTATTATCCATTGTCTCGTTTGCTAAAGAAGTGCGTTTGTTTGATCTGAGTGATTACTTCCTGAAAGGCTTTGTGCAGACGACACGGTTTATTCAAAGTACACAACGTACGCAACAACAACACGAATTGCGCTGGCAACTTTTGCTAGCACTTTTAGCGAGTGCCATATCCAGCAGTGCTTTTATAATCGTGATCCTAGAAGCGTTCTCAGGGCATCTAAGTATGGGGATGTCGTTTTGTACACAAGTGCTGTGACAAGTACGCAAGGCTCTTTGATGGGACTTGCCATAGCTGCTTCTCAGATGAATCAAAGTGCGATATTCTATCAAGAGTATACAGCTTTACTTGCACTTCCCGAGGTACTTGCTCTGCCCGCCTCACCACGTCCGCTTCCTCCTCTGGGCGTGATAAGGCATATCACTGTGGGAAAGTGAAGCTCCAAGAAGAAACAAGGCATAAATGCTTATTCAGCAACAAACCATTATGTAAATTGGTGGCAATTATATAGAATTAATAAGATAGAGTTGTAGGTCATATCAACAATAAATTTAGGAGTAACCCCATTTTGGATTATAGTACTTTGGACACTTCCAGTGATGCTAGCATTTGCTCTAATCAGTACGTTGTATCCTCTCTGGCAAATCTGGCACATTCGCCCTGCCGAGCTTATACGTACTGGTTCTTCCATAAGTTCTGGAAAAACGAGTATAGTAGGGTCATCCTTTACACACTTTATAGGAATGCTCATGCCTATTGGTTCGCTCGTTCTACGTAATGTGAGCCGCTCACGAACACGTGCCTTGCTTGCGCTGTTGAGTCTCTTCTTTTCTGCCTTGCTCTTGATGATCATGTTCAATAGCCTTCTCGCCCAACATCAAGCACTACAAGGGACACTCTTAGGCGATTATGTCCTTTTGCAGACGGCTGTTCCTCAAATAGCGGGATGTGTGATTGCGCTTGTCTTGACCTTTCTCAGTGTAGCAGACTTGCTCTTGTTACAAGTGCGAGAACGGCAGAAAGAGATCGGACTCTTCCATGCGATAGGCTGGCGTCCGTGGACGATACAAAGACTGTTTGTGCAAGAAGGACTGCTTCTTGTGATTGCAGGAACAATTCTAGGCGTACTTGTCTCGTTATGGGTATTGTCTGTGCAACACGTCGTACAGCACATTGTATCCGTTCCATTGATAGCGTGTGGTGTCGTTGCACTGATGATACTTGTTGCAACACTAGCAATTCTGCCTGCGATGAGGGCAGTGAGTCGCATGAGAGTTGTTGAACTGCTCCGTGCTGAGTAGAGGAAACAAGTAGAGATGGAACAAGTAGCGAAATTCTCATTTGCACAGCAAGACAGCAAGAATATTCTGAGAGTCAAGGATATCAGTAAATCGTATGCGATACCGAATGGCAAGGTAGGCGTGTTAGAGCATGTTGGCTTCGAGGTGCAAACCGGCGAGTTTATTGCGATCACAGGCTCTTCTGGTTCAGGCAAGACAACTCTGTTGATGCTCTTGGGAGCATTGGATGTGCCCGATAAAGGAGAAATTTGGCTCGACGACGTTGCGGTTCACACTATACGAGGGGTTGCAGCAGCCGATTTTCGACGAGAGAAAGTTGGATTTGTCTTTCAACTCTTTTATCTTTTGCCAAACATGACTGCGCTGGAAAACGTGATGGCTCCCCTGCTTCCTTATCGACGTAAGCTTTCTTTTGATTTGAAGAAACGAGCACAGGAATTGCTTATACGTGTAGGGCTGGAAAATCGTTTAGGGCACACACCAGCCCGACTTTCAGGAGGTGAGCAGCAGCGTGTGGCGATTGCTCGTGCGTTGATTAATCAGCCAAGGGTGCTGCTTGCAGATGAGCCAACGGGCAATCTTGATACAAATACTGGTGCCGAGGTCTTGCAGGTATTGCGCGAATTGCAAATGAACGGCAATCAAACATTAATCATGGTGACACACGACCAGGAAATTGCACGTCTCGCTGACCGTCACATTCAGCTTGGAGAATTACAGCAAAAGGAGGCGTAAGCCGCATTGCCTCATCCAACATCTCGTGTCCACATCGCCTCATCAGAAATCTGCCCACACGTACACGTTGGACTCGTAATCGAATGCGTGATATAGGTGGAGAACAGCAGTTGTCCCAACCCATCGAACGAAGTGGTTCCCGAGACATGAGGGGAGAGCGAGGTTCGTTGGTAACTGACGCGTGCGGACTTCTTTCTCCTAAATCGCTTTTCTGTTCCAATGTCCCATAGACCCTTAAATATAACAAATTGTTTTGTAATAGATTTTTGCAGTGATCCTAATCCTACCTCACTCTGACTCAGAAATACTCCTGTTTCTTATTCCACATAATCTCCATCGGCGTCTCCTATTGCAAGTTCGTCGCCAAAATCGCCAGCGATACCCACAAGCCTGACGGCTTGACGGTCGTGCGACCAGAACAGGCTGAGCAGTTCCTGGCTGTACTACCCGTCACAAAGTTCTTTGGGGTGGGTAAAGTGACCGCAGCGAAATTAGAAGCGCAAGGAATACACACCGGTGCTGATCTGCGGCACCTCTCCGAGGACAGCCTGCATGCGCTTTTGGGCAAGTATGGTGACCAACTCTACCATTTGGTTCGCGGAGAAGACCATCGTGCGGTTGAACCAGAGCGGCTGCGCAAATCGATTGGCAAAGAGACGACGCTCCTCCACGATATCAGCGATCGTGAGGAGATGATGCGCATTCTGGAGCAATTGGCAAGCCAGGTGGAAACGCGATTGCACGAAATGCAGGTCGCCGGAAAGACGGTCACGCTCAAAGTCAAATTCGCTGACTTTGAACAAATCACCCGTGCCATCACGCTCACTAAACCCTTGCAAGACGCTCAAGCGATGATGCCCGTGCTGCGAACATTGTTGGCGCATCTTGAGGGAAATCCAAAGTTGGTGCGCCTCTTAGGGGTAACTATTTCAGGGTTGGTGGATAAGAATGAGACAACGCAATCGCCAGCATTACAAGCTGTTTCACTCTGGGAGTGAAGCGGACCTCTTTTGGGCAGGCAAGCTGCGTTCTTCTCCAACAACAGCCTCTGCTTACAGTGCTGTTCCTTTTCCAACAGGAAGCATCACGGTGAAGATTGAGCCTTTTCCTTCTTCACTCTCGACGGTGATGCGCCCACCGTGCCGCTTGACGATCTCAGAAGAAATGTAGAGTCCCATGCCAAAGCCGGGAAAGTTTCCTTGCTGACCGCTTTGCGCCCGATAAAACCGCTCAAATATCCTGGACTGCTGCTCATGGGAAATGCCAATACCATAATCACGCACGCTGACCGTCAGCACCTCGTCGGTAGAAGTAAGAAAGACATCGATGGTACCCGTCCCCACCGAGTACTTAATAGCGTTGGTGAGCAGGTTGGTTAACACCTGACCGAGGCGGTCCCGATCTCCTGTTACGAGGGTCGTCGCCGTGCCAGTGACGACAATCATGTGGTCGGGGCTGACCTGTTGGAGCGTCGTGACGATCTCCTGTAGCAGAGCATTCATCTCAAACGGCTCTTCCGCGTACAGGAGATATCCCGCCTCCAATTGGGACACTTCCAACACATCAGTGAGCAGCTTCATCAACTGTCTGGCTTGCGTGTCCAGCTGAGTGAGGTACTGGTCTGGATCCTGAAATCCCGTGGCGGTGAGTTGCTTTCTGAGTAAGTGCGTGAGTATCCAGATGTTGGAGAGCGGCGTTTTCAGTTCGTGGCTGACCATACTGAGAAACTCCTCTTTGCGTTGCTCAAGCGCTTTTCGCTCGGAAATATCCAGCACAAAGCACACCCATTGCAGCGGCTCCTCCTGCAAGCGGGCCGATCCGATCAGAATGGGCACGGCTCTGCCATCTTTGCGGATATATTCCTTCTCAAACGGGGTACAGACTCCCCGTTCTCGCACCTCTTGCAGTGCCTTCTGGCTCAGATGAGCATATTTGGGTGGGGTCATGGTCAACCAGTGGATCTTTGCGTGGTGAAGATCATCTCTGCTGTACCCAACGATCTCGAGAAACGCATCATTGCTCTCGAGAATAGTGTCCTCATCCGCGATGAAGACCCCGATGATATTGGACTCCATCAGCCGTTGCGCGCGCTGTTGCATCCGTTGTAACGCTTGCTGCACCCGTTTCTGCTCCGTGATATCACGCACGATGGAAACCATCGCGCTCCGTTGCCCGTTCTCAAGCACAAAATGGTACCGTACCTCAACCGCACGCTCCGTTCCATCTTTGCGGCGAATCGTGCTTTCAACGGTAGGTTCGATGGCTGGCTTGGCAAAGGTGCGCTGGTATTCCTCGATAGCCCATGCGCGCTGCTCTTCTGGGAAAATAATAGCAAAGCTCTTGCCATTCACTTCTTCGGATGAGTAGCCGTAGAGTTGGTGGTACGCGGGATTGGTCATCAAAATGAGCCCTTGCGGATCAGAAAGGGCCATAGCATCAAGGGCGTGTTCCCAGATAGAGCGGAAGCGTTCCCCGTTCACGTGACGATCCCGTTCTTGCCGACGATCTTGTAGCGAAGAGGTGATGTGAGAACGGGTATGTGGTTTCTTTGACCCAGATTTCACCATAACAACAGCTCATTCTTCTCGCGTAGGAAGTATGCCAGACGTAGTGAGAGTATGGATAGGATCGTTGATTACAGTGCATCTTACCACAGAAAAGACAGCTCGTAAACGGGAAATGGAAGGGGAGGTTTGCACAATGAGAGGAAATGAACCTGCTATGAAAAGGAGTTCAGCGTCATGGGGTTTCCTGTTGATGAGGCTCCTGGTTCCCTAATAATGCTTCAATCGTGGTGAGCAGTTCGCTGAGCTCAAAGGGATTCTGTATGCCAACAAGAGCGCGTACTGCGAGCTCACGTTTAGGTAAATGGACGCTGATCATGATGGCAGGAGTCTTTTCGAACTCTTTTTGCTCATGAAGCCGATCATACAGTTCAATACCATTCATTCCTGGCATCCAATAATCCAGAATAAACAGGCTCGGTTTCATCTTGCCTATCAGTTTTAATGCTTCAAAACCATTAGAGACCAGCACGAGTTGATAAGACGTTTCTTCAGAAAGAACCTGTTCGAGATACTCGCGCATAATCATATTATCGTCGACGATCAGAATAATTTTGGCTTCCGTACGATCGCTTACAGACGGTTCTTCCTGGACGTGCGACATACATCTCCTCCAACTCTCTCGATGGTCCATGACAGACATCGGCACGAGGAGCGCGATGCCATCGTGTTTCTACCATTTTGCCCTCGCTCGCTCCGCCTTGACCCTTCTGCGCTTAAGGCAAGAACGAGTCCCACAAGCGGACATGCTAGCACCCAGAAGAGATGACGCCGCTTAACAAGCTATTGGGTAGCATGAGCGTACTTTTGAACCAATCAAGACAGTCACACTAGGAGAACTTTTTGCATTGATTTCAGGGAAACATGGCGGAAATTGTTCAGACTGGTGCCAATACGCTATACTAGCGCAACAGTTGTGTCAATCATTTGCAGGAGTGCCTACTGAGAAGCGCAAACTGCGAACAAGCAGCATTGGCTAGAACGGATGGAAGATGAAGCCTGAAGAGCGCGCCCGAAAGACGATTGATGCCTTGCTGGGACAAGCAGGCTGGGTGATACAAGACCGCAATGAGTTGAATCTGACCGCGGCAATGGGTGTTGCCGTGCGCGAGTTTTCGCTGGGAACGGGCATAGCGGACTACCTGCTGTTCGTCAACGAAGAAGCGGTGGGGTTGATCGAGGCCAAGAAGGTCGGCCAGACGCTGATCGGCGTGGAGGAACAAAGCGAGAAATATCTGACGAGCCTGCCAGCTATTCTTCCCACGGAGCGCGCGAAACTGCCTTTTAGCTATGACACGACGGGCATCGAGACGCGCTTCACCAACCATCTTGACCCAGAGCCGTGTAGTCGGCGCGTCTTCGCCTTTCACCGTCCCGAAAAGCCGTGTCGCTGGGCAAACGCGACGAGGCCACGCTGACAACGCTCGCCGGACGGCTGGGCCGACTCGCCCGCCGCGCCACGGCTGACCCAGTATGCTCACAAAGAGGGATTAAGAGAATCGAATTCGGTACTGCGGCGAACTTCTTCGTTCAATCTTGATGGCATCGAGTCCCCTCCAAATCCGTACAAAGAGAAGGAGCCCGCCAGCGGTATCGAATCCGGAATGACTCATAGGTAGGACTAGAGGCCACGCAGTGCTTCCATCGGCGCACAACGAGTTGCCGTGATCTGTGCCCCAAGTATTGCCAGCACCATAGAGGCTACCGCTGCCAGTACGAGTACCGCGAGATACAACCAGGGGATAGTGAGTGCCTCTGGTGCGGGATCGAACACACCTGTCAGCAGATTCACAAGCATTTGTGCCACACCCACGCCTAACGCAATACCAATCACGCCTCCTCCTATTTGAATCACTAGCCCTTCGCTCCACAGGAATGCATCCATGTGCTTTCTCTTTGCTCCCAGTGCGCTGAGTATTGCAAAGGTACGCCTTCGTTCAGCAAGACCAAGGGCTAATACCAGCCCTGTTGCTCCAGCGACAAACAGGATGGCAAAGGCAAGCTCCAGGGTAGTAAGACCTCTTAGGTCAACCGCTGTGAGGCTAGAGCTGATGGCGCGCTGTGTTGAGCTAATATCCGTTACCCTGGCCCCTGCCAAGTCACTCACCACATCCTGGGCATGTTTGGTTACGCCCTGTACATCCCCATTGGTGCGCATCAAAACGACTTCTGCCGCGCCCGTTCCACTCTGTTGAGTCAAGTAGCTACTATTGACGATCAAAAATGAATCTTTAGGTGCCGTAGGAAACTCACGCGTAACGCCAAGAAAGTGGAAGGGAACAACGTGATAGCGATGATCCTGCATATTTTGGATCCGTAAATTGAGCTGATCACCCACCTGAAGTTGAAAGTTCAGCACCGTTTCTTCTGAAACCAGAACGCCATCCTGATGTGCGGCTAGAGCTGCCAGCGTTGCTTTCGCATTGTGGTTGCCGAAGAAGGCATTTGAAAGCGGAGCGGCAGTGCCAATATGGAGGGCATCAATACCAAAGATATCTTGTAGGTCAGTTCCGACATAGGCAAAGCGATGCTGCATTGGTTGGACTGCCACCACACCGGGAAGTGCTTTCAGGTTAGCAAGCTTGCTACTGGCTGGCGAGGTGGTGGAACCTGTTACTGCGACATCAGCTCCATTTGTGAGTTGGGCGTCAACCTGTGCTTGTGTATTGTAGGTTGTATTAAAGATGGCTGTCGAGATGGCAAACGAAAAAGCCAATGCGACGAGCACGAGTCCTCGCGTCACCATCACCCTTTGTCTCCCAAGAGAGGCTGCCACCACGCCGGAAAGTCCGTGCGCTATAGGACGTAAAATGCCTGCAAAGGTCCTCCGTCCCCGCACAAGCAGGATATTCCAGAGACGAATGGTGAGCAAAGCTATGCCAATCCATAGACCCGCGGGCGCAAGAAATGTTTCGTATGCCACCGATGAGCTAGCAACCCCCTCGGGAGCCAGCACGACCTGATAGCCAGTACTGGCGGTCCGCCAATACAGAATGGCGGCTATCGCCAGCAGAACAATATCGAGATAGGCACGCTGCCAAAGCGGAACTGCTCTCCGTCCCAGTACTGCTCGTGTCGCTACCACCGTCGCTTGTCGCGTTTGCATCCAGGTCGGATAGAGTATCGCCACCATCGCCAGCGCGAAACCAACTAGGGCTGCTCCTGCTACCCACACCACTGTAGTGGTGGATACAAAGACCCCCACAGGAGTAATAAATGCCGCAACGAGATACGTGAGAGCAATTCCAAGCAGCACACCACCACATCCCACTACAAGGGCTTCTGTCGTCTCTAATCGTAGTACCTGTCCGAGTGAAGAGCCTCTCACACGAAGCAGGGCTTGCTCTTGGCGGTGGCGTGTGCCGCCAGAGGCCGCCACAGCTAGCGTGAGCAAGATCGCCAGGACGACACCAGGTAAACCAAGGAAGAGAAAAAGCACCTGCGCATACAGAGCATCTTTACGCACACCGTCTAAACGCGCCGCGAGATTATTGCCAACAACACCACTACCCGCAATGCGCGCTTCCACATTGTTCGCCTGTTGTAGCACCGTCAGATAGGCATCATTGGGATTAGAGGGTAACGTATGGGCGATACGCACATGCAGTTGCGTGCGGATAGAGTCGGGTCGAACACCAGCCTGGGCATCGAAGAGTTGGTGCCAGCTCTCGTTGGGTAGAAGCAATATGTTATCTGGCGGTGCTTGGGGCGCGGAATTCGCCGGTATGCCCACAGCTTGAAAAAAGGAATCGACGTTGGGAAGGTCGACAATCCCTGCGACTTTCACACTTGTCGTAGGAAGCCCCAAACGTTGTATCATCACGCTGTCCCCAATGGTGACATGGAGATTAGAGGCTGTCTGCTGTGCAACAAGGACGCCATCAAAGGAACCAATCAACAACCGCAACTCGGCGGGAAAGTGCTGCCGATAGGTTGAACTGATGCCAACCACTTTCCCAGCTCCCGTTGTCTGCGTTGTTGTACCCGTGGTTGCGGAAAAGCCGCCCACATTTGCATAACCCACTTGCTCAAGAGCCGTATACGCCGTGGATTGACCTACGGCAACTGTGCTCTTTGCTATGTCAGTTCCAGGAGAGAGCTGCACCTGCCAATCTACTGGCACATCGGCAATAGCGCGCTGCGTCATAGAAACCGCGCTGGAAGCAATAAACGTTCCAAGAGAAGCCAGCAGGGCAACGGTGAGTGAGACACCGATCATTGTCCCTAGCAAACGTCCTGAACGGCGCAGCAGGAGTCCCTTAAGCCATAATACCGTCAGCATTACCCATTCCCTCCCAGCATACCATGTTCCATATGCCAGATTGTGCGCATCCGTTGCGCGATCGTCATGTCGTGTGTTGCTACCACGAGCGCGGTGTCCGTTCCTTCGAGTGAGGCCAGCAGAACATCAAACAGGTGTTGCGCATTCGGATGATCAAGTTGCCCCGTTGGCTCATCCGCAAGAATGAGCTGTGGACGATATGCTATAGCTCGTGCGACCGCCACACGCTGTGCTTGCCCACCCGAAATCTCCTCTGGCAGCTTTTCAGCGAGTCCCGAAAGTCGGACCCGGTCCAGTGCATACAGGGCCGCTTTGCGTGCTTCGCGCGCGCTCATCTGCCCCAGTAATAACGGTAATTCTACGTTTTCCAGCACGGTAAGTGCAGGGAGGAGGCTCTGAGCTTGAAAGACGACGCCAATTTTTGTTGGGCGTAGTGTCTCACATGCTCCTAGTGCGGGCCAGGAGATTGTTCCGCTTGTTGGTGTATCAAGGCCTGCCAGCAAATGCACTAGCGTTGATTTTCCACTTCCCGAACGCCCTACGAGTGCGATGCGATCTCCCGCTTGTATCGTGCAGGTTGCCGAGGTGAGTGCAACGACAGACAACGCCCCATGTGTATAGGTACGTCCTCCAGCTACCAGGGAAACAAGTATCTCACTCACTGATGATCCTCCCATCAAAAAGACGGAGAACGCGGTCCGCATATGCCGCTAGCGCGTCGCTATGGGTCACGATCAACGTCCCATCACCATCCTTGCGGCGGCTTTCTAAAAGCCGGAGAATATCCTGTTCGGTCTCCGCATCCACTTCGCCCGTCGGTTCGTCAGCCAGAAGCACTTTCGGTGCGGTCGATAGCGCGACCGCTAAGCCCGCTCGCGCTGTCTCGCCGCCCGAAAGTTGCGCAGGATAGGCTGCGCCACGTTTGGCTAAGCCAACACGATCAAGCAAGGTGGTGAGTCGCTTTTCGTCAACTTTGTGGGCCAGGTACATTTGTAGACGGATATTAGCGGCTACGGTGAGGTGCTCAAAGAGATTGCCCGCTTGCAGGAGTATCCCTATCTGCGCGGCGCGGATACTGGCACGCTCTGCTTCAGGACGGCGCGTGAGGCGTTTTCCCTGTATCTCAACATGTCCTCCATCTGGCTCATCCAGGCCAGCGAGACAAGCTAGCAAGGTCGATTTTCCGCTCCCAGACGGTCCCATGACAACAACAATCTCACCTTCTGCAATATGCATGCTGACCCCACGCAGAGCCAACGTTTCTTCTTCTGCGCTGTGATAAAAACGGTAGAGATCAAACGCTTCGAGTAACTGCATCTTATACCCACCTGAAACTGTTCGACATACGCGCCCACTGGTCACCATTATCAGCACCCAGCGGTGCCCACAGCGTCAGCGTTACCAACTTGCCATTTCTAAAGAAGAGGTATTGGTTGTTTTGCTGGCGAACTTGTTTTCCCGTTACGGCATTGGGTTCAGAATTTGAAGTGAACGTGAGAAGGATCGCATTTCCATTCTTGAGTTGTGTACTCTTGATCTGAATATCCTGCACAGCATGCCCGTTGTTCTGTAATGCCACCGCCTGTTGGGTACGTGCATTGTCTATGGTTGGCGCAGAGGCTGCTGCTGTGACGCTGACGTGTACGCCATCAAACTTATCTATGAAGCTGACATCCGTTGCTGTCGCCGTCCGTGCCCATCCTTCGGGTACCTCTAATGCGTACCCGCCAACTTCGGAGCTATAGAGAACAAATGCTTGTGTATCCGGTATATCCCCGACTTGTACATCACTGGTCGGTGCCGCTGTTTGCTGAACAGCAGGTGTGTTAGACGCCTGATTGCCTGCTCCTCCGGTAGAAACAGCCGACGGTTGAGAGCCAATAGGAGTGGTAGTAGCGGTAGTGCCACTACCGCATCCATAAAAGAAAACTGCACAAAGCAGTAGTAGGAAAAGAGGGATAACCCCTGTTCTTCTCATAGGCATAAAATAGACCTCCTATACATTTCGTGTGTCAGGCATCAGTATAGGAGTCATAGATGAGAAGAGAATGAGTGGCTATTACTATCCCAAGAAGAGTCTTTCTCATCATGGATTCATTTCGGTTTGCTAGAGTGTAAGCTGGCTACTGTTCTACTGTATTGCACGAAGTGCGGAGGAAACATGCGCATTTTAGTGGCGGAAGATCACCCAACTCTGGGTCCAACACTGAAAACCAGCCTGGAGAGTTGCCATTATGCGGTTGATCTTGTCGATGATGGGGAAGATGCCATTTCGCTAGGCACGTTGATTCCCTATGATCTCATCATTCTCGATGTGCTCCTGCCAGGCGTAACTGGATTTGAAGTCTGTAAACAACTACGCGCACAACAGACAAAGACTCCCATTTTGTTTCTTACCGCTTTGGGAGAACTTGATGACCGTGTAACAGGACTTGATTTGGGAGCAGATGATTATCTAGTGAAACCATTTGCTTTTCGCGAGCTAGCAGCACGTGTGCGTGCGCTCTTGCGTCGTGATGGTTCGGAGAAGACAACGGTATTGCATTTCATGGATATTGCATTAGATACGGCTACCCATGAAGCAAGTCGTGGTGAAAGAAGCATTACGCTTTCTAGTAAAGAGTATGCGTTACTAGAATTTTTCATGTCTCGCCCCAGACAGGTACTCAGCCGAACCACGATTGCAGAGCATGTGTGGGATTACGACGCGGAGCATCTCTCGAATGTGATTGATGTCTACATTCGCTATCTGCGTAACAAACTCTGTGCCGCAGGAGAACCAGATGTTATTCAGACAATTCGTGGCTCAGGCTATCAACTAAAGGAGACAGCGAAGTGATACGCCCATTTCAGCGCATTCGGCCTCCCGGTATTCGCATTCAGTTGATGCTCTGGTATACGATGGTCTTTGCTTTCCTCATCCTTTGTTCGGACATCGTGCTCTACACACAACTGCGCACCACCCTCATTACCAGCTTGAACACGGCATTGCAGTTGCGCAGCCAACAAATAGCTAGCGGCATAGCCAATAATGGTGGTACCATCACCATACAGGATGTGACTGGTGATCTTTCTAATTCCGATACGACAACTTCAGATATGCCAGATGCCTCACTAGACATTGAGTTTGGGACGTTTGTGCGTATCTTAAACGCCAATGGCCAACCATTGCGTATTTCTCCCGCGTTTCGTACCCTGGTACTCCCTCCCATCAGCGTTACGCAACCTTTGCATGGCAGTGATTGGCAAGGCACTGTGATGACTCGTGGTGGGCAAGAAGTACGCTTGTATAGCGTGCCCTTCACTGAAAATGGTACCACTTTTGCCATAATCCAAGTTGGCGAGTCTCTGACACAGGTCAATACCGCTTTACACAGTCTCGTATTAGAACTCCTTATCATTGCACCATTCATCTTACTTCTGAGTGCTGTTGGTAGCTATTGGCTCGGTACCCACGCGTTTGCACCCATGAACCGCTTGATACATACTGCGCAACGCATCAGAGCTGGTGATCTACAACAGCGTGTGCCTGTGCCTCGTGCGTACGATGAAGTACGTGCCCTTGCGCTCACGCTTAACGAGATGATTGAACACCTGGATCAGACCTTTACACGACAACGGCGTTTTGTTGCTGACGCCTCGCACGAGCTACGAACACCGGTGACGGCCATTCGTAGCATGACAGAACTGGCACAACTGAAAACGCTCACGATAGAGGAATATGAGCACACATTGGATACAATTAACAAAGAAGCGGAGCGGTTGGGTCATCTCATTAGTGATTTATTGGCGTTAGCGCGTGCTGACGAGAGGCGAGTCATGCTTGAGCAAGAAGCAATACGTCTTGATACGCTTGTGGAAGCCGTCGTCGCGAACGCGGAAGGTCTTGCGCTTGAGCGCGGTGTGAGCTTACAACTGCATGTTTCACAATCGGTTACTGTTCTCGGTGATGAAGCGCGGCTGATGCAAGCCGTGATAAATTTGCTCGATAATGCACTGCTCTATACGGATGCTGGGGGACGGGTTTCCGTGAAAATTGAGGCGACCTCCACGTATGCCCTCCTTACCATATCCGATACGGGTATAGGAATTGTACCAGCACATCTTCCACACATATTTGAGCGTTTCTATCGCGCTGATCCCGCGCGTACGCGCAAAGAGGGCAATAGCAGCGGCTTAGGGTTAGCCATAGTCGAATGGACCATTCACGCTCATAAAGGGACAATTGCGGTTGAAAGTCAGCCAGGGCTTGGCTCAACATTTATCGTGCGCCTGCCCCGCGTTTGCGCTCCAAGTCAATCAGCTTTTCAATAAACTACTGCTTGATAGTAAACTCTACTTGCACGTTATACATTCAATACACTCATGCTCATCTCATAATCCGTGTTTATACTGGTATTTGTGACAGAAAACACGAGAAAGAGCAGAGGGTGCTACATGGATATGGTCGTTGAATCAGTCAAGTTAGCCTCAAAACTTCATCATCAACAACGCAAGAAAAAATCAATTGTTCCCGATATTCCCTACATGGGTCATCTCATGGAGGTCGCAGGTATCGTACAATCCAATGGGGGCGATGAAACGACGGTCGCGGCAGCCCTCTTACACGATGCGATTGAAGATCAAGGGGCGGAAGCGCGTGAGCAGATTCGTGCAAAATTTGGGCAACAGGTTCTTGATATCGTCGAAGCCTGTACTGAGAGCGACACCTTTCCAAAGCCATCCTGGCAGGAACGCAAAGACACCTACCTCAAATTAGTAGAAACGGCATCACCACCAGTCCTTTTGATAATTGTCGCGGACAAACTGCAGAATAGTAGAGCCTTGTTACGAAGGCTCAAATTAGAAGGAGATGAGGGTTGGGGTAGCCCCAGCCGAGATGAGAAGCTGTGGTATATGCAGAGCCTTCTCGAAAAAATACGTCAACGTCTCACCCAGTTGGAACAGGAGACGAACCATCCAACACTCGTCAGTCTCCGTCTGCTCATCGATGAGTATGGCGAAGTGATTGCCGCAATGACACACTACTAAGCAAGGCTAAAAGTGTGATCTCAATGATAGCTATCCTTGAAAATATTTGCAACCACTAGGAGCATTAATCAGGCCTGATTAATAGCGTGTTAGCGCAGAGGCAGCTTCGTTCCTCACAACCATGCCTGCGGCAACAAGCCGTCAGAGCAGCCTCTCTGATTTATGAGTGAATCTCAGGGGGAGATTGGTATCGAATTCGCTTTGTCTGCCATCGTCAAATAGAGGAACCGCCAAGCTCGCTCAAGAAAAGACGCTGCAAATCCATCAGCAGCAGCACCGCTAATACCGTCGCTGTGGGCACATGAATTGTCGAGTAGCAATAGACCACGAGGTTTTCTCGCACCCCAAAACCACTTCTAGAGATGGGCAGTCCTCTGCAATGAGATAGAGCGTGAAAGAGATAAGCAAGACCTAGAGCGATTGCAAATTCGTAGTAGGTCAAACAGTTGTTGACCTAAAAGAGAATACAAAATGCAATGGCCTCTACCATGGTACGCAGTTGAGTAAGCCCGGGAGGGATACTCAACTGAACCTATAGACCGGTTCACTCCAACGCTCTACCTTCGTCTCCTCATGCAGTACCGTACTGCTCGATGCGCTCGACTGCACGGCCTTGTTTATCCTGGACGGCGAAGTACAACAGATGGGTGCTCGGATTGAAGGCCATCGTATGCGATGTCCCTTTGCTGACCACAAAATCGCCTAGCTTCCCCAGCGTACCATGAGCTGCTGTCTGCTCATCAAAGATTGACACGCCAGCACCACCGGGCACATAGATCCGGTGCAGGCCCAGGTCCAGCCGCAGGATGTCCGGCTTGGCGATGACGGGCCAGGGACCCACCAACTGCATTGAAGGGAGATTGATCATCATAAGTGTGTGCGTCACCGTGCAGGCGGTGAAAGCGACGTGTTGGGCGGAGTCGATCACCAGACCGTGGGGGTTGCTGCACGCGTGCGTATCAGGGAACGTCATCTGACCAAGAACCTGCAAACTGACGGGGTCAATGGTGAGAAACTGTGCGGGAGGAAGGGCGACGGGAGCAGGTGTTGGTGAGGGTGACCCGTTGGCAGGTGTCGGGACGGCTGGGACAGGACGCGCCTGAGGCTGCACGGCGACATAGAGATGATGCGAGACCGCATCGTACTGGGGATGCCCGATGACATCTCCGAACGGGTCTCGCCCCAGGGGGATCGTCGCGACGAAGCGGTTGGTCTGCACATCAATCACCCCGATGTCCTGATGGGCATTGTCAGCGCCGTTGTCGGAAACAAACAGCTTGTGATCAACGGCATCATACTCCAGGGCATCGGGAGTCTCGCAGGGCAGTGCAGCACAAGGCTGCAGACCGAGCTCAATGGTGGCGATTACTTGTAGACGGTGCTCATCAATCACATAGACCCGATCATCCGCGACATCCGCGACGTAGGCCCGTCCGAGGTCTGGGGCAACGGCGACCCCATGAACATCGGGGATGGCAAGATGGCCGATCACCATTTGTTTCTTGGTATCGAAGATCACGAGTTGACTCTGGAACCTCGTGCCCGGCGGCAGTTGCTTCAGATCGAGCAGTTGTTTGTTGGCACTGGGTCCAGCATGCGTGATGAAGAGTAGCCCCGTCTGCGGATCGAGGGCCTGGAAATCAAAGCCATCAACGAGCAGAGACGCAATGGGAGCGTGACCGCGTGGAGGGACGACCACGCTGGGCAAGGCCACATCCTTGATGAGGTGCAGTCCGGCGACCGATAGCGTTGGCGGATCTTTGTAGATAGCGAGGCCGTAAATGAGACCCACCAGCATGGCGACGACGGCACCGATGCTCAGCGTTCCGATGCTCCACAGGAGAATCCTGCCTACAGAGGGACGCGTAGATGGTTCGAGTTTGGATGATCGGGACATACTTCTCTCCTCTTCTCATGAAGACGTGGATGCAGGCTCCTCTTGGAGTGTCTGTGGGCATCAGCATCATTGCTCACCACAAGGGCTTCCAACACACTCCTGGTTCCTCCACCTAATCATAGCTTCTGTCTCCAAAAGGGATAGGAGTCACCATCCGTCACCAAGAGGCTTGTTGCTACTCGCCTTGCCATGATTCTTGAGAGAGGGCGCAGGTAGTGCCGAGCTGTCCTCCCACGAGACACCGTCATCGCTCTGGATGGGAATGAGCGTGCTCCTGTCCTTGGTCAGGAGAGAGCGGATGACGCGACGACCAGCTGTAGCCACAATGGCTGCATGTATGATCCTTGGAGTGTCCTCGTTTTTTCTGGCACACGCCATTGCACTGCTTGTACATATTCGAGCAAGGAGCATGACACAACGCTGGTTGCGAATGCTCTGCGGATTCTTTCATGGCTTCACTCTCCTTCGCGCTGATGCTACACTCTCATCGGGGCAGGAAACACCCTGCTTCGCCACTTCCATTGCGGTGCTTTTCCTAGTATAGGGTCTCAAGATGAGACCGATATGAGAATGGAAGGACACTTCTGGTCAATCCTCATATCGGTCTCATCTTGATGCGGTACTGTGGGAACAGGAGAGATCGTGTTTTGACTCGTGAAAGGAACATCACCGATGCGTATTCTGGTGGCAGAAGATCACCCGGCTCTGGGAGCCGATCTGAAAAAAGGTCTGGAACGCTGCTCCTATCGGGTCGATCTGGTGGCCAACGGCGAGGATGCCCTGGCACTTGGACTGGCGACCGCATACGATCTCGTGATTCTGGATATCCTCTTACCTGGACTCAGTGGCTTGGAGGTCTGTGAACATCTGCGCAATCGCAAGCGCAGAATGCCTATACTGTTTCTCACCGCCCTGGGTGAGGTGGATCAACGGGTGCGAGGACTGGATGTGGGAGCCGATGACTACCTGGCAAAACCCTTCGATTTTCTGGAATTAGAGGCCCGAGTGCGTGCCTTGCTGCGTCGTCGGGGCGAGGAGAAGGCCGCTGTCCTCCGCTTCCTGGACCTCACGCTCGATACTCGCACACACGAGGCGCAGCGAGGGGAACGACGCATGCTCCTTTCGAGCAAGGAGTATGCGCTGCTGGAGTATCTGATGTATCATCCGCGTCAGGTCTTGAGTCGCAGTATGATCGCCAGCCATGTGTGGGGAGAGGATGCCGAGGGACTCTCCAACATCGTAGAGGTCTACATCCGCTATCTGCGCACGAAGCTGTGTGCCGCAGGCGAACCAGATCTGATTCACACGCTACGCGGCTCGGGCTATGCGTTAAAGGAGGCAGAATGATGAACGGACTCGCTCGTGTGTGGCCGCTGGGCATCCGGGTGCAATTGATGCTCTGGTATACCCTCGTCTTTGCCTGCCTGATGGGGCTCTTTGGCGTGCTCTTCTATCTGCACTTTCAAACGACGCTGGCCACCAGTACCGATACGGCCCTGCAACTGCAAGCGCAGCAGGTGGCCGGTGACATTACAGAGGAACGGGCAACCATCGTCCTGCACGACGCGACCGCCGACTTACCCGGCTTTGACCTGGCCGATCAGAAGCGGCATGTGCCTCCCAGCGACGTCAATCTCGGCGTGCTGGTACGCATCGTGGACGGGCAAGGAGTGCTCTTTCGCAGTACGCCCGCCTTTCGCACCATCATCGTTCCCCCGCAAAGCGTGAGCCAGCCTCTGCGTGGCATCCCCTGGCAGGGGACCACGACGACCGTTGATGGGCAACTGGTGCGGCTCTACAGTCGAGCCTTGACCCAGGAAGGGCGCATCTTTGGCGTGGTGCAGATTGCCACATCGCTGACCGAAGTGCAGACGTCGCTGCACGAAGTCGTTCTGAGTGTGCTCTTGCTTGCCCCATTCATCCTGCTGTTAGGGGCTCTTGGGAGTTTCTGGCTGGCGGCACGTGCCTTGCAGCCCATTGGGCGGCTCACCCAGACGGCGCTCATCATCAAGGGAGGTGATTTGCACCAGCGTGTTCCCCTGCCGAAAGCACATGATGAACTGCGACACCTGGCAGTAACTCTTAATGAAATGATTGAGCACGTCGAGCACGCGTTCTTGCGCCAACGTCGCTTTGTGGCAGACGCCTCCCATGAACTGCGCACACCGGTCACAGTTATTCGCAGTAAGGCCAAGTTGGCCCTGCTACAGGTCTTTACACCAGAGGAGTATACAACCGTCTTCCAAGCCATTGACAGTGAAGCGGAGCGGTTGGGGCGTCTCATTAGCGATTTATTGGTCCTGGCTCGTGCTGACGAGGGACAGGTTCATCTGGAAGGGGAAAGCGTGCGCTTTGATCTACTCGTCGAGGCAGTGGTGGCAACGGTGGACGTGATCGCAGCACAGCATCAGGTGACGGTAGAGGTGACGGTGACGGAGCCAGTAAGCGTGTGTGGGGATGAAGCCCGGTTGATGCAGGTGGTGATGAACCTATTGGAGAATGCGATCGGCTACAATGAACCCGGGGGGCGCGTGTTCGTCTCAGTGCAAGCCAAGCAGGAACAGGTGGTGCTCATCGTCCGTGACACGGGGATCGGCATTGCAGAAGCGCATGTGCCCTATCTCTTTGACCGCTTTTACCGCGTCGATCCTGCCCGTCGCCACAGCACTGGAGGCAATAGTGGACTGGGACTCTCCATCGTGGAGTGGATCGTCAAGGCTCATGGCGGCGCGGTGAGCGTAGAAAGCCAGGTCGAAGCAGGCTCGACCTTTACCGTGACGCTTCCTCTGTGGAGGAGAGCAGAAGATGTGCCCCTTTCTCAGCTCTTTGAGCAAGCGGAACGAAGGAGGTACTTGGCCTGACCCCTTATCATTGGTGAGGGGGCAAGGAAAGAGAGAATCCGAGGGCATCATAGTCCCGCCCGTCCGACACCCTAAACAGTGTTCCACATCAAGCGCGAAGAGCTTTCTTACGTCCGGCGAAGGATTGCTGATCAAGAGAGGAAGGGCTCCCCAACCGCTCCTCGCGTTGCTAGAACAGGATCACGGCGATGAGGTAGGCAACATAGGCACCTACCAAAAGAACACCCATCAGACGAGGTATCTTCCCGTACCAGATGAGGGCCAGGAGGACCAAGTGAACGACAATCATCACGGGTAAAGCGATGAAGGTCACATGCCGATCGATCGGAAGAGCATGAATGGCTGCGGCCAGTCCCAAAGTCACGAGCAAATTGTACGCAAACGAGCCGAGAATGCCACCCAGCAAGATTTCAGAGTGTTTTTTGCGAGCGGCACTCACACCCAGCGCGATCATCTCGGCTCCAGTTCCAAGCGACACAATGGTTGCTCCTACGGCCCCTTGACTCAGGCCGATAGTTTGCGCGAGACGGAGAGCACCTTCAACAATGGCGGGACCGCCCACCGCCATTGCAGCTAAGCCACCAATGGTGAGCAAGACAGGTTTCCAATGAAGGCGAGGACGTGCTTGGAGGTGTTGGTCTTGCTCCTTGTCATCATCGTCGTCATCTTCAGGTTCGGCCACGCGCTTGACCGCCTCTCGATCTGTGCGAAACAAGAAGATGGTGTACCCAACAAACACGATCAGCAGGAAGGCACCTTCCAGTTGAGTCACGGCTCCTAAGAAGAGAAGCAACACAGGGATGATCGACACGAGGGTGGCGATGAGGGCCTGTCGTCGCACGCTCCGGTCGATGGTCATGGGAAAAATGAGTGCGGAGAGGCCAAGAGCGAGCGTCACAATGGTGACGTTGGTCCCAATGACGTTGCCAACAGCAAGGGTTGGCGCACCACGAGCCGAAGCAATGGCGGCCGTCAGCATCTCTTCAGGTTCCAGTCCAGCAAGCAATACTCCCACGACCAGAGCACTCACCCCAAGAGCGCGTGCCAGATCACCTGCGCCATCAACAAACCAGTCGGCCCCAACGACGAGCAGAAGCGTTCCGAAAACGAGTAGTCCAAAGGTGAGCAGAAGTGGAAGCATCAGATATCCTTTCTCAAAGCGTCAACGAGGAGTTCTCTGTACTCTCATGCAATGCATGAAGAGCTTCTCGGATACTGTAGTAGACAATGACGAGCGATGCAAGTGGATCAGCCCACCACCAGCCAAAGAGGGCATTGAGCAGGAGTCCAACCAAGACCGCTCCTGCAAGGTAGGCATCGACCATCGTGACGCGCCCTTCGGTGAGCAAGACCTCATTCTTTCATTGCTGCCCTGTCGTCCGTTTGCCAAAGGCAAGCAAGAGCATGGCAATGAAGGTAGCGGCAATCCAGACAATGCCTCCAATCGAGGGACTGGCGTGGGTCCCCGTGAGGAATGTGTAGATCAGTTGAGCAAGGATGTAGATTACCAGCGCAATGAACGCAATTCCGATGAGCCGAAGGGCCAGATGCTCGCGCTGCTGATTCATTCCAGTGAGTTGCCAAACGACCACCACTGAGGCAAAGATCTCAATGAGCGAGTCGAGTCCAAAGCCTGCCAGTGCAACAGAACGGGACGTGTAAGCTGCTGCTATCACGATGAAGACGCCGACGACATTCCAACCAAGTGTCACATATTCAAGCAAGAGTCCTCGTTTGAGAAGGGATAGGTGTTTCAAAAAACCTCCGCAGGGTATTGCGTGTTTTGTGTGTTATCTAGAAAAGCTGGTCTCCTTCTTGTCAACCTCAGATTGCCCCTATTGATACCCATTTCCTTGTGCGAGAGAACGTCCTGCTAGCCAAAACCAGAGCGGAAGTAACACGAGTGAAGGGAGAAGGAGAAGAAAGGTGAAAGGAATGAACGCAATAAATGAGTAGACAGCGAGGTCAAGTGCCACGATCACACCGATCACACGTATCGCCCCTTTTGCTTGCCACGAAGCTGAGGCGATCCAGAGGGCGGCAGCAACATTGGCTCCATAGCGTAACGCAAGATACGTCAATTTGACTACTCCATTCAGTTGCATGATATCCGTTGCCATATCAAGGACGAGCCAACCATAACCAACCTCTCGTGCCCACTTTGGTGCTGGAAGTGCCGCGATGACAGGGAATAGGATGAGATGCTCCGCAACAGCCAAGAGCGCGAGTGCTTCAGCCCCAATCACGGAGCTACTCGTTGTTACGTCACGGATAGAAGGGATGAAATAGGTGACGAGGTGGATGGCAAAGAGAAATGTAGCTCCATAGGCCGCTGTTGCTGGACGTCCAGATCGTTTGATTTCGTTCACCAGGATCTCCTGTCTTTTAACTGATTGAACAACTTGAGCAGATTTTTGCCTTCGCATGTGAGGATTTTGCCCTTTTTCTCTAGCAAACCACAAGTTCAGCTTTGGAAAACCAGTACGTCGTTGCGTTTCAAGTACGCTCTGCTATGGCTCCCCAGCGACTCAACTCTTTAAAAGTAAGCTGTAATGAGCACTTATATCGCAGTGATATTCTTCTTCCTTCCGGCCCATTTGCTCTCGCTGTCGCTCATGAGAGGCAAGGCTTGTTTTGCGCCTTCTAGCACCTTTGGCGACACCTCAGCATAATGAATGGCCTCTGCTGGCAGTGGTTCCTATGTTGGAGAGGCGAGTCAGTTGATATACGGGCAACGACGGCACTGACGCGTGCAGCAAAAGCCCCACCGTATCAAGAATAAGCGGGGTAGCCACGTAGAGGCCGTTCGAGTCGATAATCCAATCCTCTTGATCTCCCATGAGAACCTCTTCCCATTTTTCACTGGTTTCTATTCATGTATGCACACGATTTCAACGGCGTCAAGACAAAAATGGCTGAGATTCCCTCCCTAAAGAGTGGTACATGACTCGTGCCTTTCATACCATGCTCATTCAAGATGGCTATGAGGTCACGATTAATGCTACGAAGCGATTTGAGTGGACATCCTTGTTTCATCGCCATAGAGGAGAACCTTTTCGTGTTCACGTATGAAATGCATATTGTATCAGAGCTAATAGCTCATCTCAGTCAAAGGGTCTCTCTCTGGCAGGGTAGGGGCTGTTGAATTTAGAAGAGTCTAGAAACCTAGGTGTCGCATCTTTTTCTTCCGAGAAAGACACATGAGGCAGGAAGGTACATACCTTCCTGCCTCATGTGCGACAGTTGTTACTCTTCGATCTCCTAGTATTGCCCCTCCCTGAATTGTTGAGATCGTGTATCCAGGGGAGGAGCTGCAGGATACGAAGGTGGTTGGGCGTGAGACTGGGTGCTCATCTGTGAAGCCGCACTACTGACGGTGCTTTCGCCGCGATTGAGCAGGCGTTGAGCCGTCTCACGCCCACCCAGCCCAAAGGCCAAACCAAACGCAAGAGCCGCCGCACCAACAATGGCGGTGAAGAGAATGTTGAGCAGATCTGGCGCGATCTGTAGCTGTTCGAGGGCGATGAGTGCCACAAAACCCATGATGGCAACGCGAGCGATCGTCGCAAAAATGCTAGGATTGCCGACATTGGCTTTGGACGTTGCACCACGAACAAGGTCTGCGACCACGGTAGCAACTAATGTTCCCAGGAACAGCACGAGGATTGCCACAAACACATTGGGGATATAGCCAACCACTTGCCCGAGCAAATTACTGACCGCGGTCAAGCCAAGTGCATCCACCGCAGGCACTAAGAAGATCAGAAAGACGAACCAATAGACCACCTTCCCTAAAATGCCAGCCGCGTCTAACGACACCCCCATTTGCTGTTCCATGCGGGTCAAACCGATACGGGTTGCCAAGCGATCAAAACCGACCTTGCGCAGCAGAAAGACGAGGGCTTTCGAGAGCGCGCTGGCAATCAGCCAGCCAATGAGCAGAATGACGAGAAAACCAAGCACCTTTGGTACAAACGCAAACACGAGAGCGAGAGCTCCCGTAAAAGAAGTGAGAATAGCAGTACCCCATCCCATGAGTTATTCCTTTCATATCAGACACTATCCGATCATGAGGACATATCAGTCAGAAGACATCCTGTCGCTCTATGAAGTGCTACGGGACAAAAATCAACAAGGACTCACTAGGTAGCCTTTTTCAACATATTCTAATAGTCTGCACTCATGATTGACCGCACAGGAAAGAATTGCCTTGAACAAGTGAAACGTAGCACCTGAGAAAACCGTGCTAGGAATACCACGTACCTCTAGGGATAGGAGATATCTTCTTGCAGGTGAGAGTGGGGTGTCAGGGAGAAGTTTCACAGCATAGGGATAAAAAATATGAAACGTGATCAGTTCTTGCTCACGAGCTCAATCGTGCAGTTCGCACTCTTCCTTCCCCTCGCTTGGTGGGCAAGTAAGTACCAGGTACCTCCCGCCGACGTGGCAATCACGCATCTCCTTCAACGAAAGCAATCTTCTTGCTCGCGTGTCGGTGTGAAAGTGCTGAACACGCTCACCGGCTCCGCGGTCTTTATGAATGTGCTCGTCGTCCCAATTGCGGCTCTCCTGTGGAGGATGCATCTACGGATAGAAGCCATTATGATGGTCGTGACCTGCTGGATGGGTGGGCTTGTCAGGTCTGCGATCAAGCAGATGGTGAACCGTCCTCGTCCAAATCCCTTGCTCGTCCATGTCGGCACCCAAACGAAAGGGAAGAGTTTTCCAAGTGGGCATGTGGCTTCATCCGTGTGTGTGTGGCTGGGTGTTCGCCCTCGGACTCCTCGCGAAGAAGAAGGCACAACCGGGGAGAAACGTGCTCTTGGGGAGTACGGTGATGTTTGTCGCATTCACTGGTCCGGCTCGTGTGTACCTGGGAGATCATTGGACTACCGATGTTCTGGGTGGCTACCTTTTTGGTGGTGGATGGCTGAGTCTCTCGCTGTACCTCTATCTCCGATGGCTAGGCGAGAGCGGTGTCACAACGTATGGAACACGCTTGAACTAAAGCACCATGTTAGTTGAGAGTGAGAGCAGTCAGGAGAGAATTATGTTCAGCAGTTCTCATCATGAAACATCTGTGTTCGGTTCCCCGCACCCTACTCAGAAAAAGAGGGATTGGTTCCACACAACGCCTTGAAACTACTAGGCTAGAGCAGGTATCATCTGTGCATGCACATTCAACGAACAGTGCGATGTATTCCCCTTCCGCCAGCAGTGTCTTTGTCATATATATGCGCTTCGGGTGAATCGGCTGTATCTCTGACAGTTGCTCCTCTGCAATGATGGTGTCCTGGGGATGCAACTCCTACTAGACGCGAGAGATTGCATCAGGTTCTCGGTGGCGATAGAGAAGCTTGGCAAGAGGAGAGCAACCTGCTATACTTGCGATAAGCCATTGTAGAGGAGTATGCGCTACAAAAGGACAACAGACCGTAGCATGTCAGCATCAGAAGTTCCCATTGAACCTGCCGCTCGTCCACCCACCGAACACCTACAGGGGATCGTCGAACAGGTCATGTACCATGCCGAGGACTCTGGCTATAGCGTGGCCCGGCTCAAGGTGCCCTCCCACTCTGACCTCGTGACCATCGTGGGCAGCTTTCCAGCGATTTCCGCTGGACAAACGCTGCGCGTCACCGGCTTCTGGCGCGAACATCCCAAATAATGTATCGTGTTGTTGTTCTCTGGGCGTCCGATAATCATCAATCCTCAGTTGAATCAATCCTCTGCATTCGTTGTCGCCTGGATTGGCTCAACCGAAGGCGAAGGCATTACCGACGTGCTGTTTGGTGAGTATGGCTTTCGGGGCAAACTGACCTATACCTGGCCACAGGCGGTGACGCAGGAACCGTGCAATCAGAAGAACGGCTGCGCTGATGCCCTCTTTCCTTATGGCTATGGTATCACCCCTTTCTAACCGATGATGCTGGATTGAGTTGTTCATGAAATTAGCACCTTGCCGGTGCCTGCGTGGTTACTGGCCGCAAGCTGAAGGGACGGGTCGTGGACCCAAACGTTGAACCTACCATCTGACGGGACCTTCGAGAGAGACTGGGGTCTTGATCCAGGGGCATCGCAAAGTGCTGATAGGGCGAGCCATACAGGTACGCGGACACAAGCGCAGAGGCCGTTTTACACGATAGTGATTGACAGCGCAACTGACAGCAACCTCCTGCGACGCGGGACGACACAGAACGACACCAGTGGACGCAAAATCGGCTGCTGGAGGCGGGTGCGTCAACTGGAACGGACCGAGAAAAGAGCCATACCGGTTCAAATATGACAGGGGATGTCATGAAAGGTTGGGTATTCTTTGAGGGAAGCATAGATGTATAAAGAGGAGCGACACATGATGCAATACGGTTTGACGTTTCCTGATAGCGTGGATGCGCGTACCTTGGCACAACTGGCACATGAGGCAGAAGAGGCGGGATGGGATGGCGTCTTTGTCTGGGACCTCGTTTATGGCAATGACCCCTGGATTTCGTTAGCAGCTGCGGCTATGAGTACGCAACGGGTGCGTTTGGGCACGATGCTAACGCCACCTTCGCGGCGCCGACCGTGGACACTTGCCAGTCAGGTTGTGACACTGGATCATCTCTCCAATGGGCGCGTTATCCTTCCTGTTGGGCTGGGTGCAGCTAGCCCTGAGCATTCTAATAGTCAGTTTCGGCATGTTGGTGAGGAGGTAGATCGCAAGGTACGGGCGGAACTTCTGGATGAAAGCCTGGATATTCTTGCTGGCATGTGGAGTGGACAAACTTTTAACTATGCTGGCAAGCATTATCAGCTACAGGATGTCACGATGACGCCGACGCCGGTACAATTGCCGCGTGTGCCGATCTGGGTAGTAGGGGCGTGGCCGCGTATGAAGTCGATGCGTCGGGTGTTGCGTTGTGATGGCATTCTCCCCGCCAAGATGAATAGTGATGGTAGTTTTGCTGAGATGACGCCAGCGGACATTCCCCCTATCAAGGCGTATATCGAGGAACATCGTGCCTTGAAAACACCATTCGATATTGTGTGGGAAGGAGAAACTCCCGGCGATGACCGCGAACAGGCGGCTGCAATTGTGCGCTCATGGGCAGAGGCAGGCGTGACGTGGTGGCTTGAAGCGGTGTGGGCATCGCCAGAGACAAACGGTGGACTCGCAGGGATGCGGAAACGGGTGAAACAGGGGCCACCACGCGTTGGCTAGCATCAGTCAAGCGTAGGCCAAATGCCATGGGTGGGTGCCCATCCCAGGATGGTGTGTGCCGCCTGGTTGCTACATCGTTGTGAGGGTGGGCAAGGCTGCTTGGGATTACGTTGGGGCTGTGGCAAGCCGAGCCGCTTCGCTAGCCCATCCAGATAATCCCTATTGAGGATGGGCGTGTCAACGATATTCAGAATGTGCCCCGCCGTGGGTGATTGCAGTGCAAGCAGACAGGCCGCAGCCATGTCTGCGATATGCACAAGGGAAAGATAATTGCTGCCATCGCATGGTATACGTAAGCGTCCTCTGCGTAGGCGTTCTAGCTGGTCATCCTGCATCGTTTCTGGTCCGACAAAACTGCCGCCACGTAGAATCGACCATTGTAACTGTTCTAATGGCACCTCTTTGATCATGGCTTCCATCGCGACCACTGGCTCCACAATCGCTTTGCTTTCAGGGGAGGTGTCGAATGGGGCTTGTTCGTCGAGCCAGTGGTCGGCCCCGTCGGCGTAGGTCAAGGTAATACTTTGTTGGACATAACGTCGCACCCCTGCCGTTAATGCACTCTGCAAGAGGTGTTGTGTGCCTTCGACGCGTAGACGTGTATTCTTTTCCCACATAGCGGGTGCATCGGGTGCAAGCATATTGCGCGGAATGGCGGTCGCGATATGCAGTGCGGCATCACATCCCTGTAATGCATAGGGAAGTCGCTGCACGGTCTCTGCCGCGAGAAGATCACCTTGTAGAGCTTCGACCCCCTGTTGTTGCAGTAGTTGCATCTGTTCGCGGGAGCGCACCACTACGCGTATGGTATGTTCTTGCTGCTGAAGTATTGGTAAAAGTGATCTGCCCAGTACGCCAGTGGCACCAACGACAAAAATGCGCATAGCAAGTATCCTTAGAAATAGTTTGACGAAATCCCACCGTCAACCATGAGCCACGCACCAGTCGTCCAGGACGACTCGTCGGATGCCAGGTAAAGGGCCATGTAGATGATATCTTTTGCCTCGCCGAAGCGTCCGAGCGGGATGCGGTTGAGACGCAGGTTGCGCGCCTCGTCGCTGGTCCACAACACGCGCAGCAAAGGCGTCTCGATGGGGCCGGGGCAGATGGCGTTGCAGCGTATGCGATGGGGGCCGTATTGTACCGCGAATGATTTCGTGAGGGATAGCATGCCGCCTTTCGAGGTCGTGTAGGCATCTTGCGGCACGGTGCAGCCCATGAAGGCGACGAATGACGCAACATTGATGATCGAGCCGCCTGTACCCTGCTTTATCATCTGCGGGATAGTATATTTGGAGCAGAGAAACGCGCTTTTCAGGTTGATATCCAGTATGCGATCCCAGGTGGCCTCGCTGATATCGGTCACACTGCCATCAGAGGTGGGCATGATACCGGCATTATTATAGAGGATGTCGAGGTGTCCATAGCTGGCGATAGCCTGCTCCACCATGATTTTAACATCCGCTTCGTTGGAGACATCGGCGCGAATGAAGGTGGCACTGCCGCCCTCAGTGCGGATCCGCTCAGCGGTTTCCTCGCCTGCCTGTTCCGCGATATCGGTGATGATAACGCTCGCCCCTTCGCTTGCGAAGAGTTCTGCCGCCGCTTGTCCCATGCCGCTCGCGGCTCCTGTGATAATTGCTACTTTGTTTGCCAATCGCATACTTTTGATGTTCTCCTAGTGTTGTGGTCGTACCAGATCAAGGTACCAGAATGGTTGCCGTTTCCGCAGCATTGGTTTGCTGCGTACTGCGTTGCCAGGGATGCTGTCAAGCGGGTCATAGGCGAGTTCGCCCGTCAATGATCCGCTTACATTGCCGGGTGTGTAGTTGAGTGTGTGCGTTGTGCGCCTGCCCGTGCGTTGTTCGCGTGTATCGATGGTCATCATGGTAAGCATATCCTCGTCATCTTCGGCGATGACCTCGGACCAGGGATAGCTGCGCAACACGGGGGCGAAGATGCCGCTGGTGCCATTGGCGCGTATGCCGCGCTGCTCCCCGTTCCAGTTTGCCAGTGCGAGATAGACATTATGTTCAGCCGCACGGGTACGCCAGATGACGAAATGGAACGGGTCGTACTCATCAGGACCAACGTCCATAGTATGAAGAACACTGGTCGGTCCCAGGCCCATGGGATCGGGGAAATCTAGCAGCGTGGGGGCACAAACAAGGTCTACCCCTTTTCCCGCGAGCACACGCAGCGTTTCGGGGAAGAGGACATCATAGCCTGTAGCTAGTCCGATGCGGCCTGTTGGCGTGTCAAATGTGGGCAGACCGAGATTGCCCGGCGTTGCCCACAAACGGTCCCGCTGTGTCAGGTGCAGTTTGCGGTAGGTGCCGTAGATGCCTTCGGGGTCGATCAAGAGGATAGTATTGTAATACGTTTCCGCTTGCGTGTCGCTTGCCCGTTCAGCCACGCCAAGCACGAGGCTAATTTGTAACTCCACTGCGAGTGCCACTAATGCCGCTGTTTCTGGCCCTGGTATGGCAATCGCATTTTGACGAAAATGTAAGGCAATTTCTTCCGAGGTGGCATTGGTCATCGCTGAACTGACGGGAACGGGACCTGGCAGCAAAAGTTCGGGCAACACCAGGATATCGGGGCTGGCCGGAGCACTATCGCGCATGTAAGCACGCAGAACGGCATCCAAGGTCTCAATCGCGGCACTATGTGTTGGTGAGGAACCGTTATCGCGCAGGTTCATTTGCACGATGCCAACACAGGAGAGTTGCCCTGGTGGCAGTTCACCGCGTGTATAGAGGCTGTGATAGCGTAGTGGCTCCCACAGGTAGGTGTTTTGTACTAACGATGTGTACTCCCTCGGCATGCGATCAGCCAGACGGTCCCCTTGCTCGTGTTGCTTGCCCCAGCGTTTATTGCGACTTTGAGCCAGATCAATCGTTCCGTAGACGATGCCATCGTTGTTATCTTGAAAAGATTGAATGGAGCCATCGGGATTGACGATGCAACTGCCGCCACTAAATTGTACTGTGCGTTCTCTGCCATAACGGTTGGCGGCGATCAGGTAGACGCCGTTCTCGAAGGCGCGGGCCATCCAACTACGACTGGGGCTTTTCTCCTCAAGCCAGTTGGTGGGGAAGAGCAGCACATCAGCTCCATGCAAAGCGGGAATACGCGCCGCCTCGAAGTAGTCCGCATCCATACAGATAAGTATACTGAGGCGACCGAGTGGAGTTTCCCATACGGGCATGCCCAGGTCGCCATCACGTGCCCAGCGTGGCTCTGAGATGAAAGAATGAATTTTACGATAGGTACCAACGATATCATCGGGACCCAGCAAGACCGCGCTGTTATAGTAGACATCGGTAACGGGATCAACCTCGGGTAAGCTAATGGCGATAAAGCAATTGTAGCGCGTTGCCAGTTGCTGAAAGTGGTCGCTCGTGGGGCCAGGAATGGTTTCGACGAAGGGGGCAATTTCTTCACGAGAGTCCCAACAATAGCCAGTGGTTGCCATCTCTGGTAGGACGATCAGTTTTGCCTCATGAAGTGCAGCCTCTTCGACCAGGCGCAACAGGTCACTAATATTCTTTTCCTTGTCACCCAGTGTGGGTTCATATTGGATGGCCGCGGCCTTGTAACTCATGAGCGAAGGGGTAGAAGATGTGGGAGTAGGGTATGTACTCATGATGATAAGCTCCTGATCTGCTTAAGGAAAAGTTGTGTGTCAATGTAAGATTGTGCTGCATTATGAAGGGCACATATTCCGAAGTTGTTATCACAATAACACCTAACTCAACGGTGGTCAAGTCTTTTTTCTGGGAAAGCCGTCTGGAAAAAACTATTTACTTTGTCGGGAATGTATGGTAAGCTGTATTACAGTAAAAGAAGAATTCTAATGGCGAAAACGAGACATGTCCCTTCCCAATGGTAAGCAGAGAGGAAGCATCGGCGGCTGAAAGTGCTCCGACCAGTAAGAGGCAGATACCCCTCGTGAGCCTGTACCGAGTCAGTAAGGTACACGTTCCAGCTACGTTATAGGCTGCTTAAAGCGCATGCTTTTTGTGCGCAAGAACGAGAGACAACACGTATCCAGATTGTGCATGTCGTGTTGTTGTGATCGTTGTTGAGGCTGAAGCAGCGAAAGCTGGGTGGAACCACGAAGAGTTCATACATTGAATGCCTTTTCGTCCCTTGAGGGGATGAAAAGGTTTTTTTGTTGTCTGATGATAATTCAAATCATTATTCAGAGAGGAATGTTGGTATGTCAGTGGAACTAGAGTTAGAAGAGTCGGTGGGGTATACGCCGATTCAGCGTATGCGGCACTCTGCCGCACACGTTATGGCTGAGGCGGTCCAGGAGCTGTTCCCTGATGCACGCTTCGGCATTGGACCCGCGATTGAAGATGGCTTCTATTATGATTTTGATCTGCCCCGCGCCCTGACGCCGGAAGACCTGCCCGAAATTGAGCAGCGAATGCGGCGCATCATCGCGGGCAAGTATCCCTTCGTGCGTGATCGCTGGGCGCGTGAAAAGGCCTTGGCGTACTTCGGCGAGAAGGGTCAGAATTATAAGGTAGAGATTATTGAAAACCTGCCTGATGCCGAGGTGGGTATCTATCAGCAGAACGAATTCCTTGATCTTTGTCGTGGCCCACACGTGGCGAATACGGGCGAAATCGGGCCAATCAAGCTGATGCGGGTGGCGGGTGCCTATTGGCGTGGTGACGAGCGACGCCCCATGCTGCAACGCATTTATGGCACGGCGTGGTTTACGCAGGAAGAACTCGATCAGTACTTGTGGCGTTTGGAAGAGGCACTGAAGCGCGACCACCGTAAACTCGGTCGCGAACTCAAGCTGTTTGTGTTGAGCGATGACTTGCCTGCCGGTGTGCCGATGTTCTTGCCGCGTGGCGAGACGCTGCGTTACCTGATGGAAAACTACGTGCGTGTGACGCAGGAACACTACGGCTATCAGCACGTGTGGACGTCACATCTGGGCAAGGTGCATCTGTACAAAACGTCAAAGCACTGGTATACGTATCGCGAGAATATGTTCCCAGTCATGAAGGGTGAGCAGGAAACGTCGGAGGATGATGCGTATATTCTCAAGCCTATGAACTGCCCGCATCATATCCTGCTCTACAAGTCACAGATGCATAGTTATCGTGAGTTGCCCGTGCGCTATGCGGAGTTTGCCACGCTCTACCGCTATGAAAAGGCCGGTACGCTCACAGGCTTGGCGCGTGTGCGGAGCCTCACGCAGGATGATGCCCACGTGTTTTTGCGCCCTGACCAGATTCAGCAAGAGTTTAATAACGCCGTGGACCTGACGTTGGAGGTCTTCAAGACGTATGGTCTGAAGGACTACTGGATTCGTCTTTCGCTGCGCGATCCACAAAAGAAAGACGAGTATGTTGGGAGCGACGAGGTCTGGCATATGGCCGAGAGCGCGTTACGGGATGCGGTCGAGAGTCGAGGCATTGAATACCAGATCGGTATTGGTGAAGCCGCTTTCTACGGCCCCAAGATTGACTTCATGGTACGTGATGCTTTGGGGCGCGAATGGCAATGCTCGACGATTCAGCTAGACATGGTGCAACCGGAGAATTTCGAGTTGGAGTATGTTGCTGAAGATGGGCATACGCATCGTCCGGTGATGATTCACCGCGCCGTAACGGGTTCGACGGAACGCTTCATGGCGATGCTGATCGAGCATTATGGCGGTGCCTTCCCTGTCTGGCTGTCACCTGTACAGGCGATGGTCATTCCGATTGCTGACCGTCATGTGGAGTATGCGAATAGCGTGCAGGAAAAGCTGAAAGCCGCTGGTCTGCGGGTCGAGGTTGATGCGCGTGGTGAGCGCATGAACTCGAAGATTCGTGATGCCCAACTCCAGAAAATTCCTTACATGCTGGTGGTTGGCGATAAAGAGGCCGCCTCCGAAGCTGCTTCCGTGCGCCTGCGTACGAATGTGGACTTGAAGTCGATGCCGCTGACGCAATTTATCGAGCGTGTAAAGGGGATCATCGACACGAAAAGCCACGATTTATAACACCGTCTGAGACAGACAATGAGGGTGTGTATGAAGCTAATGGCTTCATACACACCCTCATTCTTATAACCCTGCAACGGATGTGGCATTGAAGGTGATGTTTTGTGGGTTGGAGGGAACGGCCCAGCCAAAGCCCGCCGTTTGAATGCTCACCTTACTGATGCCAGTGAATTTTTGTAGAATGGTGGTGCTATCCGCAACCGATTTGCCCGCGATGGCGTGTGCCATTTGTTGTTTCAGGGCATCGGTGAATTGGAACGCCCAGATGCTATCGGCTTTGACGCTGAAGGTGGCGGTGCCATTCGGGTCAACGTTGCCAAGAGTGGGCGTGGCTGTGACGACATTGCCCGCTAAGGCAAAGGTGCTACCCAATTTCTGGGTGGCGTCCGCCTTGAGGAGCATTATCGCCATTGCCTGTAGTGCTTGATCGGTGTAGGCCTCGCCGACGCATTTCACTGTCACCTGTACCGTGGCTGTCGTGGCGTGTGCATTCACTTTGTTATCAGAGGTTACGACTGGACTACATTTCAGGTCGCTCACCAGCTTCTCGTTTGGCCCGACCTGTTGCTGTGCGCCAGCTTGTGCCTCTGTTGTCATTTGAGAAACGAGGGGTGTGCTCACGCCGTCAAGGTCACTTTGCTGCACAAAGGTGAAGTCTGAGGCATTCTGCCCCCCTGTGAAGGCGGCGGTATTTTGGATCGTGACGGTTGTGAGTGCTTGCTGTGTCTTGTTATCAATAACGTTATAGGTGTTATTGACATCAAAGGCACCAATATTGCCACCAGCTCCAGCCGTGGCAACGTGTGCGCTTACGGTTGCTGTGCCACCTACTTTGATCACCACTTCGCCATCGGTAACGACTTGTACACCGCTATTGCTGGTGAGTGTCTGGTTGGGCGCGATATCTGAGTCTTTGCCCACGTTGCTAAAGGTGAGTGTGCCAGTCGCTGATGTCGCATTCTGGTGTCCCTTGCCAGTGGCGGGCACGGTCTTGGTTTGTGGTTTTGCCGAGAAAGAGATGATGTGTGCCGCCACCTGTCCCTGGGTGGCATCGGCCTGACCGGAAACCAGGGTGACGGTATAGGCGTTGCCCACGTGCTGCGTGCTGGGTGTGAGTGTCACCGTGGCACTACTAGCGGGAACGAGCGTATAGGCGAAGGCTCCCAGGCCCGTCAATGCCAGCAAGAGCACGACGAACAGGGCGATCAGCAAGGCGCGGCGCGTAAGGTTTGGGCGCTTTCCTTGGTTCTGGTTGTTATTGATGGGTGGACGGGGAGCCATTGCGGGAGCCATCTGGGGAGGCACCGGGGCTGCTAGCGGTGCAGGTGGAATGGTATTTGCCCACTGTGGCGGTAGTGCCTCCATGGTGCCGCTTCCATTGAGCACGACCTGGCCCATGCGCTGCCCGCCTGCCGGAGGAGGAGTTGCACCCAGATAGGGACTAGGTAAAATTACCTGCTCTTGCACTACTGGTCGTGGCGTTGGTTGCGCAGCAAGCGGCGGGAATGCATCTGAGGAGTGATGGATATATGTCCCCTCATCTGGTAGCGCACCGACAGCAGTCAAAAAGGCGTTGACATTCACATAACGTTCCGTCGGTTGTGGTGACATGGCTTTGAGAATGGCACGCTCAATAAAGATGGGCAAGAAAGAGTTACGCTGGGTCGGTGCGATGGGAGGCTGCATTGGTACGTAACCAGTCAACAGGGCATAGGCAATACTTCCTAGTGAGTATTGATCGTCGAGCTTGCTCTTGCGAAGCGCGCCGCGTTGTTGCTCTGGAGCCTGAAATGGGTCTATTGTTTGTCCAATAGATCCGGTGAATTGTCGTGCTACACTTTCTTGAATAGTTGCTAGGCCAAAGCTGCCCAATACCGCTTCGCTACGTGTGTTGAATACAATCTGTCCAGGGGCCAGTTGGCGATGTAGTACGTTTTGCTGGTGAGCATAAGCGAGGGCTTGACCAACCTGGGCGAGGATGTTCAACGCCTCCACTTGTGAGAACGGTTGCGGCGTCTGGCGCTGAATACGGTCTTGCAGTGTGCCAACAGGGCTATAGATGTACTCAGAGACGAGATAAGGGTGCTCATTCTCTATGCTAGCGTCGAGTGTAGACACAATATACGGATGTCTCAGTTTGATAAGTTCACGTGCCTCTTGCAAAAATGCGTCACGCTCCTGCGGAGTCGTGAGAGACACGCCATTCCACATGCACAGCGCAACGGGTGCGCCGTGTGAAGAAGTGTTTTCGGTTAAAAAGTTTTGACTAATGGCATCACTTGAGAGTGGAGAAAGTATACGATAATTGCCAATAAAGCTGCCTGGACTAATCATGATGTCCTCCCCCATGGCATAGAGTTATAAGTAGAGCGTGAAAATGGAAGAATTTATACTGATGCAAGTGTAAAGCATACTGATACATATGACAAGCTATTTTTCATAGACCATCCAAAAGAATGGTCTTTTAAAAGACGTGCATAGGCCCTAATTTTGGCATTATCGGCAGAATAGAGGATAAAGTGAGATATATTGACAACTCCCATTCTGTACTTTGATTGACAGCTTTTGCAGAATTTGGTAGAGTACTACACTAGTATAGTGCATTAAGAAGCATGCATACAAAATTGTTGGAGCATAGCATGATAACTAACTCCTTAACCATCAAATTGAAGACACTCACACCTCTTTGGACTGGTGGCGCAGATGGTAGATCTGATAGCGGACTCCATATCACAGGCATCATGGGAAGTCTACGCTGGTGGTATGAAGTGTTGGTACGAGGCGTAGGGGGACGTGTTTGTGGTATGGACAAACCCTGTATCTATGATAAACAGGAAGAACCCTACCAAGGCTTGTGTGATGTGTGTCGTCTATTTGGTGCAACAAGCTGGGCAAGACGTTTCAAACTCATTGTGAGTGAGGAAAGCTTGGAACCCAAAAAACCATCAGCAGGCTTTATGGATAAATCAGGAAGACGAGTATTCACACTCTCAAGAGATCATCCCGCAGATCGTGATCCCAAATGGTATCTAAGTAGCGATCCTCTCTATGGCGATGTCACCTTGGAAATTATCGCAACTCTTCCTCTAAAAGAAGGAGGTAAAGAGATGCTTGATCCTGACGTTATTGCTGCCCTGCTCCAACTGATAGCAGACAGGGGAAGCCTCGGTGCTAAGCCACAGCTGGGGCTCGGTGTGGTACATGTGGTAGATCGTCAGAGCACACAACCTTTGTTAAATCATTTGAAACAGCTCGTTGAAAAGCATGAAAACAACAAAGATAGAAGAAACTATTATGACTACTATGACGACCTACCCTCGTTACATAACATGTTCTTTGCCAGCGTAAAGGTGACTTCAGCCAGCGAATTAGATACCTTCGACCTCAAATACGATATCCGTGGCATGTTCCGAGAGATGTTTAAGGATGTTGAATTGCGCCATACTATTATGGGTTCAGTGTATAGGGAACGTCGCGGTGCAAAAATCATGATGTCCTATCCCTACGACAACGGTACCATTCGTATATGGGGCTGGATACCCAAACTAGCAGGTACTCATCCATCACGCAGCGAGGTTCTCGACGAAATTTATAGTCTTCTCGAAGAGATTTATAGAGACAACTTTCGCTACTGGCTCGATTTTAATCCTAACAAGTACAGCGATATAGTGAAGTACCTGGAGGACCGTATCTTCAAGGAGGAGAAATGATCCGCGATTACATGAGCCATGAGCTTCAACGTGCTTTTAAGCAAATAGAAGAGTTGAATCAGCGAGAGAAAGATGTACAAAAAGCAGAAAATCGGCAAAAACGTAATGAGGCAGAAGACAGAGTAAAGGAAACAAGAGAGAGCTTACTCACAGCCCTTCCACCAACAATAACCTATGAATTCCTCGCTGTAACGCGCAGAGCAAATGCTATAAATTTTCGTACCAGCTGGCAAGAGAAAAATCGTAGTGTTGATTGTTTAGAGGAACTTGACGACCGCTGGAAAGATGGAAGTCGCTATTACAGGGATATATTTGAGTCTCCAAGAATCAGCTTAGCTGTTCTGCCTCCATACTCATTTTTCATACAGTTCACATTCACGCTAACCCAGCCCTACATTTCACGTGATGAACAAGATTTTTACATCATTGACAATCCTGTTCGTAAAGACAAAATCTTTGGACTGCCCTACGTGGCCTCCACATCATGGAAAGGGAACTTACGAGCAGCACTTTGGTATTCAGAAAGCAAAAAAGAAGACATACTGCACCTATTCGGCAATGAAAAAGGGAATGAAGACCCTAAGGACTTTCAGGCAGGGTGCCTCTATTTCTATCCGACCTTCTTCACCTCAAAGAGCATGGAAATCATTAATCCCCAGGATCGCAAGAAGCGTGTAGGGATGAACCCCATCCCATTTGAGAGCGTGCCAGCAGGCACAACAGGAGTCTTCACTTTGCTCTATATTCCATTTGACCTCATCGGCAAAGACGAGCAAGAAACTCGTAATCAAATCGGCAGGGAGTTGCAAATCGTTGCCAAAGGACTTCGAGCTATGTTCCGCATCCACGGTTTTGGTGCTAAAACCAATAGTGGGTTCGGGCTGGCAAGAGAGTCCCTACAAAACGTGCTGTTAGAAATACGAGCACCTGAAATACAAGAGCTTTCAGAGCCACTCACCAGCTTTAAGAAATTAGTGGAGCATATGACGAAGTTGAAGCAAACATTAACAGGCACGTCAACCGAGGTGCAACATGAGCAATAATCTGGAAGTGCTGGCCGATAATCGAGAAGATATATTTTTAGCAGAAGTGGCGGCTTGGCTGCATGATATGGGAAAATGTGACGAGAGATTTGTAGAGAGACAAGCTGGTGTCCAAAATAGCTACGATTATGAGACTGATCATTTGGATCTGATAGACGATACTTGGAAAATCTCTCTTTTGGAAGAAGAGATACTCTTAAAAGAGCTAATTGAGGAGGGAAAATCAAGGAACATAGGCAACGAAGACAAGAAATGGCTAGTTCGAGTATTAGGTTTTTGCCATAGTGCGGCACATACTGTTAAGGAACTAGTATTTTACTTCCGCTCTCAGCCTGCTGACAATACTCGCCGAGGGAATTCTTTCGGATATGAGCCTGAGTGCATGGAAGGATTAAAAGTTAGACTTGACGGGGCAGGAAAACCGGGTAAAGGTTTGCCTTTTGGTCAGCTTTCTGATCGTTCATTGATGAAGCAAAAAATAGAAGAAGCATTCACCTATGCTTGCGCTGATACGCAACACCCAATTAATGATGTCTCTCTCTGGGATTGGTCTAACATGGTGGCTGCTTTATACAAAGCTGCTATTGCAGAAGGCATATTGGTAGGGAAAAAAGAACCTTCCGAGATTCAATGGCGGCTTTTAAGTGTCCGTTTTGATGGAGTGGATTTCCTTACAAAAACTACGCGTATTTCTGACTTGTTGGCTCGCCGACAACTCATTGATGATGGATTAAATAGAGTAAGTACTCTTCTCGAAGTAACATACCCACTAGGCACAGAAGTTTATCGTGATGAGAACGGCAGTGTTTTTATTGTTCCCGACATAGAGCACCTGGATCAATGGGAAAATGAACAAGAGCAAAAACTTTCAACTCTCATTGAACACGAATTTTATAAGGGGACAGTTAAATCAGATGAAAACGGGCATTTGTGTTTGGATGGGGAAATACTCCCTACCCTTACAATAGACGAGAGCTCCTGGGTATGGAAAAATTTAATTGATCAGGAACACAACCCCCTCATTCCACACAACGAGCCACTACCAATTGCAGCACATATTACAGAAAATCCTGTTTCTCATGCCAATCTAACTACTGTAGTGAGTTGGTGGCGAGGTCATCGCGAGGATATTTGTACTGTTTGTCAACTGCGTCCTCAGGGTTGGGGTGCAGATGATCGTGAAAAGCATTATGGGTACAAGGACAAAGGAGAGTCATGCTCATCTAAGCTACCTTGTCAAACCTGTAAAGCCCTAAATCGTAAAGCTTGCGCTGTTTGTGAACAGCGACGCGAAAACAATTCCAAGGAGTGGTCAGACAAGCTCTATACGACAATTTGGATAGATGAGGTAGCAGATATCAATGGAAAGGTAGCATTAATAGTAGGAAAATTTGGCCTAGATACATGGTTCAATGGAAGCTCACTGTTCTATCCACAGAAGCGACAAAGTGATGAACAACCTATACAAGGTGCTCTAAAAGTAAAAAACCTGAGCAATAAATTAGATGATGGGAAACGAGTATCCATTGACAAAAAAGATTATCAATGGCAGGAAAAGCCTGCGCTTTTAGTTACGGCTTCCCTTCGTGGCCTATCACAGTTTAAGCTACCATCACCATTTCGCTCAAATAAGCTTTATATAGCAGATATAAAAACACTTGTAACTATAAAAGATATTAATCTATCAGTTGATGGACAATACCAGCTTTTCCTAGAGAATCATCCCGTTGAATTAGTTGCAGGAACACCTCATTCAGTATTCGGGCAAGAATTCCGTGTATCGGACGATGGCCTTTATCTTGAAACTATGAGCAATATGGCTAAAGGAGTGATTAAAGAAAAAATTCTTCATTACCAAAGCCTAAAAATTGAGAAACACTTCATACTACCTATATTGGAACCTTCTCCATCTCAAATGATAGAGGCACAAGCACCAACACGCTTATTTCGCGTATGGGAGACTACAAGATCATTCTGGGAAAATGTAGTTTCAGACTTCAACAAACCTGACAGTGTTGGAGAAGTTCCTTGCCGATTGCAAATCATAGCCACATACTATCCAAATAAGGTAAATCAAACTTTAGGCATTTCTCATGCTTACGAACTTAAACTAGGGGAAATCAACCTTAGCATAGCTTGTGTTAGTCAAAATAAATTCTTTACTATTGACAATCTCCGTCGTATCGCCCTTCTTTTAGGCGCATCAGAAGAAGAATATAAAGATGATAAGAAAGCGGCAAAATACCTTCAAGGACAACTTGAAGGTAAAACCTTTGATATCGAAGAGCCAACTGGCTATGGTGGTTTTAACAAGCCTCTCGGCAGCTTACAAATAACAACAGTGGATATTATAGAGAAACCATCATACACGCCAGCAATATCTCTACTGACAGAACCACGTACCTTCATGGCTCTCGTGCCAGCAGATAAAGCTTTACAGGTTGCCAACGCTATCAAGGAAAAGTATGAGCGAGAGATGGGTAAGGTGAGAAACCGATTACCATTAACGCTCGGTGTCGCCTTTGCCGGGGCGCGAACTCCACTTCCCGCTATCCTCGATGCAGGTCGCAGGATGCTGAAACAGCCAACAGAAGCTACGTCCTGGCGTGTCAAAAGGGTTGATCTGAGTCTATACCCAGAGCAAGTCTTGTTAACATTAGAACCTGGAGAAGATGAAGAACCATCTCTAACATTGACTATTCCAACTATTATGGGTGATGAAGTGACAGAGGATGTTTGGTACCCCTACTGGTGCCTTGAGGAAGAAGCTACAAATGCTAGCGAGAGGAAAAGGAAATTTAAGGGAATCGATGGTAAATATTGGACCCATGCCAGTGATCTCCAGGTTGGAGATGTTGTTTCTTTCATGTCCTCACGTTTTGACTTTGAATATCTTGACACCGCTGCACGACGCTTCGAGGTAAGCTACGAGCATGGCAAACGTCGCGGTACTCGGCAATCAGGAGGTTCTTATCATCCAGCACGCCCCTATTATCTTGAACAACTTGATGAGTTCGAGAAATTATGGAGCATACTCTCTCAGGGTTTGGAGACAACGCAAATCCACAATATCATCGGCACCATAGAAGACAAACGTATGGAATGGGGCGCAGATCAAAACAACGAGATTTTCAAACAGGCTATTCGTGATGCTCTCTATAACGCTCACTGGAAACCACGTCCAGAAGCAAGGCAGTTTGACCAACTTTGTGAAGCCGCTCTAAGTGGACAATTGGCTGATACAATAGAACTAAAGATGCGAATTCTTAATGAGCGACTGAAAGACAACAGGCAAACAGCAATTGACAAGATGGGAGAAGACTTATGACTACGACAGGTACACAGTCGGCAAGAGTGCAATCACTTTACACTCTGCAACGTTTGCTCTTCATGACACTTGATCCTGTACACGTTGGTGCAGGTGGCTACAGATTGGGAAGGGTCGATATGTCCATTACACGCGAAACAGGGACGAACTTACCGAAAATTCCCGGCACAAGCCTGGCAGGTGCTACACGTAGCTATGCAGCTATGAGCTATGGAAAACCAAGCGCAGCCGGAAAGCATGGCGATTTTAAGGGAGATAAAAAAGCATGTCCCATCATCTATACCTTTGGTACCTCCACGGATGAAAGCAGTACCAACAACTCTAACACCTCTAAAGAAGGCATAAATCGAGCTGGTACTGTTAGTATCGCTGATGCTCGTATTCTCTTCTTTCCGGTAAATTCTATGGCAGGTCCCGTTTGGGTGAGCACGATAGACATAATGCGAGAAGCTTGGGGTGAGAATAGTGTGACATTACCACAAAGTGTCGCCGCACCTACTAATGATATCGTCGTAACGAACATGAATTGGGAAAAAAATCTTAATCTTGGCTGGCTATTGTTTGAATGCATCAAAGGATTAACAATAACACCTCCTGCATCCCTGCTATCACATCCAGAATGGCAAGGTATTTCAGAGCGTATCGTGCTTATCACTCCAAAGCTTTTCTCTCAAATTGTCAATAGTAACCTGGAAGTGCGTACCTCGGTAAGTATAAATCCTGAAACAGGAGCAGCCGACTCCGGAGCATTATTCACCTACGAAGCTATTCCACGAACAACTTGGCTCTGGTCTGATGTCGTCGAAGATGATTACGCGATAAATAATGGCAACTATCCCTTCCCTGTGGATAGGCAGTACGACAACAAGGCTAATGAGGAGAAGAAGGGTGCCAAACTTCTTGATAAAGATGGAAAAGAAGTCATTTGGGAACAACCTTTGGATGTTGTGGGTGCAGGTATGGGGCTGATAGAGTACCTGGGTATCGGGGGCATGGGTACTCGTGGCTTTGGTCGTATGCGTCTAGTAGACGAATGGGTAGTCAAGGAGGTAAAAAGTGACTCAGGCAAGCAACAATAACTTAGATTGGCACGCCGCCTTCGCAGGGCAAGAAATAATTAAAAACACCAAAAAGTATTGGAATATAAAAGAACGTAAAGAAAATGAAATCAAAGCAAGTGAAGTAGAAAACCTAGCAACGAAAGCTTTGGGCGTGTTGCAAGAGAACGGTGTTTACGCGGTACTTCTTTACCTTTATTCACGCAGCGATAAGGAACAACATATCGCCAAACCGATACGTATCCAGTTGCTGGAATTAACACGACTTCTCAAATTTTCTCCTCCTACGGACACCAAAGAGAAGCCTGTAGATGCTGAACAAGTCTTGGAGTTCCTAACAAAGTATATTTGCAACGATCTCGACATTCTATTGTTGGTGAAGCAACTTTGGGAACAAACACTCATCTATGCACGCTATGGGGCCAAAGCACGCGGAGTAGAGGATAAAATAGCAGAGGATACAAAGAAGGCTAAAACAGAGGCTGAGAAAGCGCAGTCACAACCATGACCTGGACAGCATATCAAGTCTCATTACGTTTGCTCTCACCGATGCATGTCGGCTGGCGCAAATTAGGTAACTTGCAGCAAACTCGCCCATATCTCACAGGCCGCAATCTATGGGGAGCACTCACAGCCAAACTAACACGCGAATCTGGCCGTAGCGACTACCTTGGCATGGGCGAACAGGTTGATGACCACCTTTCCTTCACTTATTTTTACCCATATGCCTTGCCAGGGGAGGACCCTACCTGGTCGTGGCCGGAACAATGGAATGATTTTGTGTGGCCGTGGTCTGACTGGGACAAGTTTGCCTGGACGTTTCTCGGCAGTTATGCAAGCACAGCTCTTGTAAACGGACATAGTGCCGAGGCAGGGAGTCTGCACGAAACGGAATTCATTGCACCACGCACACGAGAGGGCAAGCAAGTATATCTGGTTGGCTATATCTTTGAAACAACTGGCCTTCAGAACGATAAGAAGAATCCATTGAGTAGATGGCAAAGCGTGTTAGAAAGAATACAATTTGGTGGTGAGCGAAACAGTGGCTGGGGACGAGTGGATTGTGTAGAGTGTAAGGCAATCGATAAGCAAGAATGCTTCGATTATGAATGTCTGCCAAACAATAATCGACCTCAGTTCAGAGCCTTAAGTGATGTACAGCTCCTGGCTCACGCTTACGCCGAAACCGATAGTGTAAGCAATAGGGAAGTGATTGTTGAGCCACTCGTTGGCAGAGAGACGAGAGGTTATAATAGCTTTGGGAAAGATATTTCTCAGGCCGCGATCTGTTGGGTGCCGGGTGGCAAAGTCACTCAAGGAGAAACATTCCAAATCCAGTCAAAGGGGATTTGGGAGCAATACACTCAGGTAGTGCGGAGCGTTTGATATGATAGATAACCCTAGACTTACAGGTTCTTCGGAGAAGGGATGCATATGGCAGAGCAATCAGCGAGAGGTATTAGACTAAAGGGTCTAACCATACAAAACTTCAAAGCATTCGACAACTTTACTATTGATTTTCCTCCTCCTCGTATGAAAGATGATCCAGACATCATAGTTATAGGTAGTATCAACGGGTTGGGGAAAACGTCTATTCTCGAAGCCTGCTCACTGTTATATTTAGCAACTATACCAGAAGAAAATTATTTTAATAGAAGAAGGTATCCTAAAGTAACAGTTGAGCTTCCTGATCTCCTCATTCGGTCTGGAGCTAGGGAAGCAACTATTGAGGGAATCTTTGTTACCCCCGATAATGTAGATATCCCAGGCCGCTTAACTTTGTATCGTTCAGGAAGGATAGCAGCGGGCTTTGATACGCGAGAAGATAGGGAAGATAGGTTAGAAAGTGAATTCACACCACCACCAGTTGACTCATCCACTAATGAAGAAGTGGTGACAAATTTGTTTCTTGCTCTTTTGGGTATACACAGTGATCCTTTGCTATTACCACATTTCATGTATTTTCATAGTTATCGAAAGATTCTAGAAGGAAGATTAGAGCTTAGTCAATTAGGGTCTGGTAATCCAATAACCACATTTAAATTTGAAATACTTCGCGCTTTGATGAGCCGAGAAGGACTTTTTGAGGATTTTGATGTTGTTGAGGCGAAAGAGGTGCTGGAGATTCTGGCTAGGTTAATGAAGCGATATGCAGGAGTCGCCATTGGCAAGCTCAGGCTCTTGCCTGACGGTACCATAGATTTTCGTGTTATTCCAGGAAATGGTAACAATGGTCCTTCGTCTAGTTTTGATAGTTTGAGTTCTGGTCAAAAGGAAATCATCTCAACGCTTTTCCTTATAGGGCGTTATGGACAAAAGTACCCTGGAATAGTGCTGATTGATGAGCCTGAACTACATCTCAATGCAGAATGGCATCGGAGCTTGATAAGAGAGATATGTAAGTCAGCACCCGGTAATCAATACATTATTGCTACCCATTCTGAAGATATTTTTGCGTCAGTGGATCAAGACCGCACGATGCTCCTTGTTCCAGAAAAGGAGGAAGCGTGATGGTTGGAATTAGACGAGGACCTGAACCGGAAGCATCAAATCAGGGTGCAAGACATAGGCTTTATGTGGAAGGTAGCCGGTCAAGCATAGACTTTCAGGCTCTCGACTTCTTTTTCAGAGAGAAAGAAATCGATATTCGCGTAGAGCCTACTGGATCGGCTTCGAGCATCCGTGCGGCGGCGGCGGTTCTTCATCCATCTCATCGCAACTACTATTTTCTCATAGACCGAGATCATCGCGATGATGAAGAGGTAGAAAAGAGTTGGCGAAATTTCCCAGATGAAAATAGGGATAATTGCCTCATATGGCGTCGTCGCGAAATTGAAAACTATTTCCTTATTCCAGAATATTTAGCACGCAGTCCGTACTGTACATGTTCTCCTGAAGAACTGCGGCAGTGTATTCGCGAAACGGCTAGCAAGCGTGTCTTCCTCGATATTACTAATAGCGTCATCTCAGAACTCAGAAATGAACTGGATAAAGTGTGGATTGAGCGTTTCAAAGATAATGAGACTAACGAGTTTAGGGAGAAAGATAAAGCATTCGCGAAACTCATGGAGAAGTATGAGGCTGCCAAGCAAACGTGTAATGTTGTTGAAGAATTAAGTGCGTATCCCATTTCTAAGCATTTTACTGAAACAGCGAAAGAGTTTTTTCATGGTGAGGACGGCAAACGTGAATTTGATGGTGACGAAGAACTTGAATTTGGGCGTGGCTCATGGCTTAAACTGATTAGAGGAAAGCATGTATTGCCTACTGTTATCAATTATAAAAATAAGTATTTCCGTGTGCAAAATGCAGAGGACAAATATCTCCAAGGTCCTGAACGTCTCATAGAAGTCGTTAAAAGTCTGCTCAAGTTACCACTTGAAGATCAGCCTAATGATTTTCAAGAGCTGCATAAATTGATATCGACGAGGGTGCTGAAAAGAAGCAGGCTGTAGGTGACAAAAGAGCAAGCAGGGCATCAACCTTTGTATGATGTTCTGCTTGCTCAAATCTCGTACAATGAATTGCGCGACGTACGTGATAAATCGTGTCCCTAATGATAGGGTTATCACCTTACATATTTAGTTCAGGTATTGATAAGCCGGAAGAGTCAGGAAGTCAACGAACGTATCATCGGTGATGAGCTTGTCGATGATGGTGGCTGCCGTTTTGAACTGGCGTTTCGTCAGTTGCTCCGCGCTCATGCCCGCCTCGATCTTTTGTAGTTCCTCGGTGGCAAGTTGGCGGAACAGTTCTACGGTGATCTTGCGACCATCGGTCAGGACGCCCTTGGGATGATGAATCCACTGCCAAATTTGTGAGCGCGCAATCTCGACGGTGGCCGCGTCCTCCATCAGGTTGAAGATCGGCACGCTGCCAGAGCCTTGCAGCCACGCTTCCATGTATTGCAGGCTGACATTGATGTTATTGCGTAGCCCTGCTTCAGTGATAGTTCCTACGGGGACGGCAACGAGTTCTGCGGCGGTAACATGTACGTCGTCACGCTTGCGATCAATCTGGTTTGGTCCCTTCATCACGGCGTCGAATTCTTCCATCGCGATCTGGACGAGGCCGGGATGGGCAACCCATGTGCCATCGTGTCCATCGGTCGCCTCGCGGTGCTTGTCGGCTCGCACACGGGCGAGAGCCTCTTCGTTGGCCTTGGGATCGCTTTTAATGGGAATCTGGGCCGCCATCCCGCCCATGGCGTGAATGTTGCGGCGATGGCACGTCTTGATGAGCAGGAGCGAATAGGCGCGCATGAATGGTACAGTCATCGTGATTTGCGTGCGGTCAGGATAGATGTACTCGGGAATGTTGCGGAACTTTTTAATGGCACTGAAGATGTAGTCCCAACGTCCACAGTTGAGTCCTGCCGAGTGGTCGCGCAATTCATAGAGAATTTCATCCATCTCGAACGTTGCCAGGATAGTCTCGATCAGCACGGTGGCGCGGATGCTTCCGTTTGGAATCCCCAACTCTTTTTGGGCCAACACAAAGATGTCGTTCCATAGGCGTGCTTCGAGATGACTTTCCAACTTGGGCAAATAGAAATAGGGGCCAGAACCTTTGGCGAGTAGCCGCTTTGCGTTATGGAAGAAGTAGAGGCCGAAATCAAAGATGCCACCAGAGATTTGCTTGCCATCAATGAGTACATGCTTCTCGCTCAAGTGCCAACCGCGTGGGCGTACCAGCAATGTGGCCGTCTTTTCGTTCAAACGGTATTGTTTGCCCTCTGGGCTGGTGTAGGTGATGGTGCGTTCGATGGCGTCTTGCAGGTTGATATGGCCTTGAATGGTGGTCGCCCATGTGGGTGAGTGTGCATCTTCAAAGTCGGCCATAAACATCTTCGCGCCAGAATTGAGAGCGTTAATCACCATTTTACGGTCTACGGGGCCGGTAATCTCGACACGGCGGTCCATCAGGTCGGCGGGAATGGGTGCCACCGTCCAGTTGCCCTCGCGAATGTGCGCGGTCTCTGCTAGAAAGTCTGGCAGCTTGCCAGCGTCAAGGTCCGCCTGTCGTTGTGCGCGATGGGTCAGCAGTTCCTCACGGCGCGCCTGAAATGTGCGTGCGAGTTTTGCCACAAAACTCATGGCTTCCGGTGTCACTATTTCAGCAAACTCAGGTGTCACCGGAGCTTGAACCACAATGCCCTCTGCATACGTCACTGTTGCCTGATTGGTCATACGAAACCTTCCCTTTCACAAACTAACACGTTCTTTTGTATTATATGATATTCAGAGAGACAGAATGCAGGACAGGCGACGCCTGCCCTGCATTCTGTCTCTCTCTTATCACGATTAATGGAATTGTTCTTCCTCAGTAGAGCCATTTAGCGCGGTAGTAGAGGAGAGGCCACCAGAGATGACCTGTGCGATCTCATCAAAGTAGCCGGTGCCAACCTCGCGTTGGTGCTTGGTGGCGGTGTAGCCACGATCTTCCATCGCGAACTCGGTCTGCTGCAATTGCGAATAGGCACTCATGCCGCGCTCTTTATAGTCGAGAGCCAGTTCAAACATGCTATAGTTGAGGGCGTGGAAGCCTGCCAAGGTGATAAATTGGAACTTATATCCCATCTTACCCAATGTTTGCTGGAAGGCGGCGATGGTGTCTGTGTCCAGTTTCTTGCGCCAGTTGAACGAGGGCGAGCAGTTGTAGGCCAACATTTTGTCGGGATATTTGGCGTGAATGGCCTCGGCGAAGCGGCGTGCCTCGTCCAGGTTTGGCTCGGAGGTCTCGCACCAGATGAGATCGCAGTAGGGAGCGTATGAGAGGCCACGCGCAATTGCCGATTCGATACCACTGCGAATTTTGTAGAAGCCTTCAGGTGTGCGCTCACCCGTCATGAAAGCTTGATCGACAGGATCGATATCGCTGGTGATCAATTTGGCACCGTTGGCGTCGGTGCGTGCGATGACGAGGGTGGGAACCCCCATCACGTCAGCGGCCAGACGAGCCGAGACGAGGTGTTTAATGGCGTTTTGGGTAGGAATGAGCACCTTGCCACCCATGTGACCGCATTTCTTCTCTGAAGCCAGTTGATCTTCAAAATGCACACCTGCGGCCCCAGACGCGATCATGCTTTTCATCAACTCGAATACGTTTAATGGTCCACCAAAGCCCGCTTCGGCATCGGCAATGATTGGTGCGTACCAGTAGGTATCGCCCTTGCCCTCGGAATGCTGAATCTGGTCGGCCCGCTCCAGGGCTTGGTTGATGCGCTTGACGACGCTCGGCACACTGTTGGCAGGATAGAGGCTTTGATCAGGGTACATTTGTCCGGCGAGGTTGGCGTCAGCGGCCACCTGCCAACCACTCAGGTAGATTGCTTTCAGACCTGCTTTTACCTGTTGGACAGCCTGATTACCGGTCAACGCGCCAAGTGCGGCGACATAAGGCTCTGTTTGCAGAAGATTCCACAGCCGCTCGGCTCCTATACGCGCTAATGTATGCTCGATTTGAATTGACCCACGTAGACGCAATACATCTTCTGCCCTGTATGGGCGTTTGACGCCTTTCCAGCGTGGGTCACTTTCCCAATTTGTCATTATTTCTGCTGCCTGTTGACCATTCATCATGATGTTCTTTTGCCTTTCTCCAACTCCGTTGAAGGTAGAAGTATTAGGGGGAACTGCTATTCCATATGGAAAGGATACCATGGAAGTATGAAGAAGGTCTACGTTTTGGCTTTCACGCTTGTAAGGTATAGGATAAGTGTAGACTTATATATAATGTTGTATAGATGTTCTCTACGGATAGTAAACGCACGAGCAGCCTGCGCTACTCGTGCGTTTACTATCCGTAGAGAACATCTGTATTATGCTCCATGACATTTTTTGTATTTTTTGCCGCTACCGCAGGGGCAGGGATCGTTACGCCCGATTTTGCTAGGTGCTGCACTCTTGCTCATGTTGCTAGTGGCGCGTCCATTATTATTGCGTGGGCCATTGCCACCGTTGCGATTGCCGTTCGTGTTGGCACGTGGACGGGCCGTGCTTTCCTCGCTTTTGGCTTGGCCGCTGGCCTTGGCGATATCGTTGGCATTGGTACGCACCTTGTTCGGCGTCTTGCGTTGTGGCTCCGGTCGATTCACGGTGATGGTGAAGTCATTACGCAGGAGTTTGAGCAGCGAGTCAACGATGTAGTGCTGAATAGTCTGTTTCAGATCATCAAACATACGGAAGGCTTCGTTTTTGAACTCTACGAGTGGATCACGTTGCCCGATGGCGCGGAAGCCAATACCCGCACGCATGACATCGAGCGAGTCGATATGCTCCATCCACAGGCGGTCGAGTATCTGCAAGGTATACGAACGTTCCAGGTCGCGAATGGTGAAGGGCTTCAGGTCGGGATTGTCGGCCAACAATGTCTTTTGCTGATCCTCGATCTCCTGTGCGCGTTGCTCATAGTGGTCGACGACCAGTTCTGTGAGCTTACGTTTCATGTCGTCGCGGCGCACTGCGTTAATGTCATCCGGTATCAGGTCGTCAGGAATGGGCACCCATTGCTCAATCGCAAGAGAAAGGTTATCTAGCTCTTCTATCTCGGAAACGATGTTGCCGGGGATGGTGCTGGCGACGACCTTTGCCACTTCTGCACGTATCATCTCCAGGATGCGCTCGTGCATGTCGGCGCGTTCAAGCACGGCACGACGGTCGGCATAGATGACTTCGCGCTGCTTGGCAATCACATCGTCATAATCGACGACGTTCTTACGAATGTCAAAGTTGTAGCCCTCGACCTTGGCCTGGGCACCTTCGATGAAGCGGGAGACCAGTCCGCTTTCCAGCGGCATGTCGTCTTCCATACCGACGCGCTCCATTACCTTCGAGACGCGGTCGGCAGCGAAACGGCGCATCAGTTCGTCGTCGAGTGCCAGGTAGAAGCGTGCGGAGCCTGGGTCGCCTTGGCGTCCGGCACGTCCACGTAGTTGGTCATCGATGCGGCGCGACTCGTGACGCTCGGTGCCGAGGATATGGAGACCGCCGAGTTTTACGACAAGCTCGCGATCCTTTTCACACTCGGCTTCCTTTTGTTTCAGCAGTGCATGTTTCTCGGCTTCGGTCATGCCCGCGATGTAGTCCTGAATGGCGGCTTCTTTTTCTTCGCGCTCGTCAGCGGTATGTGTGGGCATCTCACGAATGAAATCGACGTTTTCGGCGTGCTTACGGATGGTGCTTTCCATGAAACCTTCAGCATTGCCGCCGAGCAAGATGTCGGTACCACGACCAGCCATGTTAGTCGCGATGGTGACGGCACCGCTGCGGCCCGCTTGAGCGACGATCTGTGCTTCACGTTCGTGGTGCTTGGCGTTCAACACGTTGTGAGGTATACCCGCCTGATCCAGCATTTGCGAGAGCATTTCTGAAGTCTCAACAGAGGTTGTACCGACCAGTATCGGTTGACCGACCTCGTGTCGTTCGCGTATCTCTTCGACGACCGCTTTGAACTTGGCCTCACCAGTGCGGTAGATCAGGTCTGATAGATTCTGACGAATCATCGGCTTGTGCGTAGGAATAGCGATAACGTCGAGCTTATAGATTTTGTGCAGTTCTTCGGACTCGGTCAGGGCGGTACCAGTCATACCTGCCAGCTTTTCATAGAGGCGGAAGAAGTTCTGGAAGGTGATGGTTGCCAGCGTGTGATTCTCGCGCTGTACTGCGACCTTTTCTTTGGCTTCAATGGCCTGGTGTAAGCCTTCGCTATAGCGGCGACCGGGCATCTGGCGACCCGTAAACTCGTCTACGATGATGACTTCACCGTCTTTGACGATGTAGTCTTTGTCGCGCTTGAAGATGATTTCCGCTTTGATGGCGTTTTCCATGTAGCGCGTCAAATCGATATTGTCCTCAGAGTAAATGTTCTGGATGCCAGCGAGTTGCTCGATCTTGTCGATGCCCGCGTCGGTCAGGATGACGGTACGCGTCTTCTCTTCAACCGTGTAGTCCAGTTCGCGCTTCAGACGCGGTGCCCAGTTGGCGAATTGCTTGTAGGTGTCGGTGGACTCCTGACCCTGACCAGAGATGATCAGTGGTGTACGCGCCTCGTCAATTAAGATGTTGTCAACCTCGTCAACGATGGCAAAGTACAAGTCGCGCTGCACGGTTTGGTCGAGCGAGACGGCCATGTTATCACGCAGGTAGTCAAAACCGAATTCGTTGTTGGTGCCATAGGTGATATCGGCCTGGTACGCGGCGCGCCGCTCAGGTGTCTGTGGCTCAACGGCATTGACAAGGATGCCCACGGAGAGGCCCAGGAATTTGTATATCTGGCTCATCCATTCGGCGTCACGGCGTGCCAAGTAGTCGTTGACGGTGACGAGGTGTACGCCGCGGCCCGTCAGGGCGTTCAGGTAGACTGGTAGCGTGGCGACGAGCGTTTTACCTTCGCCGGTCTTCATCTCGGCGATCTTGCCCTGGTGCAGTACGATGCCACCGATAAGCTGCACGTCGTAGTGACGCATCTTGATACGTCGTAGACCAGCTTCGCGCACAACGGCAAAAGCTTCAGGGAGCAGGTCGTCCAGCGTTTTGCCTGTGCGATAGCGTTTCACTATGTCAGGGAGTAGCTCGTCTATCGCCTCTGCCCGTAGTGCTACCAGTTCGGGTTGGAGGCGACGCAGCGTCATGAGCAGGAGTTGCTCGACACGCGCCCGCACCACTTCGGCATCTAGGGACTGGCTATTATCCAGCTCGGCCCGCTTCCATGCCTCGGTAAAGGCTTCCTCGAAGGTCTCTTCATCAATCTCTTGTAGGGTTGGCTCGGCTTTGCTGAGCAGTGTTCGTGTGGCTTGCTTCGCATCGCTGGCGGCATCAGGCCATTGCTCACGCTTGCCCGCAAGCTCCATAGCGGCGTCTACACGCACGCGATTGAGTTTTGCCGAGAGCGTGTCATAGGCTTGCTCGAAGCCATCCGAAAGGGTGATTTGTAGGTCGGTACGCAGGGTGCGTTCGGGATCACGTTTGCGCTCGATCTCGCGGCGGTACTCGCTGATGGCGGTGTGCAGGTCATCGTCGCTGCAATGGTCTGCAAGGGGTTCAACGGCGGAGAGAACTTCGCGGAAGAGTTTCACTAGCTCGTCTTCTAACACCATGCCACCTTTGAGGTGTAGGTATAACTGTGAGCGCAACTCGCTTGTTTTCGCGGCAAGAGCTTCGTCGCTCAATTTTTTTAGTGTTGGCTCAAACGTGTTGATTTTATCGACAAGCGGCTGAATCGCTTTCAAATCGCGCTTATTGGGGTCGCCCAGCAACTTCCCAAGTAATTGCATAATCTATTCTTCTCCTATTGATTCCCACAAATGAGTATAATGTTTGTGCTTGCTGCTATATGTGATGGGGTAGATGGCCCACGTAAGCGATAAAAGTAGACAAAATATTCCATTTCATTATATCATACGTATCGCTATTCCTGGGGTTTTAAACGGCTCCCGCTCTCCTAACTCAGCAAATACGTGTGTAAGGAAGTACTATCTGGTAACACGTTTGGGGCCGCTATTTTTTCCACGTTGTTTATGACATAATAGAATAGATCATATGAGAACATATATTCAAACAAAAATGGGGCACAATAAATTTCGTTAGATGAATTGAATGGACTAAAAAGATGAGTAGTAATTCTGCTTCACAACAACGAGCCCTGCTTTATGTTCAGACCAACCCCATCCTCTAGCTTTATATCGGTTGCTCCCAAATACGCCACAAAGCGTCTCATTGCAGTGTGTAGTGCGTCGAGCATAGCGGCGTCGGGCGTGATGTCATCTTCCCACCACCAGCGGGCGATCGTCCATATGCCATCGATCAGGCGTGAATCGACGCGGGCAATGAAGCGGTTGCCATAGAAGACGGGCAACACGTAGTAGCCCCAGCGGCGTTGTATAAGGGGTTTATAGACCTCCCATTGATAATCGAAGTCGAAGAGTTGTAGGATGCCCTTGCGATCCCAGAGGAGGCTGTCGAGTGGAGCCAGGAAGAGCACACGCGGCTCCAGGGGTGGGCTATCGAGTAGTGGTAACGCGCTGGTGGGCATGTAATAGAGCCAGTTTTTCTCGCCAACATGCACAGGCGTCAGGATGTTTGACTCTACCAGTTGCGCGATAGCGTGTTTGCGTTCCGCACCGCTGCCGCAGGCACTCCAGATGCTGGCATCTCCTATTGGGCGCATCAGGCCGACAGCTTGGAAGCGGCGTGCGATAATCCACTTATGATATTCGTAGATATCCTCTAGGCCGGGGGCATTATAGTATTGTGGGGGAATGACTCGTTCGGGGCGGTCATAGTAGTGACGCCCGGCCTTGCGATGATGGGTGACGACCATGCCGCAGACCCACATGGCACGTAGAGCGCGTTTCGTACTGGTGGCACCATACCAAGAGCCGGGTTCGTAGCGGCGTGTATCGCTCTCGAACTCTAGCGAGGAGAGGGGGCCGCGTGCATCGAGGGTGGCGAGGATGGCCTCAGCTAAGCCCGGCTCTGATTCTAATATCTCGCGATCATGATAGGGACGGTACATGTCGCGTGTGGCGGCACGCATGGGCCAATCGCTCACGGGAACGAGACAGGCTTGCTTATCCCAGGCGTCGTAAATGATGCGCTCACTATAAGCTGACTTTTGCCAATCGTCGAAGCGGTAGCCGGGAATACGTGCCTGAAATACGAGGTCAGGATTGCGCCCAACGGGATTGAGCGGGTCATACTGCACTGTACCCAGACGGTCAAAGACGCCCGGCAGGTCGGTTGGCGTAAAATGATAGTTCGCCAAGAAACGACGTGCCTGTTCGCGTGAGATGTTGATGATCATGAATACACTCTCGAATAATAGATGTGGGCACCTCCGAGGGGATGCCGTTTTTTATGCTTGAGACGACAGCCATGCTGTGATGATGTCTGTATGTTCCTGATAATGCTCATAGCTGTTACCTGCAATCCAGAGCACAATTGGCTTATGTTCGAGCCAGTCCAACGGCTTGTTCAATTCCTCATTGCTTAATGCGTTGATACTCTCGACGAACTGCTGGAAGGTGGAGCGGAACTCTGCTTCTACATCCTGAAGTGAACGGGCGTGGTTTTGCTGATAGAACATCTCGTTGATTTCTTCTTCGCTCATGCTAGCGGTCAGATGAGGTAGCGACCTACCTTCTTTGACCGCTTGTAGCAGGTCGATGGTACGCTTATGCCACTGCGAGAGGTGTGCGATATTATCTTTGATGGACCAGTTGCCATTAACACCTGGGGTTGTCAATTGTTCTGCTGATAGCGAGGCCAGCAGAGCCTCAAATGCTATGTAGCCTCTGTTCATTTGTAGCAGTATCTGGTTTTTATTTTGCTGTTCTGCCATGATTATGTGCTCCCTTTATTAAAAGGTGATGTCGTTGCTGGGCTTGACGGTGATGACGTTGTCGTCTGAGTTGAACCCGTTGAGGGTAGCATTGGTATGCGCGATAATCTGCGCTGCCGAGAGCACGTCGTTGTCGTAGGTGGTGTGGGCATCGCTTACTAACGTCACATTGTAACCCATGGTGGTGGCGCGGCGCACGCTGGTATCGACACAGTATTCGGTTTGCCCACCAACGACGATAAGGTGTTGGATGCTTCGTGTCCGTAGTTCCTGCTCAAGTGTGGTGTCATAGAAAGAATCGGAGGCGCGTTTGTGGACGATTGCTTCACCCGCTTGTGGAGCGATTGCGGAATGAATCTGCCATCTGGGTGTGCCAACCACTAACCCTTCACCCTGTAGTTCACCATGTTGTACATAGATCACGGGTGTATGTGAGGCGCGTGCCTGGGCGAGTAGTGTTTTGATGCGCTCTAGCACGGCCATGCCTTGATAGGCTGGCTCGATCAGTCCTACCTGTGTATCGATGATTACGAGGGCGGTCTGAGTCATATAATTCGTTTCCTTTACTTA
>JBBPYR010000069.1:0-8861 GCA_038199755.1 Ktedonobacterales bacterium | reverse complement strand
TTTTAGCTATGAGAAGTTGCAGATTGCTTTTGACGCCATCTGGTTTCATAAGCGTGCGCGGCTGCTAGCTACGAACCCTGATCGTTATTGTCCCATGCCGGGTGGACGTGGTGAGCCGGACGCTGCCGCTATCACCGCGGCAATCGAAGCATGCACCAGCACGAAATGTGAGGTCATCTTTGGCAAGCCAGACCCATCTATGCTGTATGCTGCTCTACATGGGCTCAATGTTGCGTTGCCTGACTGTGTGATGGTGGGTGATCGCCTCTCGACCGATATCACGATGGCTCTCGCGGCTGGCTGCGCTGCCGCCCTCGTGCTCACAGGCGAGACCACCGCTGAAGACCTGCTACAACTCTCACCTGACCGCATGCCCCAATTTGTTCTTGAGCGCATTGATCAGTTGTTGCCCGCATAGCCTGTGGGGGTGAGATTGATAAGGCCGAGGCGACCGCTTCAAAGCGGTCGCCTCGGCCTTATCAATCTCACCCCCACAATGTTTTTACGCGAGGAATTGTAGGGAGTCAAACATGGGCTGGATGTATTTCTGCATGGCCTCGTTGTAGTAGAGGTCAGGCGAAATGACGAGGATGTTGTAGTAGAGTTTGTTATGCTGGACTGAAATGGTGCTCAAGCGGATTTTGTTGCTATTATCGTCGGTGTAGGCGGTGTCTTGCTCCGACCAATTCGTGCCACCAATGCTGCGTTGTGGGGTACTGGATTGCAGGTTTTGTAAATTATGTACCCCTTGTGCGGTACTGATGGATTGTAGCAATTGATTATTCAGGTCATCGGGACTGCTGAATGAGGTAGATGTCGTAGCTGAGAAGCGTTCCAGCACAAAGACAATGCCGTATTGTGTTTGCTGTGGGTGCAGGCGCACATAACTGCTACTGGTCGATGCCTGCACTGCGTCCTCGGCCCAATTGCCAGGATATTTGAGGGCAATACCAATATTGGTTGTGCCATTGGCCTTTTGGAAAGAGGATGCCGCAGGAAGACTGTTGCTGGTCGTGCCAGGAGTGCTACCTGTGCTTGGTGTGGTACCCGCGGCAGGGGTAGAGGCTGTGCCAGGGGTTGCGGCAACGGTTGGCGTGGGAACATGGACGACTGGTTGCGGTGTCGAGTTGAAGCTGCCATTGGTATAGAGAGATGCAAACGTGATGCCTGCGCCCAGGAGAGGGACTAATATCAGAACCGCTATGGCTGTGACCATGCCGCGTGCAGACATCTTTGGCTTCGCTGGTGTTGCCGAAACCGAGGTGGCTATCGTTGGTGCCTTATTGGTTGAATATGAAAAACCTTGCGGCGCACTGCTCGGCCAGGGTGGTGTACCAGCAGGCAGATAAGAGAATTGTCTTGGCACATTGATGCGTGTTGGTGTGCCGCACGTGGTGCAGTAGGTGGCCGAATCTGACAGCTCAGCCTGGCAACGAGAACATTTCATACCGCGACTCCCATTATTGTTGCGTCTTTGGTAAGCGACAATCAAAGCGCACGATGCCGCTCTGCCGCTCGGTAACAACTTTTATTACTTCTAATGTTATTTGCTGTCCAATAGCTACAGGTAAATCATCTTCATCCAATACACGACATTCAAAGTGACGCTCCGGGTCAATGGCGTCGGCGATGACGCAATGAACATAGGAATGCTCTTTCCCTTCAAAAATAGTGTGTAGGCCAATTTCTTTTTCGAGCAGGGTGCCTGCTCGTGTCATTCCTGTGCGCGTCATAGTGTGGGAACTCCTCTATATAACGCATAATATATATGATGAACTATAGGAGAAGAGTAGCATACTTGTCAACAGTTAAAGGACTGAATCTTCTTCTTTATTATACTATGTACGATGGCATAGTGCGACACGGATGACGCCCACCGCGCCATTATGTATGTGGTGGGTGGGCGTCATTCGTGTCATGCCTACGATGAGGGTTAATGGACCTTGGAGGTTTGAGTGACAGGTGCGGCGGTTGCTACAGCGGCGGGAACCCGAAAAGGCTTGCCGAAGCGACGACGCAACAGCATCGCCAGCGCGGGCCAGCCATCCTTCCATGGGGATAACTTCTTTTCCTTACGGGGCTCATAGCCGATTGGCACTTCAACGATGGTGTAGCCAGCCTGTAAGATGCACGAGGTGATTTCTGGCTCGATCTCAAAGCGGCGACCCTCCATCGGCAGGGCACGGGCGATTTCACCGGGCATCATTTTGTAGCAGGTCTCCATATCGCGAATGTGGCTGCCAAATAGGATGTTGGTGAGGGTAGTAAGGAAGCGATTGCCCCAGCGCGTCGTGAATTTTTGGGCTGAAAGATCACGATAGCCGTAGACTGCCACCTGCTCTATGCCTGCTGCCTGTGCCTCTTCCCATTTTGCCACGAGCGCGGGCAGGTCCTGTGGATTGTACTCCATGTCGGCATCCTGCACTGTTACCATGTCTCCTGTTACCATGCGGAAGCCAGTGCGTAGCCCTACGCCTTTGCCTTGATTGTGCTCATGACGCACGTAACGATAGGTGTTGAACGGCTCTTGCTGCCGCAGCTCTTGTAAAATCTCCCAGGTGCGATCAGTGGACGCATCATCCACCACAATAACCTCAAGAGTAAGGGGAACGCGAGAAAGCAATGTGAGCACCTGTGCTACTGTTTTCTCCTCGTTATAAACCGGAACGACCACTGAAATGCGCATCGAAAGAAACCTCTTTTCTCGTAACAATAGGAATGTCCCTCATGGACATCCCTACTGGATAGTTTGGAAAAATGCTCATAATAAATCATGATAAATTGAGTCTATGTACATAAACGAAGCAAGAAAGAAAAAAGACAATATTCGTATGGGAACGTACGTTATCCGTCATCTTTCCCATACTTGTATAGTACCATCGGTAAGCGCGACAATGAGTTGGTTCTCGGCAAAGTGCAGTGCGCTGATCTGCCATGGGTGATAGAATTTTTGTAACACCTGTCCTGTGCTGGCTGACCAAAGGTCTATCACGCCTTCGTTAATTTCGCTATCCTCGCGTGCGACCGCGACCCATTGGGCATCGGGTGAGATGACGAGCCGCGAACTGCCCCCCATTGGTCCGCTCAATAATTCGCTGTAGCTGCCTGTGCTGGTGTCACAGAGGAGGATCTTCTTGCCTGCATGTACAAAGGCAAGCGTTTTTGCGTCGGGCGTGATAGCGTAGGGCGGCGTGCAATCGGAACACGTGCCCACGAGGACCGATTGCGCGATCTGTGCGCGCGGTTTGCCTTTGAGCGTGCGCCCACTCAAATCCCAGCGACGAATAACGGCCATTTGTTGCTGTTCATTGGGAACGTTGGCGCAAGACAGGGTAATCAGAGCTTGTTGATCCTGTGAGAGTGTACGCAGGCGAATGGACCAGAACTGCCGATTTTCAAGCTTCTCTTCCACACAAACGAGTGGCGCACTGAAGCTGGTGTCGGCATCGCTCAAGTTGTGGCTGATGACATCGGTGCCACGTACACCCCACGCACGCGGTGCATGCCCATCATCAACGAGGAGCGGCAACACCATAGTGAGGTCGCGCTTACCACTTTCAGAGAAAGAGGGAACGACATCCAGCGAATAATGGGCGGAAACGGCGCGCTGCCGTAGTTGATAGCTCCACAGCAATTGTCCATTAAAGGCATCCCACGCGTGCAAACCGAGTTGTCCCCATCCCACGAGGAGACCCCCACCTAACGAGAGGCGTAGTGCTCGTAGCGATTCGACGGTGTAGGCTGCATGTGCGGCAAAGGCAACGGCTACACCTGGCTGACCATTGGTGATGGGCCAGAGCATGCCCTTGCCATCAAGCGAGCCTGCCGCGATCAGCAAGCCATAGGCTGTGCGCATGCCTGTTAAGGAGGAGATAACGCCTAATTGGGAGTGAATGACGGTGCCAGCGCGAAATGGCCCTTTTGTGCTAAAGATGTTCAGTCCGGAAAATTCGCCGTTGTCTCCAGCATCAGCGACACGAGAGCGTGGTCGTGGTCGTGCCCGCAAGCCACCACGGAAATCAATGACGCCGCCGATGATCGCGTCATAGTTGCGGCGTTTCTCGGCATCGCTCAAGACATCATAGGCGCGGTTGATGCGCTTCATTTGTATGGCACCCCCGGGGCCAGCCAGGTCGGGATGATATCGTCGTGCCAGTTGACGATAGGCCCGCTTGAGGGTGTCGTTTTCTGCATCGATAGGTACACCAAGAATGGCGTAGTAGTTGTCGGGTGTGTCCATATATGCCATAGTTGTGCCTCTATAGTGAAACAATACGCGTGCGTTCACGTTCGTTGCGTTGTGCTAGACGGCGTAACGCCCACATATACCAGGTAGCAACGGTGCGGTAAGGTCGCCACTGTTCACCACGCGCCTGAAGCTCTTTTCGTGTCGGGCGTGTGGGCAGCTGATAGGCTTCGCGTACTCCTTCGAGGAAACCCAGATCGTCAACGGGCAAGACATCGGGGCGACCGAGGGAGAAGATCAAGCTCATTTCTGCCGTCCAACGTCCAATGCCATGGAGGGCGACCAAGGTCTTGATGATGGTCTCGTCATCCTGCGTCGTGAGTTCCGCTAGTTGCAGTTGACCACTGATTACCTGCTCGGTGAGGTGGCGAATGTAGCGCGATTTGGGTGTGGTGAAGCCAAGTGCGCGTAGATCTTCCTGTTCGAGGAGCAGCAAATTTTCTGGCGTAATGCGCCTATCAGCCATCTTCGCACGCAGGCGTGCTACCATTGTATCTGCCGCCTTGACGGATATCTGCTGCGAGATAATGGCGTCAACCAGTGCCTCAAAAATGTTTGGGTTGGTGGTGAGTGTGCAGGGGCCAACCCGCTCTATTGCATCTGCCATCACGGGATCAACACTGCTCAAATGGGCAGTCGCGGCGGAGATCATGTCGGATAATGGCGTAAACGTTGTCATAAAATACATCTTTCTGCTGATTTTGACAGGGCCATGGCAATTCCATAGGGGCCAGGTTGATCGGTTTAACCAATGAAACTGGTCATCACCATAATCTGGCCCTACGGAATACGTCAGGGAAACAGTCATGGTTGCTCTATAGATTATACCGCCTGCCAGACTTGAACGGTGCGGTCAACACCAGCGGAGGCAAGGCGCGTGCCATCGGGCGACCATGCCACTGCCATCACGTAGCCCGTATGACCGAAGTAGGTATGCGCCGTTCGTTTGCTGACGGTATTCCAGATGGTGACGTGTTTGTCATTACCTGCGGACGCGATAAACTTGCTATTGGGCGACCACGCTACCGCATTGATGATTCCACTGGGAGGGCCATAGAAGAAGGCCATCCGTCCATTTTCTGCATACCACGCCTTTATCGTGTGTTCATGGCACGCAGCGGCAACATAGTGTCCATCGAGTGACCACGACAAGGCGTTGATCTCGCCTGCCAATCCGTTGATTTTCAGCGGGCCACGATGGGAGAAGAGCGAGGTGAAGAGGCTGCGCTTCTGCTGCTCTTTGCTTGCTTCCCATATATGTAGCCAACCGTCTTTGCCCGCGGAGGCAATGCGGCGGCTATCGGGCGACCATGTGACGGCATTGACGCTCTGCGCATGGTGGTATGTATTGTAGACGGTGCCGCTTTTTGCATCCCACACATGCACGGTGCAGTCCGTGCTGGTGGAGGCGATGCGTGTGCCATCGGGCGACCATGCCAGAGCGTTGACCTCTCCCCGATGGCCAGAATAGGTGTACAGGGTGTTGCCTGTGCTGATATCCCAGATTTGCACGGTGGCGTCGTCGCTGGCGGAGGCGATACGCGTGCTGTCGGGCGACCATGCTAGAGCCTGGATGCGTTGCATATGGGCTTTGTGGGCACGGATATTTTGCCCATTGTTGGCGTCCCACAGGTGAGTGGTCTTGTCGAAACTGCCCGATGCAATATATTTGCCATTAGGCGACCACACGACACTGGTGATGCGGCTGGTGTGCCCGATGCACATGTAGAGTGTGTTGGATTGTGGCCGTATCTGTTGTGGGTTGATCCTGCTGCTTCGAGCCACTTTGGGGGCGGACACCTTCATGGGTAAGCTTGGCAGGTTTGATGCGGGTGGTCTTTGGGCTGGCAGACCTGCTTGGCCCGGTTGACGCGTTGGTAGTGTCTGGTAGGCGTTGGGAATACCATAGGGCAGTTGATGCGTGCGATGAACGGTGAGGCGTGTCATGAATTGTTGGAGTTGCTGCTTGACGAGGGCGGCACTGGCGGGCCGCTCCTCTACCTTGATGGCGACCATGCTCATGATAAGGGTGTCTAATCCGGCTAGCGCGGGTTGGTTGTCCAGTGATATGGGCATGAAATGGAATGGTGTATCTGAGGGATCATGGCCTGTGAGCAGCTGGTGCAGGGTCGCGCCCAGGCCGTAGATGTCGGTCTGCGGTGTCGTTTGCGCCTTGCCATATTGTTCTGGGGCTGCGTAGCCGGAGGAGCCGAGCGCGCTGGTATCCTTGGCTTTGCCTGGCTTGAAATGGCGGGCAATGCCAAAGTCGATCAGGTAAAGATGCCCACTTGCTGTCATCATCACGTTCGCAGGTTTGAGGTCGCGGAAAATGATGGGTGGCTGGCGCGTGTGCAGGTAATCGAGGACATCGCTGAGTTGTATACCGATCTCGAGTACTTTGTCGATAGAGAGCAGTTTGCCATAGCGTTGCGCAAGTTGTTCGTCGAGGGCTTGGCCATCAATGTAGTCCATGACGAGGTACGAACGGCCTGTGTCGGTAAAATGTTCGTAAATGCGCGGCAGGTTGGGATGGATCAGTCCGGCTAATAGGTGTGCCTCGCGTCGAAAATCCTCGCTCGCACTGACGATATCCTCTGGCTTGAGACCGTTCTGGCTCATCTCTTTCACGGCCACGGTGCGGTTGCCGAAGTGGGTATCCTCGGCTTGATAGACGGCACCAAAGCCGCCCTTGCCTATCTGCTTGATGATGACGTAGCGTTGCTTCAGCAAGGTCTGTTGCACAAGGGTGCTGCTAGTGCTGCTAGTGCTAATTGTGCTATGTATCGTGATCGTTGCCGCGGGTGAGCGCAAAGGTTGGCCGCACACGGCGCAGAACGATGCTTGTGAGCGATTGGCCGCGCCACAGTGGTCGCAGAAGAACGGGGCAGATGGTGCAGACTGGGACATGATATACTTCCTCTACAATCAAACAAATGTACTACGGAATCTTCTTCTGTAGAGTAGAGGAAACGGCAAAAGTTGTCAAGACAGACAAAATGCCTATGGCAGTAGCCCACAACAAGCAGCAGGGTGCTATAATAGTGTCATGTCTTTGGACACCTATAGATGTTGAATGTGGACTTACTAGTGTTGAGCTTGAGGGGTAGCTGATTTATGGCCAAAAAAATATTAATCATGGATGACGATCCAACCATTGCAGATCTTTTGACCGAGGCACTGGCTGAAGAGGGCTATGAAACGTTTATGACGACGCAGAGCCTACGCTTCTATGATGCTGTACGCGAACATCAGCCTGATCTCGTGCTACTCGATCTGATGATGCCTTATCTCGATGGCCGTGACGAGTTGAAGTTGTTGGAAATGGCCACCGTCGAACGCCCAATTCCGGTGATCGTGGTGACTGCGTTCCTCGGTGCCGAAAACGAAGAGAAAGAGTTTCGGGCCGCGGGCGTGGTTCACATCGTCTACAAGCCGTTTGATCTGGATAAGCTGGTCGAACTGGTCAGGTCCACCATCGGAGAACCTGGGGCCTAAAGGGGTCTAACAAACGGTGTAAAAAAGGAGCGTAAGGCATGAGTGCTACGGTACGTGTTGCCCTTGATGCTATGGGGGGTGACAATGCGCCCGGCGAGATTGTGCTGGGGGCGGTGCAGGCGGCGCGCGAATATAACATGGGCATCTATCTCGTGGGGCGCGAGGAGGCGATTCGCGCTGAACTGGCAAAGCATGATGTCACGGGGCTGGATTTGCCTATCATCCACACCGACGAGGTGATTGAGATGGATGAGCACCCGGCCAACGCGGTACGCCAGAAGAAGAACGCCTCGATGACGCTCGCATTACAGCAGGTGCGGGCGGGCAATGCTCTGGGAGCGGTCTCCGCTGGCAACAGTGGAGCCATGCTCGCGGCTTCCCTTTTTACGCTCAAACGTATCGCTGGCGTGCAACGTCCCGCATTGGGTGGCGTCTTTCCCACCAAGGATGGTGCGTGCCTCGTGATTGATATGGGGGCGAACACGGATTGTAAGCCCGAATATCTGCAACAGTTCGCGCTCATGGGCTCTATTTACATGGAGCGCATTTTTAAGATTTCGACCCCACGCGTGGCTTTGCTGGCGAATGGTGAGGAGGAGAGCAAGGGCAATCAATTGGTGGTGGAGTCGCATCAAATATTGAAGCAGAGCGCGGGCACGCTGGGCATCAACTTTATTGGGAATGTCGAGGGCCGTGACATTCCCACCGGCGGTGCTGATGTCGTTGTGTGCGATGGCTTTGTGGGGAACGTGGTGCTGAAGTTGAGCGAGGGACTGGCGGAAACGCTGATCGGCATTCTGCGCGCCGAGATGACCAGCAGCTTGCCGAATAAGCTGGCCGCTGCCGTGCTGCGCCCCAGCCTGCGCAAGGTCTTCTCGCGCCTGGACTATGCCGAGTATGGTGGTGTGCCGCTACTCGGTGTCAACGGATCTGCGATTGTCTCGCATGGCCGCTCTAACGCGAAGGCGATCAAAAATGCCTTGCGCGTGGCGCGCCAGACGGCGGAGACAGGTGTGGCTCAGGCCATTGCCGAGGGTCTGGCAAAACTTGGCACGCAAGAGGCCGCTCGTCAATAATATTATTTCCGACAAGAGAAGGGCACATGTGCGGCATGCATGCC
>JBBPYR010000068.1:0-33100 GCA_038199755.1 Ktedonobacterales bacterium | reverse complement strand
TACCTACTGAACTGTCACATGCAGTGTCCTTCTTCTTGGGCCATCCAACTCTACCAAAATGACCCGTTGCCACGTACCCAACACGAGTTGCCGATTGACATAGGGCACCGCCAACGAGGGACCAATCAGCGAGGAAAGAATATGATCAGGCGTGTGCTGCGGATCATGCGGATGGCGATAAGACAGCTTCGGCAATAGGCGCCGGAGTGCGTCAAGCAGGTCCTGATCGGTACCTGGATCAAGATCAGCCGTCGTAATACAGCACGTAGTATGTGCCACGAAAAGCGTACAAATACCGCTCTGTGGTTGCATCTCTTGCAACTGCTGCTCGATTATAGCAGTGATATCAACCACCTCATCCTTTTTCTTTGTTGCGATAGTGAGCGTTTGCATATCTCTTCCCTTATGATCTCTTCTGTAGGGTAAAAGCATCGGCATGCTTGAGCCGTTTCCCAATCGACGGATGATCGTGGAAGAGAAACTCTACTATAGGTGAAGGCTCAATCTCGGCAAGGTTCTGATTCGCCAGCCGTGTCATCGCACTTTTGAATGCATCCACCTTCTGCGTTGAAACCAGAGCATACTCATCTGCCTGATACTCAATAGCACGGCTATAGCCATTGCTAATGGGCATCATAATCAATCCGAACAGACCCATCAGTAAAAACAAGAAAGGGATAGTGGCTGCATCCGTCAGGGCCAGGTAGTAGTGTTGTACGTCAACCGCCCAGTGCAGCAGCAGATTTGCCAGATACAACCCCACCAGCGTAATAATCGATTGACTGAGAATCAGTTTCCAGATGTCGTGATGCACATGATGCCCAAGTTCATGAGCCAACACAACCTCAATCTCATCCACCGTGTAGCGATCAATCATCGTATCGCCCAATACCACGCGTCGTGTATTGCCCAGACCCATCAACGCGGCATTGGCCGCAGTTGTCTTGTTGCTCATCTGCATAGAAAAGACGCCCCGTACACTCGTATGCGCGCGCGCCGCCAACGCCAATAAGCGCTGCGTCAATTCGCCTTCAGGCAACGGCGTGAACTTATAGAAAAGCGGCAAAATCAGTACTGGCGCAAGATTCGCCATCACCACCGTGAACAGCAACAGAATGAGGCCAGCCCATAGCCACCACCACTGCGGTTGCAGTGCCAGCAGCGTGTAAATCAGTTCGATTAGCACCGCCTCCAGCACCAGGCTCAACACAAAGCCCTTGAGCAGATCACTAATCCAGGCAGCTCGTGACATGGTTGAAAGCCCGAAGCGATGGGAGAGCACAAAACCACTATAATACCCCAGTGGCAACGTAATCACCTGATACGCAATCAGTAGAATGACGCAGTACACAAGCACCTGCCAGGGAAACCAGCCATGAACGGGTTGCCAACTCAGCCCCTGCAATTGGTTGCGTAGCCACTTATCTAGCCCAGTACCGAGCACAACAAGAACGCTGAGAGCCGCAATGCCCAGGCCCACAAATGACAGCCTACGCCGGATACGTCCATATTCGCGTGCCTTTTGCTGGCGTCCTTCATCCAGCTGAGCATGCTGAGGAGCAACCTGTTGTTGCTCTGCCTGTCCTGTTTGTCCAACATCTAGTTCCATGAATGGTGCTCCTCTTGCATTTCTCAAACATATTCTACGGTTACGCCGTCACCATGCGTTGCAGATTCTCTAACGAGCGGCGCGCACTCTCTAGCGATGGCAGCACGGGCTGATCATTTTCTACCACATACCACTGACAGCCACTCTCCTTCGCCACCTGATAGATCTGCTCAAGGTGCAGCAAACCATCGCCCACCTCAGTAAAGGTGCGCTGGGCCGTCATATCCTTGAGATGTATGATGCGTATCCGCCCCGCGTGTTGGCGTATATAGCTTGATGGGTCAAGGCCAGCAAAAGCCGCCCAGTATACATCAAGCTCGAACATCACCTTTTGGGGATCCGTATCCTCTATCAAGTAATCGAGCAGATACTTCCCTTCATCCTGCACAAATTCAAAGTCGTGATTATGATAGCCAAAATTAATGCCTTGCTCACGACAACGACTGCCATAGCTATTGAAACGCGCCGCCAACTCCCGAAAAGACTCCCCGCTACGGCGTTCCACCGGCAGCCAGGGCACAATCAGATACGAACAACCAATCGCACGACAATAGGCGATTTCTTTATCAAGGTCCTGCTCAACAGCCGTGAGCGGCACATGCGTTGACGATGCCTGTAAGCCCGTTTCTTGCAGCAAGTCAGTCATTTCCTGCGTGCTCAGCCCACCATAGCCAGCAAACTCGACAGCGGGATACCCCATCTGCTCAACCTTGCGGATCGTTCCCACAAAATCACGCGCCGTCTCATCACGTACCGTGTACAACTGTAAGGCAATTGGTTGCTTCGTCATACCTGCTTCCTTCTCTAGTAGTGATGTCCCTTGGGGCATCCGTCCCTCCTGAGTGCATCAGCCCTCCTGAGCACACACGTCTCTTGGACATTCCTACTGCTCTGGTCGTTTCCTTTACCTTTATATAGTATCTCAAACTGATTAAAATGTCATATCGTGTCCGCCATGTGATATTGTTCTGAACCCCTGTGATCTGTTTGTGATAATTTTCTCATAAACTATCTTTAACCTTCAAATAGATCGATGCAAACAAAACAACGATCATAGAGATGTGGGTATCACGGACGGTCCCAGAAGGAGTTAAGGATGGCCTACCGTTTTCAGGTCAATCAAACAACATGTATTAATTGCGGCATTTGTATGGACCTTTGCCCTGTGCGTTGTCTCGATATGACACGACCAGCTGGCAAAGGGGAAGTCACACACGGCCCTGAGCAACTTAGCCCCATTCCCGGTGCTTTCGCCAACCGAGAATGGATGATGCTCTTCCCTGTACAGGTGGCTACCTGCGTTGGCTGCCAAGTCTGTGTACAAGAATGCCCAACCAATGCCATTTCTATCGAAAGTGGCATCAAAAACGTCGCCTATGCACAGCGAGGCGTCGTCACACCGCTCCCGACAAAGGTGGGATGGCAACCACTCGACGCCTACACCCGTGCCTTCGCTGAAGAGCCAGGAGAGGCACCCTGGGGCGAAAACCACGACTGGCAAGTCGCGGAGCGGCAATCAACGTGGCAAAGCTCGCGCAGTTGGCTCGGCGAGCGCAAAGAAGACCTGCGTGCTCCCTGTCAAGCAGCCTGTCCCGTTGGCACCAATGCTGGCCTCTATGTCAGCCTCATCGCCGAGGGTCGGTATGAAGAGGCTCTCCATGTGGCGGCAGAACCAAACCCATTTCCCGCCATCTGTGGCCGCGTCTGCACCGCACCCTGCGAAGATGTCTGTCGGCGTGGTGAGTTCGATGCACCTATCGCTATTCGTGACCTCAAACGTTTCGCCAGCGATCATGGACGCCCCCTCAAGCGGACAATTGTTGCGCCCAAACACAAGTATCGCGAACGCATCGCCATTGTCGGCGCAGGCCCGACAGGACTGAGTGCCGCGTATTATCTCGCGAGGCGTGGCTACAACATCACCGTCCTTGACGCCATGCCCGTGGCCGGTGGCATGATGGCCATTGGCATTCCTGATTATCGTCTTCCTCGCGTTGAGCTCAACCGCGATATCGACGCCATTCGCGAATTAGGAGTTGACTTCAAACTCAACACCGCTATTGGTCGCGATATCACCTTGAACCAGTTGCAGGATACCTATGATTCTGTGCTACTCGCCGTCGGCGCACAGCGCAGCCAACGACTCGGTATCCCTGGTGAAAGCACCTTACAAGGGGTAGTTCCCGCAACAACCTTCTTGAAACAATTCAACCTGGAAGGTGAGCAGACACGGCTCTCAGGCGAGGTGCTCGTTGTTGGTGGTGGCAGCACCGCCATGGATGCCGCACGCTCCGCCCTACGTGCTGGCGCAGATACTGTTCACATTATCTACCGTCGTACTCATAAAGAAATGCCTGCACAACGTGACGAGATAGTCGCCGCCATTGAAGAAGGCATTCAAATCCATGAATTGCTCAGCCCTGTAGAAATCCTGGGCCAAGACGGTCATATACGAGCCATGCTTTGCCAGCGTATGAAGCTGGAAGAGCCAGACGCTCAAGGTCGGCGCCGCCCTGTTCCCATTCCTGACACTACCTTTCAAATGGCAGCCAATACCATCATTGTCGCAATCGGTGAAGCTCCCGACCCATCCTTCCTGCCAGAAGGAACCAGCATTGACATTGCAGCATGGGGTGGACTCCTTATTAACACCGAGACGCTGGCAACGGGTGCCAAGGGGGTCTTTGCCGCAGGCGATGTCACCTATGGCCCCAAAACGATTATTCATGCCGCCGCACATGGTCGCAGAGCGGCCCAGTCAATTCACGCCTACCTACGCAAAATTCCTATCAGCACGGTCACTGAAATGCCCGCAGGCGAAAACGAAACGCAGTCGCCTTTGCCAGCTAATGGCAGAGTATCCATTGACCTGCGTGTTCTGCCTCGCGCAGAGATGCCCGTGTTACAAGGCGATGTCAACAGTCACAAGTCTACCGAGTTTGCACGTGGCTTGAGCGAGGAAGAGGCACGCCGCGAAGCTGGTCGTTGTCTCCGTTGCGACCTAGCATATCGCTGTCCTACCATTACCGTGATTGCATCACCTAAAAGCAAGGAAGCACTAACAGTGTAATGTGCAACCCCTTAACGGTGCATTCAGCTAAACCGTTAGTTTCAACACACATGGAGGTTCTACTATGTCAGTACAAGATCTGACCAATGCCATTATTAGCGGTATCAATGCCGGTGGCGAGCAATTTCTCGAAGGCACGCTGGCCGCGGTATTGCCGATCATCTGGCTCGCTCTGCTGGGCCTGCACCTGGGACGCCCATACATCCTAGACATGATTGATCGCTTCACATTACGCCTGGGTGCCGACCTGCTCTGGTTAATCTACGTCGCCATCCGCGACATCCTGATTCTATCAGGCGTGATTATGAGCTTCATGTTCCTCTTCCCGGATGTCGTCATTACCGATGCCTTACCATTGACAGGTGGACTAGCTGCCTGCGCCCTCTTTGGTGCCTTACTGGTAAAGCTGATGGGAGACCCCGATCACAATTTACGTGATTTCCGCCTTACAACCGTCCTGATTGCCATCGGTGCCTTTTTCTACTTTGTACCTTACCTGTTTGGTGTCCAGGCAAACGCAGTTGCCACTGGCCCCTTCCTAAATATCAGCAATTTCCTTGTCACTAACACCAACCCCAACTGGGCGGTAGCGATGGCATACATCTCAATCGCATTGCTCGCCATTATGGGTGCCGTCGCCACCATCTATGTTGTCCGCACGGGTGGTCGCCCCGAAGTAGCTGAGGCAGTTTCCGAACAATAGTCTTGCCTAGTCTCGATTGAGTTCTGTCCTGTTCCACATAAGGAGAAAAAACATGAAACCTGATGATATCGCCACCGCCATTACACAAGCCCTGGTACAAGGCGGGGCACAATGGCTGATTAGCACCATCGTTGCCTTCTTGCCGGTCCTCTGGACGGCCACCCTGATGTTCCACCTGGGACGACCATACGTATTAAGAACCCTGCGCCGTTGCGGTCTCCGCCTGGGAGCCGATATCTGGTGGATGTCCTACCTGCTCATGCGCGATGCGGTCCTACTAATCACATTCGCCTTGAGCTGGATATTCTTCCTGCCGAACGCTGTTGTAAGTGCCGCGTTTCCCATCACCGGCCCTATCTCAGCACTACTCCTGCTGGCCGCTCTTGGCGTCAAGCTCTCGCGCCGTGTTGACGACGACATTCAAGCCTATCGTCTCGCAACTATTCTGATCGTTGCAGGCGCAAGCCTCTACTATGCGCCACTCGCCTTCGCGGTCGAGGCTGCTAGTCAGAGTTACCTGTCAGGGTTCGCACAATTCATGACAAGCAACACGAATCCAGGCGTCGCGCTTGGCATCATGTGGGTCTCACTCGTCGGCGTTCTCGGCATTGCTGGTTGGCTGTTTGCCCGCTCCTGGGCCAATGCAACACAGACGATGGAGAGACGCTTACAAAAACAAGAGGTATCAAAACCAGTGCCCGTAACAACGCCAGTCGTATAATACAACACAGCTAGTTATGCTCTCACGAGCACTCAAGCTCAAGCAACAAAGATGGCTGGACGTGCATTGAATGCGCGCCCAGCCATCTTTGTTGTCTGCTACCCTTACTTCTTCTTGAAGGTGCTGCTCACCTTTCCAAAGTACAGCGTATCACCATCGTTGATCGGCGTCGCCTTGTCTGGCTCAAGCCGCTTCCCATTGATGCGAGTCGAGTTCGTACTGTTAAGGTCTGTCAGCGTATAGGTACTGCCCACATGCTCAAAGGCGGCATGAATGCGTGAAACCGTATCAGCACCCGGCACGTTGGCCAGGTCCACCTCTGGCTGCACACCACCAATATCATGATCGTAGCGACCAACCAATGCACGCTCACCCTGCAAAGTCACCTGTGTACCATCGCTAAAGGTCAGCGTTCCCCATTGCGTATTGGCGTCTACTGCGGGCTGAGCGGCGGGTTTCGCCGCGATCGGCTGCTGGGGCTGCGCCTTAGCCGATACGGTCGGTGGCTGTACGGCCTGTGGCGATGGCACATAATATACCTCTTCCCGTTTCGGTGCTGGTGGGGTCGGCTTGGGTGTACTGGGTGTCGCCTGTGTATATGTCACCGACGGCTGAGGTGCAACCGATGGTGCCTGCGTAACGGGCGGCACATAGCGCACCTCCGGCGGTGGTGTGGGTTGCACGGGTTGCACTGGCGGGGTCGGTGCCACAGGTTTCGGCGGTGTATAGGCTTCAACGGTGGGTTGTATCGAAGGCACATAATACCCCTCGTCCCGCTTGGGAGTTGGCGGTTGCGCTGGCGGGGTCGGGGGCGTATACGTCACCGTTGGTGTTGCGGCTTGTGCGACTGGCTTTCCCTGTTCCTTTTGTGCATCTGCGAATGCCTGATAGGTTGATGCACCACACTTAGGGCAGAAAGCCACTCCTGCCTTCAACTCAGTATTACAATTGTTGCAATACACCTTTTGCGGAATCAGTGAGCGACCACAACCGGAGCAGAAGGTATCCCCCACCTCATACGGCGTGTTGCATTGTGGGCAACGTAGTGTAGCGGCAGGCAATGCAGCAGGTGGCACAGCCGAAACAATCGTCTGTGGCGGCACATATTGTGGCACATATGACGGCGTCTGCTGATAGGATGGGGATGGTTGTCCCCAGCGTTGCTGAACCTGTGGCAACAGGTGCATCGGAATCGGCCCAACCTGAATATTTGGTCGCTGCTGACGTATCAACCCATCCACCATATTCAGCACCTGATTACCCAGACTCGCCTGGCGCAGCGCACCCGCACCCGCAGTCAACGCTAGCGGCCACAGCACTGGAAATGCCACAATACCAATCGTGCCAACCGCCGCCTTATCCAGCCACCGCTGCTGACCAATCATCGCCAATACGCCGCCGCCCGTGCGCTGCAGCGTCAACGAAACTGCGGCCTGCATACCGAGAATAGCCTCAAAATCGCTACCCTTCTTCAACTGCACCAAAATTTGATCGCCACCACCAATTTGTTGCGTCTGGTAGCCCTGCGCCATATACACATTCACCAGATCGCCCGCGAGCCGTTCTATATCTATTTCGTCCGAGTTATAAAAACGAGCATCCATCCAATATATCTCCAAACTGCTTTTCAAAACCACATGCGCACTGTCACAAAATCGCGCATCATGCTTTAGAATCTACGTGTAGAAGGGCACAAAGTTAGAACACAATAATCTTGCACATAAAAGTATACCATATGAAGGATGGTACAATTTGGAACAACAAACAGAGCGAAAATGAGCTATCCACCCTGTTCCCTACTCCTCACGATACTCATAAATAGTATTCGGCGTCTGACTTCGCGGATGATATTCTATACCTCCCACATCTTCTGATTCCTGAATATCTTGCAAAATATCCACATTCCATCGTTCGGGCGATGCTATCTCCATATACCTTCTCTCTTTGAGAAAGTCTACTACACCAGCGGCTTGAGAAAATTCACGTTTTAACTCGGTCGAGAGCCTTCCCAGTAGTGCTGGTGCTAAAACGTGAGCATGTTTACCACGTAAGCAACGAGTATACCACTCTGCGAGCTTTTCTTCGGTCACAATACCACGAACTCTGCGTATCCAACTTGTTTGCTTGAGCACGGTTTCGATGGTCTCTTTTTCTACTGTTGTACAAACAACAATAATATTATCGCTTTCCACTTGATCGACGATTTCCCGCGCAAGCTTTGGTTGCAGAGACATATGCTTCACTTGTATTGCAGGACCAAAATTTGCCCACATATCCAAACCTCTGTCAGCAGCATTAGTAATACCCACACGATACACATGTGCTGGCATAGTATGCTCATATTGGCCTTCCGATAAACCTAGCAAAATACGTGCTATATCAGAGAATTCAGCGAGTAAAGCACCTTGACCCTTTGAAATATGTACCGTTACCTTTGCATCAAATGCGACAACGAGCGTTTCCATCAAACTGTAGACAACGACCTCATACACTTTATCAATACTACGCCGCATACTTTTACTTTGAAACGCATCAAAAAGAGCGGTTACACGAAACGTTTCTGGTTGAGCATTAGACACAATAGTAATGATACCTGCTACCGCTTCCTGAGTGCTCTGGAAACGCAAATAGATGTATTTTTCAACCGCACCTTCAGTCCGTTTGTTTTCCTCATCCAGAACAACGAGCAGATCTGGCGTCATAGCATTTGCTTCCCACACGTTATCCTGATAACGCGAACTAGATGTTGAACCAGCCTTCTTTCTTTGCAGAAATTTGGAACAGACTTCATCTCGCCAACGCCGCGACTTAATCCGATATGTTTCTAACTGGCTGGTGTCAATGCCAGGAGTATTGAATCTTGATTTGTACAAAACTTCCGCAATCTGTATTGGTTTATACCATTGGACACGTGCAATATCGATAATATGATCTAAACGCACTTTTGCTTCATCGAGTGAAGGCATAATACCATGCACCTCTTCCCTACCATCTAAGGCACGCGAGAAAGCGTTTCAGGTAGCAGCAGTTGCTGTTGTAGATATGGAACAAATGGTGCTTGTTGCAAGGCATCGAGCACAGAGCGCAACACACCCTCAACCACGGGAATAGCTAGCGAGTTTCCGGTCAAACGGCGCATAGCACCATAACCACACACAATCTTGTAGCTTTCAGGAAAACCCTGCAAGCGCAACATCTCTCGCTCAGTCAACCTTCTTTCGCCATCGACCAGGAGATAATTGTACGATGCGCCCGCACGCAATGCACAAGAATAGGGATAGGCACTGATATGCCCACCTTTATTCTCATGCCAGATGGTTCGTTGCCCTGATATCTTCTCTCGTTTCGCCAAGCGATTTGCCCTAATCATTTCTGACGCATAATAGAAATCTGACACATCAGACTCCAGAATATCTTCAAGGGTGCGCACCATAGCAGGACGTTGAGGCCAACGAAACGCAGTCGGTTCAAGAAAACCAACAATAAAAATACGCTCGCGCTTTTGGGGAAGACCAAAATCAAGAGCATTCAGTACCCTGTACTGCACAGATGAATAACCGAGGCTGTCAAGAGTCTCCAGTATACGTTTGAGGGTTCGACCAGAATCATGCCCTACAAGCTGTTTGACATTCTCTAATACAAATGCTTTAGGACGTTTTTCCTTGAGGATGCGAGCAATCTCGAAGAAGAGGGTACCGCGGGCATCCTCAAATCCCATACGGGAACCGATAATGCTAAATGCTTGGCAGGGAAAGCCAGCAAAGAGAAGATCATGGTCGGGAATAGCAGCAGCATCAATTGCATGAATATCGCCTACGGGTGTCTCACCGAAATTCGCCTCATAGGTGCGCTGACTATCGGGGTCAATATCGGAAGAAAAAACGCAAATGGGCTTGATAGATCTTTCCTGGCATACATGCTGGGCCGCTATATGAAAACCACCAATACCACAAAACAAATCAATAAACCGTAATTGTTCCATGCGTTTCCCCTATCGCTACTAAATTCTGACTTCCATTGTAGCATAAATAATAGGAGAGAACAGAGAAAACAGGACTCTCTGCTAGTGGAAACTCCTCACAACCCGAACGCCAACGGCAGCAAATCGCCTGCATGAAAATCCTGCTCAATGCCATCAACAAAAATCAGCGCATGCGGCGCGAGATCTGCAATCCACTGGCGACAGGCACCGCAGGGAGTGCGCCCACCGGGGGGAGCATCAGCGGGAGCATCAATGCAAGCCACAGCCACATGCGTAATCTCGCCCGCGCCAGCAGAGATCGCCGCCGCCAATGCCGAGCGTTCAGCACACAGCGTGAGGCCATAACTCGAAATTTCTATATTCACCCCCGTATACACGCGACCACCCGCGACCACCACCGCACCCACACGAAAATGCGAATAAGGACAATGAGCACGCAGCGCAACCTCACGCGCCAACTCAAGCAACATCTCACGATCCATCAAATATCCTCCTTCGTTATGACGGTAAAGGCATTTCTGCAAACAGCTTGACGTACAACATTCATCATGGGTATGCTCAATAAGAATAACTGTACCACTTATATTACAGCAGGGAAAACACATGCAACTGTCACCACTCATTCTCCACATCATTGTGTAGTGACAGCACCCCTATACGAGCCAGCGTCATGAGGCTCCATCACCCTTGTCAGATGCGACTTGACACAACCAGAAGCACAAGCTATGCTCATTATATTGACATATCGAAGGGAGCCTGTCCCATGAGCCAACCATATACACACCTGCTACCCCTCCTCCAGCGCATTCCTGGCATAGATGCCAGCAACGCGGTGATTACGCCCCTGGACAAGGGCATCACGAACCAGAATTATCGTGTTGATATCAGGGCAGAGAATGGGAATGAGGTTGAGAGCATCGTGCTGCGTGTCAGTGGACAAGGCACACGACTCTTGGGCATCGATAGAATGCACGAATACACCTGTAGCCTACTGGCGGCGCAGGTCGGAGTTGGTGCCGAAGTCCTCCACTTCTTTCCCGAAGAAGAAATACTCGTCACGCGCTACATCCACGGCGAAGGTCTAACCGAAGAAATCGCCACACAACCGCCCATGCTTACACGAATCATCACCTCATTGCGCCGCTATCACGACCACATCGACGCCTTCCCAGGCACATTCTCGCCCTTTGAAACCGTGCGCACCTACTATGAGCGCGCCATAGCACACGGTGTCACCTTCCCGCCTCTCCTTCCGCAAGTCTTCGCACTCATGCAACGCATCGAGACAGCCCTCACGCCCATCCAACAGCTACGCCCTTGCCATAATGACTTGCTGTCCGGCAACTTTATTGACGACGGACACATGATTAGAATTATTGATTGGGAGTACGCGGGCATGGGCGACCTTTTCTTCGACCTGGGCAACATGGCGGTCAATCATAGCTTGAACGAAGAGCAGTGCCATTTTCTGTTACAAACCTATTTCGGCACAGTGCAGCCCGCCGACCTTGCCCACCTGCACCTCATGCGTCTCAGTTCTGACTTGCGCGAAGCATTCTGGGGCTTTTTACAACTTGGCATCTCGACACTTGACTTTGATTATCAGGCATATGCGATGCATCATCTCGAACGCTTTTTACACAACGTCGCAACAGAGCCATTTGAACAATGGGTGCTTGCTATCGCACCGAGCGAGAACTAAAAGGAGATCATCTATGCTCAACCAGGCACGAGTGGTTATTATCGGCAGTGGCATTGCCGGTTCAAGTATCGCCTACCATCTCACCCAAATGGGATGGCGCGATATCGTCGTGCTCGAACAGGGACCGCTGATCAGCGGCACCACCTCCCATGCCCCTGGTCTGGTTGGTCAACTGCGCTCCTCGGTCAGCCTCACCAAAATGCTCATGTACAGCGTCTCGCTCTACAAAGATCTGCAAGTTGAGGGCAAGCACGGCTATGATGGTGTCGGCAGCCTGCGCGTAGCCTCCTCAAAGGAGCGCATGTTAGAACTCAAGCGACAGTTGGGATTCGCCCGTGGTGTCGGCCTGGACGCAGCATTGCTCACACCACAAGAAACACAACAACTCTTCCCACTCATGAGCACAAACGGTGTTGAGGGAGCCTTGTATCTGCCCTCAGATGGCTCAGCACGAGCAACCATTCTAGCTGAAGCACTGGCAAATACCGCCCGCCAGCGTGGAGCAACCTTCTACGCCGAAACTCGCGTAACAGGGATAGAAGTTGTCAATGGCCGTGTTCGCGCCATCAACACCACCCAGGGGCGCATCCAAAGCGAAATCATTATCGCCGCCACCGGCATCTGGTCGCCACGCATCGGGCAAATGGTCGGTGTCAACATCCCGCTGATCCCAATGCAGCACCAATGGGCGTTAACGGCACCACTAGCAGGGCTATCAGAAGAGGCAAAAGTCCCCAATTTGCGCGACCCCGATAAGCTGGTTTATTGTCGTCAAGATGGTCTTGGCCTCTCGCTCGGCGGCTATGAACGCAATCCCAGCGAGTTTGCTGTTGAAGCCATTCCCGCTACCGACAATCCGACCGTTCATCCTTTCAATGAGCCTCGTTTCGCCGACCTTCTCGACAATTGTATTGAGCGTATTCCAACACTTGGCAACGCCGCACTGATCAGGCGTGTCAACGGGCTAGAATCATTCACACCCGATGGCGAGTTCATTCTAGGCGAAACGCCAGAGGTGTCTGGCTTCTGGGTCGCCTGTGGCTTCTGCGCACACGGCGTCTCCGGCTCCGGTGGCGTGGGCAAAATGATCGCGGAATGGATTGTTGAGGGCGAACCGAGCCTGGACCTGTGGCATATGGATGTGCGACGCTTCGGCTCCTACGCCGCCAGCCGCCGCTACATCTCCACTCGTGTCCACGAGGTGTACAGCACCTACTACGACATCACCTATCCCGCGCAAGAACGCAGCAGTGCGCGCCAACTGCGTCTCAGCCCACTTTACCAGCGTCTGAGCGAACTGGGAGCAGCCTTCGGCGAAAAAGCTGGTTGGGAACGTCCCAACTGGTTCACAGCCAACGAAACACTCGCAACAGGGCAGAACTGGCCCACACCGCAAGGCTGGGCCGCCCACTTCTGGTCGCCCGCCATCGGTGCCGAGCACCAGGCCACGCGCGAACGAGTTGCCCTCTTTGACGAGACCTCGTTCAGCAAACTAGAGGTGCTTGGCTCCGGCGCATTAGCCTTTTTGCAGCGTATCACTGATAACCAGATGGATCAACCCATCGGCAGCATCACCTACACCCAGATGCTCAACTCTCGCGGTGGCATCGAATGTGACCTTACCGTGACGCGCCTCGCCAGCGACCGCTTCCAGATCATCACTGGCACCGCCTTTGGCACACACGATCAAGCCTGGATGCGTCACAATACACCAAACGATAGCTCCGTCTACATCAACGATGTCACCTCTAGCCGTTGCTGCATCGGCATCTGGGGGCCACGTGCGCGTGACCTCGTGCAGCGTGTCAGCGAAAACGACTTCTCCAACGCCGCCTTCCCCTATCTGACGGCACAACATGTCACCATCGGCGATATTCCCGTCCTAGCCTTGCGCGTCACCTACGTAGGCGAACTGGGATGGGAACTGTACGCCCCGATGGAATATGGTCTTAAGCTGTGGGATACCCTGTGGGAAGCTGGACAATCGCTTGGCGTCGTCGCAGCAGGCTATCGCGCCATCGAGTCGCTGCGCCTGGAAAAGGGCTATCGCTATTGGAGTACCGACATCCACTCCGAATATAATCCCTACGAAGCAGGTTTGGGCTTTGCCGTCAAGCTCAACAAAGGTGACTTCGTGGGACGCACTGCCCTCGAACAGATCAAGGCTCAAGGAAATACGCGCAAACTCTGCTGTTTGATCCTTGATGAAGAAAGCGCAATCGCCCTCGGTGGTGAGCCGCTTCTGGATGGTGAGCGCGTCATTGGTCGCGTCACCAGTGCGGGTTATGGCTATACGATACGCAAAAGCATCGCCTACAGCTACCTGCCCAGCGCGTATACTACAGCGGGCACACGCCTCACTGTGCAACTCTTTGGCGAACACTATGGTGCAACCGTCATGAAGGAGCCGTTGTATGATCCCAAGAACGAAAAAATCAAGCAATAAAAGCCGCGCGCCAAATTGTCGATTCCCCCAGAGTCCATTCGTCGTTATAGCAGAAGGGCAAAGATGAACATCCTTCTACAATTTAGAATGAAGAAAGAGGATCAGACATGGCAAATTTTGTACTTCTCTATAGCGGCGGCGCGGGTATGGCGACCACTGAAGCAGAACAAGCTGCCTCGATGCAGGCGTGGGGTGCGTGGTTTGGTGGACTTGGTAGCGCGCTCGTAGATGGCGGCAATCCCTTTACTCCCGTCGCCAAAACCCTCAGCGGCAAAGGCGAGGTAAGTAATACCCCAGCAGGAACGCTCGCCACCGGCTATTCCATCATCAAAGCGGACTCATTGGACGCCGCCGTCAAAATGTCGCAGGGCTGCCCTCATTTGCAAAGCGGCGGTCAAGTCACCGTATACGAAACCTTCCCAGTCATGTAGAACGTATGCTAGTGAGCGTACAGCAAAGCAAGAGGGTTGCCAAGTCGTAGTGACTTTGGCAACCCTCTTGCTTGGCTGTATCTATTCTAAAACGGCTCACGTGTTACTAATAATAGATACCTCTGTTCTTGATACACAATCTCTACATCTACATAATAAGGAGTTATTCAATGGCGATAACAGGAAGTGCGGCAGTAGTAGGCGTGTTCCGCGAACACGCACTTGCAGAAGCAGCAATACATGAACTACAACAAGCAGGCTTTAGCAACGACCAGATAACGCTCCTACACAAAGGTGGCAATGGCAATGCACTAGGCAGTCTCAGAAACCTTTTTGCGGTACAGCCGTCGCCCACAACGACGCAATCAGCGGACATGCTCACCAATCTAAACATTCCAGAAACCGCTAAGGATTATTACCAACGCGAAGTTGACACGGGCAATACGGTGCTAGTAGTACAAGACGAGCAGCGATTGCAAGAAGCGCGTACCATTTTATATCGTCACGGTGCCTACAACGCCGAAACAACCCCTATTGAGATGGGTGGTACCCGCATTATTCCCATACGTCATGAAGAACTCCAGGTCAACAAACAGGCCATCCCACTCGGTGAAATTCGCGTGCATAAACGCATTATCACCGAGCAAAAAACCTTCACCGTTCCCGTCACCCGCGAAGAATTAGTCATTGAACATATTCCCTTCGCGGAAAGCTCCTCCTCCCACGTACAGGTAGATCAACCCGGCACCTTGATTGAACGGCAGCAAGCAGACGTGGCACAATATCAGGCACCCCAGGCTTCAACCGCTGCTCCTGGCAACACCCTCTCAGACGAGGTGCTACAAACCGGTGGTACACTACGCATCGTGCTTCACGAAGATCAAGTCACCATTAGCAAGCAAACAGTTGTCGCGGAAGAAATCGTCATCCGCAAAGACCTGATCGAGGAGACGAGGCAGCTCACCGCTACCGCCAAGCATGAAGAGGTTCAGGTAGTGCGTCACGGCAACGCCATCGTACATAACGCAGGCATTGATATCGCAGAAGCGCAAGGGATCAATCAAGCTGGAATATGATGCTATTAAGGTATGTGGGAGATACCCTTACAACGATAGGTGTGTTTTTCACACGAGGGATAAAAGCTCATAAAATTGTTCTGCAAGTGGAGCGTTGGAGAAACACAAGACATATCTCAAATGTCCTGTGTTTCTCCATTTTATAGCCAACAAGAAAAAGCTCAAAAGCTGCTTAAACCACAGAGTCACACTCTCCTAAACCCCAATCAAGTCGAAGCTTAAGATCATTGCAATGATCAAAACGCAACCGTTTCTCATGTTGTAGTCTTCCTACGACAATTCCGGGAGCAATCCCTATTTCCTGAGCAAATTGCTTAATAGCTACCTTTGAGCGAAAAGAATTCTGTTCAATAAATCGTTGCCACTGTACGGGATCAATGAGTATGTCTTTAGCGAATGTATTAGCTTCCTCTTCAGCAGTTTTATCCTCTTTAGAATCTGTTTCTAGGAAAAATTGTCGTCTTCCATGTAGAAGAATATGTCCTGCCTCATGGAAAAAGGTAAACCAAAGCTGATCATCTGTTTTATAGCGTAGGCTCAATTGTACCAAAGCTCTCTTTGCTGGTAGCCACCGTGTAACCCCACAAATCCCGCTGTTAGGAAGTTCTCGTACAAAAACTACAGCCACGCCAACTTTTGCACACATACACACCAATTCTTCTTGAAAAATGCTCACAGGCTGCACAGTTAGAGCACGAACTTGCTTTAACGTATCACTAAATTCCTCATCATCATATGGTGCAGTTTCAATCTGTTGGGCTTCTATTTCTCCTTGACGGAGCCATGTTGTCGCTGCTCCAAAACTACTTTTGAGAGCTGTAGACTTACGATAGGCAATAACCTTCTGCTCCCAAATGGCTCGCCATGCATCTGGCGAGGCTACTTCAAAGAACTTTAGAGCCTCTGACACTTGTTGAATTTTACTGGAGCAAGGTGGAATCCAGCCTCGACATTCCATTTCTCGAATTGGAAGTTCTTTCAGCCAGTCAACCCAATTTGCAAGGCGTTTCTCCTCATTAATACGGGCAAGAGCTTCACGATAATGCTGCTCTCGTTTTAACCAAAACGATGCTGGTATATGCAATACCTGCTCTAATTGCAACGCCGTTTCAGCGGTAATAGTGGCTTTCCCTTGTATAATCTCATTAATCGTTTTAGTTGGGCGACCCATACGTTTTGCAAGTTCTGCCTGGGACATGTCTATTGTTTCTAACGTTTCTAAAAGAGTCTCTCCTGGAGAAGAAACAGAATCGGGATGATATTCATTGTGTAATATATTAGTCATGGTAGTCCTCCACGCTAAGAACTCTAATGGCTGTTACCTTCGTCCAATCCAAGCCACCATCAAGTTTTCTTGGAACTGGGTCATTGGCTGGTTCAAAAATGAGGCGATAGGGATGATCCAGGTTTACAGCTAAGGTTCCTTTCCGATCTCCTTTCAACTCATGGCATCTCACTGATGGCAGCGAACGCAATACTTCAAGGTTTTCTGCAGCTCTAAATTCATCAAGCCGACGCCTGAGTAACTTCGCACGCATCTGACCGTACTTTCTTTTTAATAGAGACTCATCATTACATACCTTAGCTAGTTTCTGATCCCTAAAAATAATATCCACCTAGCCAACCCCTCAATAATAGTATTAACCCTAAGGGTTAATACTATTATAACATATATAGTAGTCATTAGGGAAGGCAAGTACCATTTTCAAAATTTTGCTTGAAAATGGAGTGCGCCTCGTTATGTCAGTGATATCCGCACCACCACCGCCGTGATATTATCAGGCCCACCATTCTCATTGGCGCGTGCCACCAGGCGCGTCACGCTCTCCTGCGGCGTAGATTGCTGCACAATAGCACGCAACTCATCATCCTTCACCTGCGACCACAAGCCATCAGTGCAGAGCACTAGAATATCACCATCCTGCACCATTTCAGAGGTAACAAACACCTCCACAGTAGCATGAATGCCCAGACAGCGCGTAATCATATTATTCTTGCCCTGCGCCCGCGCCTCCTCTAAGCTCATCAAACCCTTACGCACCTGCTCGGCGGGCCACGAGTGATCTTCAGCGATCTGCCGCATCTCATCGCCGTGTATCACATACGCCAGACTATCGCCATCGTTAGCAACATAGATGTGGTCATCATGCAACACTGCTGCAACACAGGTCGTTCCCATGCCATTCTTTGCTATCTCCTCCGCCGAGGCCTCCTGTACATTGCGTTCATAGATGACCCCATTCGCCCGCTCCACCGCTTGCCTGAGCGCGGCAGCAATATCGTCGCCCTCGTACTGATAGTAAACATCGCGAATGGTATTCACCGCCAATTCGCTCGCCAACCCGCCGTGTATATGACCACCCAGGCCATCCGCGACCACGAACAATGCACCCTTGCGCGCCATCACCTGTGGGTCCTGCGGCACGAACGAAGTCATGTTATCTTCATTGCTGGCACGTTTGCCAATGTCAGTGCGCAGCGCAACATCCAGATTGAGAATTGATTGTGCCATCAGTAGCTCCTGTTCTTCTAAACCAACCAGAGATTTCACCATACTAAAAGCAGCTTTCCAATGTTCTTTCCAAGCAGTCGCAAGCAGGTCAGCAAGCACCACTCCCCACAAATGCGCCAAACTGCGCGAGCCGTTAGCCTGCCGTTCCGCGTAGTAACAATCACGAAAAAAACGCATCATCTCCTGACCATAGATGCGACGGAACGCTTTCGGATAGAGCAACAGCAAACAGCGATACAGGCGTTCCGAGCCAGAAGGCTTTTGCGAGCGCAAAGTTGCCATCATTGACCCCCTAACAATTCAGGCCCACCCAGCAGATGCTTCAATTGAGCCACATGCACCAGTGCGGCAAGGCGGCGTGCCTCCGCTCGTGCCACTCGCTGCCCAAAGTGAGTCAAACGATAGTAGCGGCGACGTTCATCATCAAGCTGTGCATCGGGCTGCTCACCCGACTCTTCAATTAGACCATCAGCCAACATACGCTTGATCGAGCCATACAGCGTGCCCGGCCCCATCTTGAACTGCCCATCCGTCCGCGCCAGAATCTCCTGCATAATGCCATACCCATGCCGCTCCTGATCTGCCAGAGCCAGCAGAATATGGAACACGGCAGGCGTGAGCGGTAACAACGCCTCTGCTTCTCGTGGTGTCTTTCCCATACGTCTCCCTGCTTCCACAATAAAGGGTACTATATCTATGGCGGATATATCCGCCATAGATATAGTACCCTTTATTACAAACATTGTCAAGGCATCAGCAATGTCGCACCTACACCTTTTCCCCCACACGGCCCATGGAAGCAGACTTCCCATCATGATATTGACGCCCACGCCAATCAACTCCTTTGTGCGTGAGCACACGCCAGGAAGACTGTCCCAGAATGCCCGTGAAAATTGCGCCCGCTAGTGGATGCGTAAAGAGGTAGTACCACGGCACCTTGAGCTGCGCATTCAGCCACGTGCGATACACTGCTAAAGGCACCCACTCCAACGCCATCGCCGCCATCGCTTCCCCCTTACTCATTCCCTGTCCCTTAGCCGTCTTCCCCCCTCCCAGGCGTCCCAGCCACACTAGTAGCGGGAACAAAAAGGGTACAATCGAGATCATGGGCAGGCCAACCAGTTGGAGCGCGACAAAGAGCAAACCGCCACGATTGCCCAGATACGCATTTTTGCGCCAGCCGCGCCAGATCGCCCCAAAGTCGCTATACATATGCACATGCACAAGGCCACGCCCATCAACAAAACGCAAACGAAAACCATTCTCCTTGACAACACGCGCCAGATCACGATCATCGAGCAGTGTTCCACGTAGGTCAAAGCGGGCATAGCCACCTACAATATCATAGACGGAACGACGCAGCAAAATGTACTGCCCATTGGCAACCGCGACCTTACTCGTCGGATCATTCACAAGGTTAGGCGGATATAGCATACTGATCCCCATATACGCCATCGGCATCAGCGCACGATCCCAGAACGTTGGCAACTCCTGCTCCGCTCCCATCGTAAACATATCAGCCTGCTCCTCCACCGCCTGCAACACCGCCGAGCGTAGGCTGTTGGGAGCATGCCATGTATCGGCATCGGTAAACAGCACCCATTCTCCCTGCGCCTCTTGCACGCCACGATGAAGTGCATGCGGCTTGCCCGCCCACCCCTGCGGCAAATCGCGTAGGCGCAGCAACCACAGGTGATTGCTATTGGGATGCTCACGCGTCAACTCATCTAAGATCGCACCCGTGCCATCAGTCGAGCCATCGTCAACCGCGATCACCTCAAAGTGCTCATAGTCCTGTTCCAACAAAGATTGCACACAACGACGAATATTCGCCTCCTCGTCGCGTGCTGGCACAATAATCGAAACCGTCGGCACCTTGCGTTCCAAGCGATCAAACAGACGCGTATCATCGTCGCGCACAGGCAAAACGCGCACGCGGTCGCCCTTATGCGGCACAGTACGCCGCAACAGCACACTATAAAAACCCGCTATACCTAGCGCATGCAGCCACAAAAAGAGACGCCACCAGAGTTGCCACCGAGACATTGTTTTCTTCATAACATTCCCCGCCCTTGTATAATTTCTTTCAATCTTATCGAATTATAGCAAGATGCAGGTAGAGAAACAATGCATATTGTTGGTAGCGGGACATTTCCCAGTCAAATTGAGAGTTCGCTACTAGGATTCCCTATGTCCAATCCTTCTAACTGTGCAATTGTTAAAAGTTCGGTATCCGAACTAATGAAGGTGGGGGCGGGTCCTCTGTCTTCGATTACCATATCGGACACTGATTTTCCTTGGCCGAAGAGGTCCGCTAGATATTTACGCATCGTTGCCTCTTCTTGGGTATCTGGCTCATTAGTGGGAACCATTTTGGTAACGCCTGCAAGGTACAGATAATCTTGGATTTCCTGGCGCGAGGGCTCATGCTTTCCAGAGGTTGAAGGACGCAGGTGATGCAACAGAACCTCATGAAGAAAAAGTTCAAGCGATTTTCCACTTTATGTGCTCTTTATTAGGTTTCGCCCTGAGATCCACTCATAATTCTGCTGCGAGCCTGCGGCATGCTGGTGGGTGGGGAAGTATGCGAGGCCACCTCGCGCTCCGGCAGGGGATCGTCCCCTGCACCCCTTTTTCTGAGTGGATCTGCTTTACATCTTGACAAACCTCCAAATATGAATTATCATTCATTTATGAATATTAATTCAGAAACAACTGAACATGACAGTCCAAAACGCAATTCTCGGCGTAGAGCACGTACTCGTGCCGAGCTCTTACAGGCAGCACGACAGGTCTTCGCCGCCCGTGGCTTCCATGAGGCCAGCATCGCCGAGATAACGCAGGTGGCCGATGTCGGCGTTGGCACCTTCTACCTGCACTTTCGCGACAAAGATGAAGCCTTTAACACCTTGCTCGATGAGGGATTTCGTGCCATACGCGATCACGTCACCACCATTGTAGAGCGACAGATAACCGAGCCAATGCTGCCCTTGCTGGTGAAAACCATCTTCCAGCATGCACATCAGCAACGCGACCTCTTTCAGATCGCGCTGACAGGTCAGACGACAGGCACACGCACATTTCGCGCCCAGGCAGCCCTCGCCGATGCACTGACGAGATTGTTTGAAACTGCCCAGAGTAGAGGCTTATTGACAACCTACGATCCGCCTGTACTGGCACGCTTCATCACCGGCATGATTACGCAAGGCATCTTCTGGTGGTTCGAGCATGACGAGCCGGGGCCAGACGCGATGAGCGCACAAGTCCTGCAACTATTACAGCACGGCCTACCTGAGCAATTGTTTAGATAAGCGAACAGGACAAAATCAATGACAACAATCATACCATCCCAGCATCCAGCAACGCTTCCACCAGGGCCAAAGGGATTGCCCTTTGTCGGCAACACCCTCCAATTTCAACACGACCCACTGACATTCTTACGGCAAACCCAACAAGCGTTTGGTAACATGGCATCCATACGTCTGGGCAACAATACCGTTGTAGCCTTCTTCCGCCCTGAACATGTGCGCTACTTCTTGATGGAGCATCCGCGCAACTTCATAAAACCTAATCTTGGCAATGGCGCAAACTTAAAGGCCTTCCTCGGCGATGGCTTGCTCACTACCGAGGGCGATTTTCACCGCCAGCAGCGGCGACTCGTGCAACCCGCATTTCACAAGAAACGTGTGGAAGGCTATGCAGAGACCATGGTGCAATTCACGCAAGAACTGCTCACAACATGGCAGGCAGGTGCGGAAATAGATATCGCATCCGCTATGCAATTGCTCACACTGCGTATCATTCTCAAATCGCTGTTTAACCTCGACTCACAGGCACAAGCAGTGGTTTTGGGGCGTGCCTTCAATGATGTTATCAACAGCCCACAGCGGCGTTTTAGCATTCTAGGCCGCTGGCTACGCCGCCTCCCCTCACAAAGCAAACAGAACACCATAGAGGCGAACCGCACGTTAAACAACTTCATTTATGACCTCATCGCACAGAGACGCGCCGAAAAGCGCGATGTCGGCGACGTGCTCTCCATGCTCCTGCAAGCCCAGGATCAAGGCAACAGCATGGCCGACCAGCAAATCCACGATCAGGTGCTCACCTTTATCGCGGCAGGCCATGAAACAGCGCAGAACACCCTGAGTTGGACGCTCTACCTGCTTTCACAGCATCCCGACATCTATCATCAGCTGATTGCAGAGCTACAGACCACTCTGGCTGGACGGGCACCCACAGTAGCAGACCTAGCAAACCTGCCCTACCTGGAATGGACCATCAACGAATCCTGGCGCATTTACCCGCCAGCCTGGACACAGGGCAGACGCGCCCTCGCCGACTTTGAGCTCGATGGCTACCATTTCCCCGCCAATACCGTTGCCCTACTCAGCCAATGGGTCATTCACAACCTGCCGGATGTGTGGGGCGACCCACAGAACTTCCGCCCTGAACGCTGGAACCCGGCCAACGAACACAAGATACCGCAAGGAGCATACTTCCCCTTCGGTGGCGGCCCACGCATCTGCATTGGCATGCCCTTCGCTGAACTGGAAACCAAATTGCTGCTCGCCACCATCCTTCAGCAATACACACCGCGCCTTGTTCCTGACTTCCCCGTTGTGCTACAGCCGCGTGTCACGATACGCCCAAAATATGGCATGCACATGCTATTGGAGCCCACGAAAATGCACATTTTGCATTAAGATATAAAAGATACATAAAAATTCTACTGCGCAATAAGTTTTTCATTAAAAAGCCCTTGCAAATGCACAACAGATGGTGTATGCTTTTTTTCGGTATCCAATCTCGGTCTCGCATACAGTGCTCGTCCAGAGAAAATCTTCCCACGCTGGTAGGGGAAAAAATGACTGGTGACATCTGCAAGGATATGGACCCGGAGGATTACCAACATATCACTAAGGAGGTCTCTAGTTGAGCTTCGAAGACAAAACCCTAAGGTGCCGCGAATGCGGAAATGATTTCGTGTTTACCGCAGGCGAACAAGAATTCTACCAGCAAAAAGGCTTGATGAATCAGCCCAGCCGCTGCTCATCCTGCCGTTCTGCTCGCCGCAATGCTGCCGGTGGCACCAACAACCGTTCTGAGCGCGCCCCACGCGAGATGCACACTGTCATTTGTGCCGAGTGCGGAACTACGACGCAGGTTCCATTCTTGCCTAAGAATGATCGCCCCGTCTATTGCAGCACCTGCTACGACAAGGTTCGCGTTACACGCAACTAAGCGTACCTGCCGTTTCACGACAGGTACCCATGTGCGTAGCCGTATAGCCTTTCCACTTTCTTGTGGATGAGGAATCATCTTCTTCAGAACAATACAGCCATACTACATGGCAACCGTGAGGGTTGTCACTACCATAGAAGCATGCTGCTCATGAACATTCTATGGTAGTGACAATCCTCGCAGCCGTCATTCCTCACCCATATCTAACCCGTCTCTCAAGGAATAAATGCTCTTACCTCATACGTTCTTATCTACAAAGGACACAACAACCTCCTATTTCATCCCTCTGGCCCACCCAATTTGCCCTGTTTGCGCGGCTTTTGCCAAAACTGTGGGTTATTTTTCTTGACAGTAGCACAATGCATCCTATAATAAAGAAAACAACATTTGTTCAGCATTATGTATACTTGTGTTAGTCTTTTGGATACGTATGTTTTTCAGACGTCACTTCTAAAAAGCTCATAACATAGATGTAGGGATGTGGAACAGATGGAGAGTGACGACAGTAGGTAGAAATGATGACCGCTGATTTCAACAGGATTACTCCTGGGCCCTTTGCCGCTTCGATCAAAAAAGCCGCGTCTTTCGAGACGAATCCTGCGCCATCGCGTATGACGCTGGAAGATTTACTGGTCGAGACTGGCCAATACCTGGGCACCCAGGATGCTGAGAAAATTCGCAACGCCTATGATCTTGCGAACAAGGCGCATGGGGGGGTTGTGCGCCGTTCAGGAGAGCCGTATATTCAGCATCCCTTAGAGGTGGCATCCTTGGTGGCAAAAATGCGTATCGACGCCGATGGCATCGTCTCCGCCCTACTGCATGATGTTGTGGAAGACACCGAGCTTTCTCTGGAAGAACTAGACGCTCAATTTGGTAGTGCCGTCGCTACTATTGTTGATGGCGTGACCAAGTTTGACTCCCTCGCCATAAACACGTTGCACGATGGCAGTCAAAATACAAGTGCCATCTCGCCTCCCCCACCCCCCGCGCCACTTTCCATTGTAGACAAACGTCGCCAGCGCACCGAGACGGTACGCAAGATGTTGCTCGCCATGGCGGAAGACCCCCGCGTCGTCGTGCTCAAACTGGCCGATCGCCTGCACAATATGCGCACACTCGGTGCCATGAAGCCATCGCAGCAGCAGAACACGGCCCGCGAAACCAGCGAGATATACGCCCCCCTTGCCCGTCGCCTCGGTATGGCATTGGTGCAAGCCGAACTGGAAGACCTAGCATTCAGCTACCTCGAACCACAAAAATACGCTCAACTCAAGCTTGAGGTAGAGGAAGAAGTGCAGCGGCGTCAACCCTACATTGAAGAGGTATGCAAAACGCTCCAGGCTGAGATGCAGCAGGCAGGCATTCACGCCGAAGTGCTCGCGTGGCAAAAGCATCTCGCAAGCATCCAGCGCAAACTAGAAGATATCCCACGCCAACAGGACGATATCGATGGTGAGCGACCCATCAGCCAACTGCACGACCTCGTGTCTTTCCGCATCCTGGTGGACTCCGACCACGATTGCTACTTAGCACTGGGCCATATTCACGCCCTCTGGCGACCCACCGATGGGCGCATCAAGGATTTTATCGCCACACCCAAATTGAATGGCTATCAGTCGCTGCACACAACCGTGTTTGGTCTGGGCAATCACCTCACAGAAATACAGATCCGCACCTACGACATGCAGCGCACAGCCGACTACGGTATTGCCAGCTACTGGTTCCTCAAAGATCGAATGGGTAACAAAAATCATGATGGAGCCCCCCCCGATAGTTGGGAACTCTCCTATCAAGAGATGAAAGCCTGGATGGAGCAACTGCGCGACTGGCAACACGAACTACCACAGAGTAGTGCCGATGAATTCGTAGAAGCAGTCAAAGGTGACATCTTCCAAGAGCAAATCTTTGTCTTCACCCCCAAAGGCGAGGTGAAAGACCTGCCACGTGGCTCAACTCCGCTCGATATGGCCTATCGTATTCACACTGACATCGGCGATCATTGCGCAGGTGCCCGTATCATCACCAACCTGGATGACACCGGACGGCTGGTAACTCGTCTCGTCCCACTCGACTATGAGCTAAAAGGTGGGGAGATTGTGGATATTATGGTCAACCGTTCCGCACATCCCACCCGCGACTGGCTCTCGTTCGCACGAACAGCCGCCGCACGCACCAAGATTCGCCGTTACCTGAAAACTTATGAGCGCGAGATCAACATACAGATGGGACGCGAACGATTAGACATGGCCCTCAAGACAGCTGGCTTGGCTGGCTTGCATGAAGATGTGGAAAATCAGCTCAAAGCACTGCGAGAACACACCCCCCTGCTGGTAAAGTATGGCAGTCTAGACGACGTGTTCGTTGCCCTCGGACGTGAAGATGTACAGATAGAAGCACTTTTAGAGGTTCTCTTGCCGCTCCTACCCAGTCAAAGTGTCTCTATTCATCGTGCTACACTACACACAACCGAACAAAAGGAGTCAATCCACTCACCCCAATCACTTGAAGCACTTGAAGCACTTACAGCAGACGGTGAGCAGCTAAACACCTCAGCCAGCAACGGCCACAACAGTCTTAACGGTCATAGTAACTCTATGCTACACAGCGCGAAACTCGCGGAGTGCTGTTGTCCCATCCCTGGCGATGCCATTGTAGGCGTGCTTCATCCCAGCAAAGGTATGCTCATCCATCGCGTGGACTGCCGCAGCCTGCGCCGTTATCGCAATACCCCGAATGCGCTCGTATCCATCAACTGGTTACAGATAGAGCCACAAACCTATCTGGCACCCGTTACCATTGTGGCACATGATCGCTCAGGCTTACTACGAGACGTAGCCGCAGTCGTCGCAGATGCAGGTATCAATATGACCTCAGTCACCTCGGTCACACATACCTCGCTCCAAAAAGCCGTTATCACAGCAACCCTGGAAATCACTGCAGATGGTCACGCCCTCAACCAGATCGAACGCATTCAGCGCCGTCTGCGTCAAGTCAAAAACGTCGTCAGCGTCGAACGCGCCCTGAAATAAAGATACCTTTGCACTTTCACCAGCAAATCTATAGCGTATGGAATGTACCCAATAGCCCATTTTGTTATATATACTCAGTTGAGTTTGCAGCTTATGACATAACCATGTAGCATATACGTAGGGGCGAGATTTATCGCGCCCGACCAGTAGGGATGTCCCTTGTGGGCATCCGTAGGGGCGAGATTTATCGCGCCCCGCCAACGGCACCGAGACGCGAGGAAAACGAGGATGCCCCCAGAGCACCTCTTAGATAGAGACCATAGGAGTTGCTTTTGCGAGCCTCCGAAGAAGATAAAACCATGATAGACAGGATTGTAGAACCACACAGTACCCAGCCCGAAGAGGTAGTACCCTATACCTTCGCTAGCGAAACAGCACACCTGCACACGCTGGCCCTACAATACATGCCGCAAAGCGAAATGGAACATATACGCCAAGCCTTACAACTGGCCCAGGAGACATGTCTGGGCGTGATAGGTGAGCGTCCCATTCCGCCGCTGGAACACGCCCTCGCCGTAGCCACCATTCTGGCCGAAATGCACATTGATGCCGTGGGTGTCTCAGCAGGTCTTGTATTCGAAGGGGTCGATGCCGAATTGCTTCCCCTGGAACGCGTCGAGCACACCTTGGGTCTCGCCACCGCTCGTGTTGTGGGAAGCATGCTACGCCTGAATATCCTGGAACGCACAAAAAAGCAAGTCGCCCCTAAAGTAACAACACCTGAAGATGGTGCAGAGCCAGTCCCAGCCGCACCAATCGATGCCAAGAAGCGACGTATCATAGAGAACATGCGTCGCCAGCAAGCTGAAACGGTCCGCAAAATGTTTGTTGGCATGGCCGAGGACCCGCGTGTCGTCCTACTCAAGCTGGCCTATCGTCTACACGCCATGCGCGTCCTCAGTGACCCCCTAAGAGCGTCTCAGGCCCGTATGGGTCGCCAAGAAAAACTCACCATGGCCCAGGAGACACGCGAAATCTACGCCCCGCTAGCGGGACGGCTGGGCATGTCACGCATGGAAAGTGAACTGGAAGACCTCGCATTTGAAATTCTGGAGCCCGACAAATATGCATGGGTCCGTAACGTCGTCGAACTAGAAAGCAAGCAGTGGCGTTCCTATGTCGAGCGCGTCTGTGCTATTTTGCGCGACGAAATGGCCTCTATCAGTCTGAAGGCCGAAGTTTCCGGTCGCGTGAAGCACCTTTATAGTTTCTACAAAAAACTCAAACGCAGTGCCGACGACGTTGAAGAATTAGAAAAACTTAAAGCCGTCTCCGACATCAGCCAGATTCATGACCTAATCGCCTTCCGCATCCTCGTCGATACCACGCCGGATTGCTACATCGCCTTGGGGCATGTGCATAGCCTGTGGCGACCAAAAGAGGGCCGCATCAAGGACTACATCGCTAACCCCAAAACCAACGGCTATAGTGCATTGCATACCACCGTCTTCTGCCTTGACGATCAGCTGGTAGAGGTTCAAATTCGTACCCATACCATGCACGAAACCGCAGAATATGGCGTCGCTATGCACTGGCATTACAAAGATGTGGGCGACAACGCCTCTTCATCGGCCCGTGAACTGCTTTCCTGGCTCCGTCAGCTCACAGAATGGCAACGCGACATTCGCACGACCGCCAGCGATACCGAATTCGTGGAAGCCGTCAAAGATGACATCTTTCAGGAGCAAATCTTTGTCTTCACGCCCAAAGGCGAAGTAAAAGATCTGCCCGTTGGCTCGACCCCGCTCGACTTCGCCTATCGCGTCCATACCAAAGTCGGCGACAAGTGCGCCGGAGCACGTATCATCACCGAGATCGGCAGTGGCGACGGTGATCGCCTGACAACGCGCATGGTGCCACTAGACTATGAATTGAAGAGCGGCGAGATCGTCGATATCCTTACCAATCGCACCGCGCACCCCACCCGTGACTGGCTCAACATTGCGCGCACCACTGCGGCCCGCAGCAAGATTCGCCGCTATCTCAAAACGCACGAGCGTAACATTAATATGCAAATTGGGCGCGAACGTCTCGACCGCGAACTCAAAGGACTGGGCATTACACGCGGCTTCGAGGCCGTGAACGAAGATGCGCAAAACTGGCTCTGTGACGAATATCACGACCGCATCAGTGTCTTTGAAGACTTGCTGGCCGCCATTGGTGCCGACGATATCCGCCCGCATGCCATCGCCGTCAAGCTTCAGGAACGCTGGCAACAACGCGATGCCAAAGAGACAAAAGAGAACACCGATGTGGTATTGCCCATACCCAAAGCAACACCGTCATCGTCGTCCGCCCGTGTCGAAGTTGCTGGTGTCAGTGGCCTGCTTACCAAACTCGCCAACTGCTGCTGCCCGCTACCCGAAGATGCAATAGTCGGCTTCATCAGTCGTGGCAAAGGCGTCATCGTCCATCGAGCCGACTGCCAGAACATCAGCCGCTACCGCAGTCGTGATCGTGAACGCCTGATCAACGTCAGTTGGGCAGGCATGAGCCAACCGCGCTACGTGGCCCCCATTCTCATCATTGCCCGCGACCGTGCGGCCCTCATTCGCGACATTGCCACCGTCGTCACCGATGTTGGCGTCAACATGATCGCCGTCACTTCCCATGCCAGTGCCAGCCGCGAAACCGTCCATATTAACACGACTTTGGAGATCACCGACCTTGACCAACTGCAACGCCTCTTCACACGTCTGGAGAAGGTCAAGGACGTGATACATGTAGAACGCAACCTCGGCAAAGGGAACAAGTAGGGGTAACATTCATGACGCACGCCGCGACATTCATGACGCCCAAAAGAACCCCCCATGTGGACCGCTCATGCAACTGGTGTAAATACGCTTTGCATGTATGGCCCACATGGGGGGGTAGTTTTATTCTATCTATGGTATGCTACCCGCGCAGACGCTCCAAGACTGGCGGTTGACGTAATTTCGCTAATGCTCCAGCCTCAATCTGGCGTACCCGTTCGCGTGTGATGCCAAGTTCGCGTCCCACCTGTTCCAGGGGATGAGCCTGGCCATTGCCAAGACCAAAACGCAATTGTAGCACCAATTGTTCACGCGGAGTAAGCACAGATTCAAGCACATGCTGCACTTCATCCTTCAGAGTCTGGGTTGTTGCAATATCTTCTGGAGAGGCGGACTCATTGTCTGCCAGCACATCGCCTAGCTCCTGCTCTTCGTCTTCACCTACAGGGAGCTCCAAAGAAACGGGAGCACCGGGAGCTGCCTGTAGCTCAACCATACGCAGGGGGTCCAACCCCGTAGCCTCGGCCAACTCGATCTCCGTAGGTTCGCGTCCCAACTCTTGCAAAAGCCGCTGGCGTTCACGTCGAATACGGTTCAACGCCGTATTGACGTAGACGGGCAAGCGAATCGTGCGCCCCTTATCGGCAACTGCACGGCTGATAGCCTGTCTTATCCACCATGTTGCATGGGTGGAGAAGCGATGGCCACGCCGCCAATCATAACGCTGCACAGCACGAATCAGGCCGATGTTCCCCTCCTGGATTAAATCCAGCAGAGTCAAACCGCGCCCTACGTACCGTTTCGCAATACTCACTACAAGACGAAGATTAGCTAAGATAAACTGCTTCATGGCGTCGCGATCACCCTTTTCGATGCGCTGCGCCAGCTCAATCTCACGCTCATGCGTAATCATCGGGACACGGCCAATTTCGCGCAAATAGGTCATCACGGCGTCCGACTCGCCCGCATCAGGACTACTAACCGCATTCTCCTCTTGCTCCTCAGAGCGGCGACGGCGAATCATGGAGCGACGCATCGGTTGCTCTGAATCAGTTGCCATCGTGGGTAGGGTGAGAATTGCAGCAGTTTCCAAATCGCGTGAGTCCGTCAACTGAGTTAGCTCTTCATGCATATCAGACATTTCTTCCAACTCAAGGGGGCCAGAATCGAGACCGCTAAGGTCCTCATCTAGCTCCTGCTCATCTTTTCCTGGGTCCTCCACATCATCCTCTATATCATCAAGGTCCTTATCGAACAATCGCCCAACGATGTCAAACGAATCTTCAAGACCTGGATTTGTAGGTGTAGTGTTTCGTGGAAGCGTCTTTTCCGCCGTGGCACGCTCATAATCGATCATTATACGCCCTCCATGAAAAGTAATATCTCAAGCAGCAAGACAGCTATTGAGCTGAGTGGGAGAGAAATCTTTTTGTGCGTTTTCTTGTCTCTACTATCTACTAGTAAAAACAATGCCCGGTCGGAAATTATTCCTACCGTCTAATTATAACGCAAGACGGCTTTTCATTCTAGTCCTTACAGCCCCTTTTTTGGCGATAGTGGCACAATTCATTGCACCTTCGTTCCCTATCCCCTCTTTTAATCGGCAATTTTTCGCGTTCGCTTATCACGCTTCCTTTTTATACGTTTGAATCCCTCTTAAAGTGGCAAAGAATCTACTGTATTATGTCCAGAATCAAACGAGGTTCGTGGCACAATCGGCACATCCGGCAAAGATTTCGTAGCGTCCCCTTCTCCTACACCTGTTTGCTCTGTCTCTTCTTGCTTCATTTTTTGCGTTCTTCGTACCAATCGCACTAAGTACACGCCGAGGACCACCGCAACGAGCAATGCTAATGCGAAAACCGAAATGCCACTGATAATCGCACCGACCGCCTCCCAACTCACACCGAAGATATAACCGAGCACTAAAGGAATCACTACATTGATCAGGTCGCCACTCATATCACACAGCAAATAACGGCGATACGAATACCGCTCAGCACCTGCTACCAGATTTACAACGCCACCCAAGGCGGCAAAAAGAAACCGCGTCAAAAAAATCGCCGTCATGCCACGCGCACGGAAATATTCGTTACCACGCTCCAACGTCTTCTCAGAGAGTAAGCGCACCTTGCGAGGCCGTGCCAACCAGAGCAGAATCGGCCCACCAAAACGCCGACCCAACCAATAGCCAACGTTATCCCCACAAACCGAAGCCGTCCATGTCACTGCAATGAGCACTACAATATTAAAATCGCCGAGAGTCGCAAAGGCACCCGCCGCCAGCAAAACAAGAGCTGTAGGCAAGGGTAAACCAACAGCGGCAAGAAACGTTGAGAGCCAAAGGGCTGGATAGCCATATGTTTGCATCCAGTTTATCAGGTAGGGAAGAAAGGTACTCAATACACCATCCTTCTCGGCACTACACTTCCTCTCCCAGGAGGCAGCGCTGGGGGAGCACCGGGGGAAGTATTTGGCGGCAAATGAGAATGACCATGCTTTGAACGATAGACCACAATCGCGTGCTGGACGTCATGAATCACAGTGTCAACTGGTTTTTGATCATGGGAAGCAAGAGCGTGTAAGGTGGCATGCCGCGGCGGACTGTTAGAGTCAAGGTGCAATGTTTGATACAAGTATGCTTCAGGCACATGATACGTCCGTGCGATATACGGTATCGTCATCCACGAACGAATAGTCCGTACATCACCCGACTTCGCAAGGGCATGTTCCTGTTGCAAGCTACGAACCGCCTGCACCGTATTCATCACCGCGAATCCAGCCGCGGCAAGCGCGACGAGTAAGCAAATGACGAGTAAAACAATCTTCACCCGCGGAGTCAATCTATTGTTTTTCTCCCTCAATGATGTATCCACGTAAACTCACCTCTCAGGTAAGCATAGCAAATTTTTTGCTTTCCTTCAACATATATACGTATCCCCATCAACGATGTTGTATAATAGAGCCATGGACACACCCTTAACACCCCATATCTTGCAAGTGGCGATTAAGCGGATTGATACCACGCTGCCATTACCAACCTATGCCACACCAGGCTCGGTCGGCTTCGATCTGGTGTGCCGTGAGGATACCGAGATCGCTCCGCGCAAACTGGGGCGCATCCCTGGCAACGTCATCGTCCAGACGCCACCCGGCTATATGCTCCTGCTCACCATGAGAAGTGGAGCACCGCGCCGCAAAGGACTCCTCATCCCACACGGCGTGGGCGTCATCGATCAGGATTATTGTGGTGAAGGGGATGAATTGCAGGTGCAGGTCTATAACTTTCGCGATGAGGCCGTCATGGTCCTACGCGGCGAACGCATCGCCCAGGGTATTTTCGTACCCGTTATGCGCGTCCAGTGGAATGAAATTAACGAGGTCGGGCAAGGACGCGGCGGCTTCGGCAGTACAGGTGGATAAATTATGCCGCGACCAGAACCAGACTACTACGCCATCTTAAACGTGTCTCCATCGGCGACGTTGGCACAGATCAAACACGCCTATCGCCAACTCGCCCGCCGCTATCATCCCGACCTCAACCAATCCGCCGATAGCCGCATCAAACAACTCAACGAAGCCTATGCTATCCTGAGCGATGCCGTGAAACGGGCAGCATATGACAAACTACGCAAGGATCAGCAGCGGGCCGAAGCCATCGCAGACATGATACGCCAGCAGCAAGAAGAGCTAAAGCGCATCCCAAAAATGACCTGGCCCGAAGGCATCGCCGGTTTCTTCCGCGAATTCAAAAAAGAAATAAGAGAAGATCATGGGTAGTGTGCATGTGTGATCGCCGAATGGCGATCACACATGCAC